>WTJR01000018.1 GCA_011524755.1 Halieaceae bacterium | reverse complement strand
AGTTACGAGGAAATATGCCGCAAGTTTTCATGGCAGATTCCCGAGTATTTTAATATTGCGGATGCTGTCTGCGATCGCTGGGCTGACGACACATCCCGAGTTGCAATGACCCATGAAAGCCTCGACGGCTCGATTACACAATTCACCTTTGCAGAGATAAAACGCTATTCGAATCAACTCGCGAATCTGCTTAGCAGTCTGGGTGTGGCGCAAGGTGATCGTGCGCTCATACTACTCACGCAATCCCCGGAGTGTGCTATCTCTCACCTTGCCTGCTTCAAATCAGGCGTCGTTTCGTGTTTGGCGTCGGTGCTCTTTGGACCCGATGCGATAGAGCATCGACTATTGAGCACTGAAGCAAAAGTCTGCATTACCAACAAAGCAAATCTGCAGAAAGTTCAGAGCATACGGAGCCTATGCCCATCGCTCGAGCACATCGTGGTGGTCGATGATGAGTCTCCTACCAACGCCTTATCGCTGTGGGCTGCCATCTCAAACCAGCCAGCTGACTTCGATAATGTCAAAACTCGGAGCGAGGATACGGCCTGGATTAGCTTTACCTCCGGGACGACAGGTCAGCCTAAAGGTGTGTTGATGCCGCACCGGGTCCTGCTTGGCAACAAGCCGCTGTTTGAGTACTACTACGACTATGGCCCGAGAGAAGGCGACACCCTTTGGTCGCCTGCGGATTGGGCATGGATCGCGGGTCTCATCAATATTCTCCTCGTTGGGTGGTACTCAGGCTGCAGAGTCGTCTCAACCGACATGGAAGGGTTCAATGCACAAGCGGCCTTCCGCATTTTGGGCCAGCATGACATTACGGTCTCTCTACTGACTCCCACGGTACTCAAACTCATGAGGCAGATTGATTCGGATGAGTCTCCTGAACTTCAGCTTCGTGTGGTATTGAGCGGCGGGGAAGCTGTTGGGAAAGAATTAGCACTGTGGGCCGATGAGCGCTTCGGACTGACGATTAGTGAAGGGTTTGGACAAACAGAATGCAACGGCATGATTGGGACAAACCCTCGTCTGATGGACGTGCGCCACGGGTCGCTGGGTAAAGCGATGCCTGGCTCAGTCTGTGCCATCGTTGATGACGATGGGAATGAGGTGGATTGTGGCGTTCAGGGCAATATCGCCATCAAAAGGCCGCATCCGGCGATGTTCTCGGGTTACTTAAATAATCTCGAGGCGACGGACGGTAAATTCATTGGCGACTGGATGATCACGGGAGATCTAGGAGAGCAGGATGAGGATGGATTCTTGTGGTTCCACGGTCGCACCGATGATGTGATTACAAGCTCTGGATACCGAATTGGACCGACAGAGATAGAGGACTGCTTACTCAAAAGCCCTGCTGTGCAGCTGGCGGCTGTCATTGGGGTGCCCGATGAGACCCGCACCGAAATCATTAAAGCCTTTATTGTTGTCTCCGAGAATACCGAACCAACTGAGACACTGGCTGAGTCACTAAAGGCGCTAGTGAGAGAGCATCTCGCAAAACATGAGGTACCGAAGTTGATTGAATTTGTCGACAGCCTGCCTATGACAACCACAGGGAAGATTATGCGGCGAACACTGCGCGATCAGGAGGTTGCCGCTAGAAACTGAGCAGCCCCCTGCGAGTACCCTTTGCATCTACGGGTCTAGAACTGCATGCGCCTCGTCACTACAGATCCGAACGGCGCGGGAGATTCATAAAGTGGAAAACGGAACACTCATTTGCCAGGGTTTCACCTTCGTTGAAGGTCCGCGCTGGCACGAGGGAGCATTATGGTTCTCGGACTTTTACGACGAGGCCGTGTTTCGAGTCGTCCCGGGAGAGCTACCGGAAAAAGTTTTCTCCGTACCACAACAGCCGTCGGGATTGGGATGGTTACCCAACGGTGATCTTCTCGTTTCGTCCATGCTGGACAAGACCCTTCACCGATGGTCCGAAACGCAAGGACTAAATGAGTACGCGGACGTCTCCGCCATCGCAGAGCGGCGCATCAACGACATGCTCGTTGATCCCAGCGGTCGAGCATGGGTAGGTAATTTCGGTTTTGTTCACCAAGATGGCGAAGCCATTGCACCAGGCACCCTAGCCCGCATTGATACTGACCGATCTGTTCATGCCGCTGCCTGTGATCTGCTTTTCGCGAACGGTATGGTTCTCATCGATGGCGGCAAGACACTTGTTGTGGCTGAGACCTATCGCGGGTGTCTCACGGCCTTCGATATTGAATCTACCGGGGACTTGGTCAATCGCAGGCTATGGGCTCAGCTGCCCGAAGGTGATGTGCCTGATGGTATTTGCGTCGATGC
>WTJR01000046.1 GCA_011524755.1 Halieaceae bacterium | reverse complement strand
CGTGTGCAAGGCACGCCCTCACTCATGGTCAATGGAAAGTACCGCATCGATACACGGCAGGCGGGCAGCCAGGCGAACATGCTGAAAATAGCGGCTTTTCTCGCCGATAAAGAGCTCGCACGATTAGAGCGCGCTGCCAACGCGGCTGATTGAGTCTCAGTAGCCAGTAGGTCTCGCTAGCTGAGCGGTATTTCTGTTCGGCTTATCACCTTTCTCAAAACAAAGCTCGAATGCACACCCGTGACACCAGGGATGCGGGTCAGCTTGCCTAACAGCACGGCTTCAAAGTGCTTCATGTCCTTAACGACGACACGTAATAGATAGTCCGCGCTCTGCCCGGTAACCACGGAGCAATCAATGACTTCGTCGTAAGTCGCTATTTCTGTCTCAAAGTTATCGAAGCGATCGGGCGTATGGCGATCCATAGAGATGCTGACGTGGGCCGTAAGGTCATAGCCCAGCTTTTCCGGGTTCAGGATGGCAACCTGACGCTCGATGAAGCCCTCGGTGACGAGTCGCTTAACCCGACGTGCACAAGGCGTGGGTGACAATCCCACTTTATCGGCCAGCTCGAGGTTGCTCAGGCTGGCGTCTTTCTGCAGCTCAGCGAGTAAGCGCAGGTCGGTTCGATCTAGGTCATTAACATCAAGCATATCGCCAATATTAGCGTATTTCGCTCAAAAAAAGTCAAATTAGGATTTATTCACCATTACTTGGTGCTGATATCGGTGATTTTGATCAAATTCCCTAAGCGCTGAGGCGTACAATTCCAAGGTTAAAGTTCACTTAATTGAGTTAGCTATGAATCATTCAGAGTTTGGGGCGTTTGATTATCGGAAGTACCCCAAGTATCAACCACTAAAGAAGGCTGACCGCCGGTGGCCCGATGCTGTGTTAACCAAGGCGCCTGAGTGGTGCAGTGTCGATTTGCGTGACGGGAATCAGGCCTTAATAGAGCCTATGACATCCGACAAGAAATTGCGGATGTGGGAGTTGTTGCTCGATCTTGGCTTTAAACAGATTGAAGTCGGCTTTCCCTCCGCTTCGTCACACGATTTTGATTTTCTAAGAAAGCTTATTGACGAGAACCGTATCCCTGATGATGTAACTGTTCAGGTGCTTACTCAGGCGCGCGAGGAGCTCATCGTAAAGACTTTTGAAGCGCTAAAGGGGTGCAAGCGTGCGGTACTTCATTTTTACAACAGCACGTCTACTGTCCAGCGTGATTTCGTATTTGGTTTAGACCGGGAAGGCATCACTGATATCGCGGTAAAGGGCGCAGAGCTCGTGAAATCTGCAGCGGCCAAGTACCCTGAAACCGAGTGGGTGTTTGAGTACAGCCCGGAGAGCTTTACCGGCACAGAAATGGATTTCGCGGTTGACGTTTGTAACGCCGTTATTGATGTCATCTCGCCAACACCTGATAACAAGATGATCATTAACTTGCCGGCAACTGTTGAAGTAAGTACGCCCAACGTTTACGCCGATCAGATTGAGTGGTTCTGTGACAATGTGAATCACCGAGAGTCGCTATTGATTTCGCTTCATACACACAACGATCGTGGTGGTGCTGTCGCGGCGAGTGAGCTGGGTCTTTTGGCCGGCGCCGATCGGATTGAAGGTACTTTGCTAGGGAACGGTGAGCGGACCGGCAATATGGACATCGTGACCATGGCGATGAATCTGTACAGCCAAGGCATCGACCCTCAACTCGATTTTTCGCAAATGGATGAAATGATTGCCGTGTGTAAAGAGTGCACGCAATTGCCGTTACATCCTCGACACCCCTACGCGGGTGAGCTGGTATTCACTGCCTTTTCAGGCAGCCACCAGGACGCTATTAACAAGTGTTTGGCGCGGCGAGAGGGTGATAGTCTGTGGGAAGTTGCTTACCTGCCTATCGATCCCGCGGATATTGGTCGCAGTTATCAGGAAGTGATTCGTATCAATAGCCAGTCAGGGAAAGGTGGCGTTGCCTATGTGCTCAACCGGGACTACGGGCTCGATCTTCCTCGATGGTTGCAGGTCGACTTCAGCGCTTCGGTTCAGGCACTTGCAGAACGATCGGAAACAGAAGTGCAATCGGACGATATCCACCAACTGTTCCTCGAAACCTATCTGCTAGATCGTCCGCAACTGTCGGTTGGTAACTACCAGCTGGCGAGAGACGATGCCGTTGATCACCTTAATGTCATGATTGAAGGGCTCGAGGGCTCTCCAACCCTGTCAGGGAAAGGCGCGGGTGTTGTTGGTGCGTTTACGGATGCCGTATCTAGCCATACGGGCCACAAGATTATCGTGGTGGAATACAGCGAGCA
>WTJR01000142.1 GCA_011524755.1 Halieaceae bacterium | reverse complement strand
TTGGACATTTATTTGTCAATCGCATCGCCGTACACTTTGCGTATATGTCATAGCAATCAGCTATCCACTACCTCCACTGGCGGAATTTTGAAAAAACCCTCTAAGGCCACTGCGCCGACTGATCCTCAAGCTGAGCGCGAGGCCCAAAAATATGATCAACCCATTGCAAGTCGAGAATTGATTCTCGCTGTCATGGCGGAGCGTGATGTACCGATGCGCTTCACTGAGCTTGCCGATGCATTGGGTATTCACAACGACAGCGATCTGTTCTCGCTTCAAAAGCGCGTCAAGGCGATGCAGCGTGATGGCCAGCTGATTTCAGGCCGACGCGGAGCCCTCGGTCTACCCAAGAAGATGGACCTGGTGAAGTGCAAAATCATTGGCCATCGAGATGGCTACGGCTTTGCCTCTCCGACTGATGGTGGTGACGACTTTTTCCTCTCGAGTCGGCAGATGTACAGCGTGTTCGATGGTGATGAGGTGCTGGTAGCTCAATCGGGCCATGACGATAAGGGGCGACCAGAGGGTCAGATCGTTGAAGTGCTGACACGCGCACACACCCATATTGTCGGGCGCTACATGGAGGAGGGTGGAATTGGTTACCTCCTGCCACATAACCGGCGCATCAGTAATCACGTACTGATTCCACCTAAATCAAAGCGCGGCGCGAAATCTGGTCAGCTTGTCTCGGTCAAGCTCACCGATTACCCAACTGAAGTGCTCGGCGCCAAGGGTGAAGTTGAGGAGATTTTGGGTGATCACCTCGATCCAGGACTCGAGATTGATGTCGCGATTCGGGCGCACGATATTCCTCATGAATGGCCAGATGCTGTGCTGTCCGAAGCGGGCGCCCTGCGCGATGAGCCCTCTGAGTCGGACAAGCAAAATCGTGTTGATTTGAGGCACCTTGGCCTGGTCACTATTGACGGCGAGGATGCCCGAGACTTTGATGATGCGGTCTATTGTGAAACCGAAGGGTCGGGGTTTCGTCTTTGGGTGGCCATCGCTGACGTCAGTCACTACGTCCAAATTGGCAGTGCGCTTGATGAGGAAGCGTTTAATCGAGGTAACTCCGTGTACTTCCCCGAGCGGGTAGTGCCCATGTTCCCCGAGGTTCTTTCCAATGGACTTTGTTCGCTGAAACCTGAGGTTGATCGCCTCGCTATGGTTTGTGAGATGGTCATTAATGCGCAAGGCCAGGTGACGGATTCGGCATTCTATGAGGCAGTGATTCATTCGCACGCAAGATTAACCTACACGCAGGTGGGTGAGGTTCTCGAAAACGGATGGCACGAGGATGTTCACACTGATCGGCTGGAGGGGCTGTTCCGTTTGCACGCGCTGTATAAAGTGCTCAGAGAGGCGCGATCAACGCGAGGTGCCATCGACTTCGAAACCGTCGAGACCCGGATTCTGTTTGACGACAATCGGAAGATTGATGCGATTGTGCCGGTGAATCGCAACGACGCGCACAAGCTTATTGAAGAGTGCATGTTAGCGGCCAATGTTGCGACCGCAGCATACTTGGAGGCGTCCGAGTTGGCTGCACTGTTTCGCGTGCATGAAGGCCCCTCTGCTGAACGGTTAGAAGCGCTTCGCACCTTTCTAGGCGAGCTTGCCCTCGATCTGCCAGGGGGTATGGACCCCACGCCATTGGATTATCAAAGTGTGCTGTCGCGGTTGGAAGAGCGCGACGATGCTCAGGTGATTCAAACGATGTTGCTTCGTTCGCTCAGTCAGGCGGTCTACAAACCAGACAATGGTGGCCATTTTGGCCTTAACTATGAAGCCTATGCGCATTTCACTTCGCCCATCCGACGCTATCCGGACTTATTAGTTCACCGAGCAATCAAGCGACTCGCAACTGCCTCAGGTTCCACGCCCCGAAAGCGTTCAAAAGATGAAACCCGAGCACTCTATCCCTACACAATGACTGATCTTGTCACGGCGGGAGAGCATTGCTCGATGACTGAGCGACGTGCCGATGATGCAACCCGCGATGTTCAGCTGTGGCTGAAGTGTGAGTACTTGCGCCACCACATTGGAGACGAATTTGCCGGTGTCGTCGCATCGGTGACTCGTTTTGGCATGTTTGTCGAACTCACCGACATTTATATGGAAGGTCTTGTACACATTAGTGCTCTTCCATCGGACTACTACCACTTCGATCAGGCATCGCAACGCCTGGTCGGCGAACACACCCGGCAAACGTATCAGTTGGGCGATGCGGTGCGCGTTCAGGTGGCTCGTGTGGATCTCGATGATCGCAAAATTGATCTAGAACTAGTCGGTGCGGTGACGCCCGGCGCTGGGCGGCGG
>WTJR01000093.1 GCA_011524755.1 Halieaceae bacterium | reverse complement strand
GATTCCAAATCCGCAGGTTGGGGGTTCGATTCCCTCCTGGCCTGCCACTCTCATCCAATACGAGAGTGGCGCTGTATTTACGAGAGCGAGTTTCGCTCTCTGACAAGGATTGGATATGAGTGAAGCTGCGGGCAATAAGCTCGATAGCGTGAAGTGGTTACTCGTCGTTCTATTGGTCGGCGCTGGTATCTACGGCAATAGCTATTTCAGTGACGAGTCGTTGCTGTACCGCGTAATTGCAATGCTGGTCGTGGCTGGTATTGCGATGTCTGTGGCGGTTACGACAGAGAAAGGTGCTTCTGCTTGGTCAATGATCAAGGGTGCACGTACAGAAATCCGCAAGGTGATCTGGCCTACGCGACAAGAGACATCACAAACAACCATTATCGTTTTGATATTTGTTGTGCTGTGCGGATTGTTCTTCTGGGCGCTAGACAGCTTCCTTGGCTGGATTGCTTCACTTTTGCTGGGTTAGGAATAGAGCATGGCTTTACGTTGGTATGTAGTACACGCATTTTCTCAGTACGAGAAAAAAGTGGCCGTCGCTCTGAAGGAGCGCATCGAGCGCTTTGCTATGCAAGACCGCTTTGGCGAAATCATTGTCCCTACTGAGGAAGTGATTGAGATGAAAGGTGGCCAGAAGCGAAAGAGCGAGCGAAAGTTTTTCCCAGGATACGTCTTGGTACAGATGGAGCTGGATGACGATACTTGGCACTTGGTCAAGGACACGCCACGCGTGCTGGGCTTTATCGGCGGGAAGGCCGATCGACCTGCGCCGATTACTGAAGCGGAGGCGAATGCGATCCTTCAGCGAGTCGAAGCGGGTGTAGATCAGCCCAAGCCCAAGACTGTCTTCGAGCCCGGTGAGATGGTTCGTGTCATCGATGGGCCGTTCAACGACTTCAATGGCGTCGTTGAGAGTGTGAATTATGAAAAGAGCCGCTTGAATGTGGCTGTTTTGATCTTCGGTCGTTCAACGCCCGTAGAGTTGGAATTCGGTCAAGTCGAGAAAGGCTGATCGTAGTCACTGCGAGAGCAGTGGAAGATGAACGCCGCTTAGCGGCACTAGTTGGGGAGCCCGCGTAGTTCGACTACAACGGCGCTTGCACCCAGGAGTTAACAACATGGCAAAGAAAATTGACGGCTACATCAAGCTGCAAATCCCTGCCGGCCAGGCGAATCCCTCGCCGCCCGTAGGTCCAGCATTGGGCCAGAAGGGCGTCAACATCATGGAGTTCTGTAAAGCGTTCAACGCTGAGACTCAGGGTGTCGAGCCAGGGCTTCCCATTCCGGTAGTTATTACTGTCTACAACGACAAATCCTTCACCTTCATTAAGAAGACGCCGCCAGCGTCGGTTCTTCTTAAGAAAATTGCGGGCATCAAGAGCGGCTCCGGTCGACCTAATACTGAGAAAGTTGCCAAGGTAACGCGTGCTCAGTTGGAAGAGGTAGCAACGCAAAAATGGCCTGACCTGACTGCAGCCGATATGGATGCGGCGGTTCGAACCATTGCGGGTAGTGCTCGCGCTGCGGGTATCGACACAGAGGGGGTTGTTTAAGATGGCTAAGTTATCAAAGCGTGTAAAAGCGTTTCGTGAGCGCGTAGACGCGAACAAGAGCTACCCACTGGATGAGGCGATTGCGATCCTCAAGGAAACGGCAACTGCCAAGTTTAATGAGTCGGTCGAGGTAGCTGTCAATCTAGGTGTTGATGCTCGGAAATCTGATCAAGGTGTTCGAGGCGCTACAACGCTTCCGCACGGTACAGGTTCAGAAGTGCGCGTTGCCGTATTCACTCAGGGTGAAAATGCAGACAAGGCCAAAGAGGCTGGGGCCGATTTGGTTGGTATGGAAGATCTGGCTGAGCAAGTGAAAGGCGGCATGATGGACTTTGACGTCGTTATTGCATCGCCAGACGCTATGCGCGTTGTTGGTCAGTTAGGTCAGGTGCTGGGTCCCCGCGGCCTTATGCCTAACCCCAAGACTGGCACCGTTACGCCCGATATCGCGGCGGCAGTGCAAAACGCCAAGGCGGGTCAGATGCGTTTCCGAACTGATAAGAACGGTATCGTTCATGGCGGTATTGGCAAGATCGATTTTGAACCTGCGGCAATTGAAGGCAACCTTCTCGCTGTCTTGGCAGACCTTAAAAAGGCGAAGCCTGCGGCAGCGAAAGGCGTTTACTTCCGCAAAGTCACGCTGTCGACCACCATGGGTCCCGGCGTCACCATCGATCACGGCGCAATCGATATTTAATGAAGTAGGAATTTGCTCCGGGTAAACCTCGGGGCGAACTCGTCGCTGTTTGGCGAGTTTGGAGTGCAGCAGTTCAGCGCTCCACTTTGAAGTCTTAAGCAGAGTGTGTGGGCATAGCCCCTAGCAGGACGCGGGACTATCAAAGACCGTAGGGGGAGCTAGTCTCCTTAAACGAAGCCGGTAGTGTTCAACCTACGCAGATGGTGAATCCGTTCACCTAGGGTGGTCATAGCAGTGTTATGGCCTTGGCATAAACCATAGGAGTAGATCCGTGGCAATTGGACTCGAAGAGAAGAAAGCGATCGTCGCTGAAGTCAACGAGACAGCGGCCAGTGCTTTGTCACTCGTTATTGCTGACGCCCGAGGCGTGGCATCGAATGACATGACGGCTCTCCGCGCCACCGCTCGCGAGAATCAAATTAGTTTGCGTGTTGTTCGCAACACACTCGCTAAGCGTGCATTGGAAGGTACTGACTACGAATGTGTCTCCGACACATTGGTAGGTCCGTCCATCTTTGGATTTTCAATGGAAGATCCCGGTGCAGCGGCACGGTTGTTCAAAGATTTCGCTAAGGAAAACAGCGATTTCGAAGTCAAAGCATTGTCTGTCAGCGGTAAGTTGCTGGGTGCAGATCAGCTCGACGTGTTGGCGAAACTGCCAACTCGAGAGCAAGCACTCGCATCGTTGATGAGCGTTATGCAAGCGCCTGTCGGCAAGCTTGTTCGTACGATTAATGAAGTACCAAGCAAGCTCGTTCGTACAGTGGCAGCGGTTCGTGATCAAAAAGAGCAAACCGCGTAAGCGAGTGCTCGACTACACATTTTAGGAGAGATAAACATGGCAATTTCAAAGGAAGAAATCCTTGATGCAATCGCAGAAATGAGCGTAATGGATGTTGTTGCGCTGGTTGAAGCGATGGAAGAGAAGTTCGGCGTTTCAGCCGCAGCAGCCGTTGCAGTAGCAGCGCCAGCAGCGGGTGGCGATGCAGGTGGCGCAGCAGCAGCTGAGCAGACTGAATTCGACGTCATCCTCGCTTCTGCAGGTGATAAGAAAGTAAACGTGATCAAGGCAGTTCGCGCGATCACTGGTCTTGGCCTCAAAGAGGCGAAAGGCCTGGTTGATGGTGCGCCATCACCCATCAAAGAAGGCGTTAGCAAAGAAGACGCTGAGGACATCAAGTCGCAAATCGAAGAAGCTGGCGGTTCAGTCGAGCTTAAGTGATCCGTCTAGGATTGCAGATTTGCAGGTCCGGGCTGGTGCGCATTGCGCACCGGCCTTTTCCCGGTTCTAGTAGCCGGTTGTTTATGGCGTTAAGCCATTAGTGTCGGCCTCGGCCGATGAGATTCGTTGAGGAGTATCAATGACTTACTCGTTTACAGAGAAGAAGCGCCTTCGCAAAGATTTTGGCTCCATGCCGAAGGTGATGGATATCCCCTATCTGCTGGCCATCCAGCTGGATTCCTACCGGAAGTTCACTCAGTCTGACACCCCGGTAGATGAGCGCGGCGACTACGGTCTGCACGCAGCGTTCCGGTCCGTTTTTCCCATTGTCAGTTACAGTGGAAGCGCGGCTTTGGAGTACGTGGATTACTCTCTGGGCACCCCCGTATTTGACGTTGACGAATGTGTGTTGCGTGGCACAACGTATGCCTGCGCACTCCGCGTCAAGGTCCGTCTCATTATTTACGACAAAGAGGCGAGCTCGAAGTCCATTAAGGACATCAAAGAGCAAGACGTTTACATGGGCGAGATTCCGCTCATGACCGACAACGGTACCTTCGTCATTAATGGTACCGAGCGCGTCATCGTTTCTCAGCTTCACCGCTCACCCGGTGTTTTCTTCGATCACGATCGAGGTAAAACGCACTCAAGCGGTAAGCTACTTTATAGCGCACGTATCATTCCTTACCGTGGCTCGTGGCTGGACTTCGAGTTCGATCCCAAGGACCAGGTATTTGCACGAATTGACCGTCGTCGGAAGTTGCCAGCGACCGTCCTGTTGCGCGCACTGGGTTACGAGTCAGAGGACATCCTCGAGATGTTCTATGAGACTACTACTTTCCAGCTGAACGATGAGCACCTAGCGACCATGACTCTGGTGCCTAAGCGCCTGCAGGGTGATATGGCTGCCTTTGACATTATGGCGGGCGACACGGTGCTTGTAGAGCGCGGTCGTCGTATTACAGCGCGCCACATCCGTCAGTTAGAAGATGCAGGCGTTGAATTCCTGGCGGTGCCTGATGAGTACCTCGTTGGTCGTCGCGTTGCGAAGGCGGTTGTTGATACTGCCAGTGGTGAAGTCCTGCTCGAGTGCAATGGCGAGCTGACCGAAGAAGTGTTGAATGGCCTGCGTGAGAAAGGCATCGAGACTATCGAAACGATTTACACCAATGAGATCGATTGCGGTCCGTTTATCTCCGATACGTTGGCTGGTGACAGTACGCGGACTGAGCTCGAGGCGCTGGTTGAAATCTACCGCATGATGCGCCCCGGCGAGCCGCCCACGAAGGAGTCGGCTGAGAACCTTTTCCAGAACCTGTTCTTCTCTGCAGATCGTTACGACTTGTCTGGCGTTGGACGAATGAAGTTCAACCGTCGATTGGGTCGTGATGAGGTCACTGGCAGTGGCACACTCGATAAAGAAGACATCGTAGCGGTGCTGACCGCGCTGGTGGATATCCGAAACGGTAAGGGTGTCGTCGATGACATCGACCACTTGGGTAACCGACGCATTCGCTCAGTGGGTGAGATGGCGGAAAACCAGTTCCGCGTCGGTCTTGTCCGTGTTGAGCGCGCTGTGAAAGAGCGCCTGTCCATGGCAGAGAGCGAGGGCTTGATGCCGCAAGATCTCATTAATGCCAAGCCTGTATCGGCTGCGGTAAAAGAGTTCTTCGGATCCAGCCAGCTGTCTCAGTTTATGGACCAAAACAACCCGCTATCAGAAGTGACGCACAAGCGTCGCGTATCGGCTTTGGGCCCAGGTGGTCTGACGCGAGAGCGCGCGGGCTTCGAGGTGCGAGACGTACACCCGACTCACTACGGTCGTGTATGTCCAATTGAAACGCCCGAAGGTCCAAACATTGGTTTGATCAACTCATTGGCGGCGTATGCGCGAACCAATGAGTACGGCTTCCTCGAGTCTCCATATCGTAAGGTGATCGATGGCGTCGTATCGGATGAGATTGAGTATCTGTCAGCGATCAACGAAGCGAACCATGTCATTGCACAGGCGTCAGCCACACTGGATGACGGCAACCGCTTTGTGGATGAGTTGATTAACGTTCGTCACATGAACGAATTCACTGTGAAGCCTGCGTCCGAAGTGGACTTCATGGATGTATCACCAAAGCAGGTTGTATCGATTGCGGCGGCATTGATTCCGTTCCTCGAGCACGACGATGCGAACCGCGCCCTCATGGGTTCAAACATGCAACGTCAGGCAGTGCCAACGCTCAAGACGCAGGCGCCACTCGTGGGTACCGGTATGGAGCGCTACGTAGCGCGTGACTCTGGTGTCTGTGAGGTTGCATCGCGCGGTGGTGTGGTCGACTCGGTAGATGCGTCGCGCATCGTTGTTCGCGTGAACCCCGCAGAAGTGGGTCAGGACGAGTCGCCGGTCGATATTTACAACCTGACGAAGTACAAGCGCTCCAACCAGAACACCTGCGTGAATCAGCGTCCGATCGTGAGCCCCGGCGACACGGTTGCCCGCGGCGATATCCTTGCTGACGGACCGTCGGTTGATCTCGGCGAGCTGGCACTTGGACAGAACATGCGTATCGCGTTCATGCCATGGAACGGCTACAACTTCGAGGACTCAATCCTTGTTTCCGAGCGCGTTGTTGAAGAGGATCGTCTGACGACTATCCACATTCAGGAGCTGACCTGTATTGCTCGCGATACCAAGTTGGGTGCTGAAGAAATTTCAGCCGATATCCCGAATGTGGGCGAGGGCGCACTCAGCAAGCTCGATGAGTCAGGTATCGTCTACATCGGTGCTGAGGTGGATGCCGGCGACATTCTGGTTGGTAAGGTGACACCGAAGGGTGAGACCCAGCTGACACCAGAAGAGAAGCTGTTGCGTGCGATCTTCGGCGAGAAGGCCTCTGACGTGAAAGATACGTCGTTGCGTGTGCCTTCGAGCTACAAGGGCACGGTTATCGACGTTCAGGTCTTTACCCGTGATGGTCTTGAGAAAGACGCACGAGCGAAGCAGATTGAAGCGTCTCAGCTCGCTGACTACCGCAAGGATCTCAAAGAAGAGCTCCGCATTTATGAGGAAGCAACCTTTGCGCGCCTCGCGGGCTTACTGACCGGTCAGACAACTGTTTCTGGTGGCGGTCTCTCCAAGGGAACCAAGATCGATGCGGATGTACTGGCAGGCCTTGATCGTGAGCAGTGGTTCAAGCTCAAGTTCTCTGATTCAGAGCTCAACAATCAGTTGGCATCCGCGCAGCGTTTGCTTGAAGAGCAGAATCAGTTGCTTGAAGAGCGCTTTGAGGCGAAGAAAGAGAAGCTGCAAAGCGGTGATGATCTAGCACCTGGTGTGCTTAAGATCGTGAAGGTCTACCTCGCCGTTAAGCGACGTATCCAGCCAGGTGACAAAATGGCGGGACGTCACGGTAACAAGGGTGTGATCTCGGTCATCATGCCCGTCGAAGACATGCCCTACGACGAGAACGGTGAGCCAATCGATATCGTCCTCAACCCATTGGGTGTGCCGTCGCGAATGAACGTGGGGCAGATTCTCGAAACCCACCTCGGCATGGCAGCACGTGGTCTCGGTGTGAAGATCAACGAGATGCTCGATCAGCAGGTCAAAGTGGCCAAGCTGCGAGAGTTCCTCAAAGAGATCTACGCGCACACCAGTGACAGTCGTCGAGATGCGGACATTGATAGCCTGTCGGATGACGAATTGCTGGCGATGGCTCAAAACCTCCGTGCTGGCGTGCCAATGGCGACGCCTGTATTTGATGGTGCGAGCGAGGAGAGCATCAAGGCGCTGCTCCGTATGGCTGACTTGCCAGACAGCGGCCAGTTGGTGCTTCACGACGGTCGAACGGGAGATGCGTTTGATCGCCCCGTGACCGTTGGCTACATGTACATGTTGAAACTCAACCACTTGGTTGATGACAAGATGCACGCACGATCAACCGGCTCGTACAGCCTGGTTACTCAGCAGCCGCTGGGTGGTAAGGCGCAGTTCGGTGGTCAGCGCTTCGGTGAGATGGAAGTGTGGGCCCTCGAAGCTTACGGTGCCGCGCACACGTTGCAGGAGATGTTGACTGTGAAGTCGGATGACGTTGCAGGTCGTACGAAGATGTACAAGAACATCGTCGATGGTGATCACAGCATGGATCCGGGTATGCCCGAATCCTTCAATGTATTGATCAAAGAAATCCGCTCGCTCGGTATCGATATCGATCTCGAGTCCGAGTCATCAGGCTTCTGAGGGGAGAGACTACGTGAAAGATTTGCTAAACCTATTGAACCGCGAGAAGTCTGAAGATTTCGATGCGATCCGTATTGGCCTCGCCTCACCAGAGATGATTCGCTCTTGGTCGTACGGCGAAGTTAAGAAGCCTGAGACCATCAACTATCGTACGTTCAAGCCTGAGCGCGATGGTCTGTTCTGCGCCAAGATTTTTGGCCCTGTGAAGGACTACGAGTGTCTTTGTGGTAAGTACAAGCGCCTGAAGCACCGCGGTGTGATCTGTGAAAAGTGTGGTGTTGAAGTTGCACTTGCCAAGGTGCGTCGTGAGCGCATGGGCCACATTGAACTTGCGAGCCCTGTTGCACACATCTGGTTCCTCAAGTCACTACCCTCGCGTATTGGCCTGCTGCTGGATATGACGCTCCGTGATATCGAGCGGATTCTCTACTTCGAATCATATGTGGTTACCGATCCCGGTCTTTCGAGCTTGGATCACGGCCAGTTGCTGAATGACGAGCAGTACTTTGAGGCAATGGAAGAGTTCGGCGACGAATTCACTGCCAAAATGGGTGCTGAAGCGATTCAGCAGCTGATGATTCAGTTGGACCTGAAAGGTGAAATCGAGCGCCTGCGTGAAGAAATTCCGCAGACCAACTCAGAGACCAAGATCAAGAAGCTGTCCAAGCGACTCAAGTTGATGGAAGCCTTTGACAAGTCAGGTAACCGTCCCGAGTGGATGGTGTTGAATGCACTGCCCGTGCTTCCACCTGATCTTCGCCCTCTGGTTCCCCTGGATGGCGGTCGATTTGCGACGTCAGATCTCAACGATCTGTACCGACGCGTGATTAACCGAAACAACCGACTCAAGCGTCTGCTCGATCTGAACGCGCCCGATATTATCGTGCGTAACGAGAAGCGTATGCTCCAAGAGTCGGTCGACGCACTGCTCGACAACGGTCGACGCGGACGAGCTATTACCGGATCGAACAAGCGTCCACTGAAGTCGCTTGCTGACATGATCAAAGGTAAGCAGGGTCGTTTCCGTCAGAACCTGCTCGGTAAGCGTGTAGATTACTCGGGTCGTTCGGTGATCGTGACAGGACCAACGCTGAAGCTTCATCAGTGTGGTCTTCCCAAGAAGATGGCGCTCGAGTTATTCAAGCCATTTATCTTCGGCAAACTCGAGCATCGCGGTTTGGCCAGCACCATCAAAGCGGCTAAGAAGATGGTTGAGCGTGAGCCACCTGAGGTCTGGGATATCCTGGCCGAAGTGATTCGCGAGCACCCGGTTCTTCTGAACCGAGCACCAACGCTCCACCGTCTGGGTATTCAGGCGTTCGAACCTGTGCTCATTGAAGGTAAGGCGATTCAGCTTCACCCGCTCGTGTGTGCGGCGTACAACGCTGACTTTGACGGGGACCAGATGGCGGTCCACGTACCGCTGACGCTGGAAGCACAGCTCGAAGCGCGTGCTTTGATGATGTCGACAAACAACATTCTGTCGCCAGCATCGGGTGACCCCATCATTGTTCCTTCGCAGGATGTCGTATTGGGCTTGTACTACATGACCCGTGAGCGCATTAATGCGAAAGGCGAAGGTATGGTCTTTGCTGACACGAAAGAAGTGTCTCGTGCCTATGCCAGTGGTGCCGTTCACCTCCA
The DNA here is from genome assembly GCA_011524755.1 of Halieaceae bacterium. Taxonomy (GTDB): domain Bacteria; phylum Pseudomonadota; class Gammaproteobacteria; order Pseudomonadales; family Halieaceae; genus Luminiphilus. The sequence continues at coordinate 449 of WTJR01000093.1, read as the reverse complement.
GGCGCGCGTAAAGGTGCGTATCCACGAAGAGGTCATCGAGTACGGCGAAGCCGCTCAGGCCAGAACGCGTGTTGTTGAGACAACCGTCGGACGTGCTCTGTTGTGGAATATTGTGCCTGAGGGTCTGTCTTACGATCTGATTAACCGTGCAATGGTTAAAAAGGCGATTTCGAAAGTCATCAACCAGTGCTACCGAGCGGTTGGTTTGAAGCAAACCTGTATTTTTGCTGACCAGCTGATGTACACCGGTTACGAGTACTCAACCAAGTCGGGATCGTCGATTGGCGTGAATGACTTTGAGATTCCAGATGCTAAGAACGAGCTCATCGAGAAAGCAGACGCTGAAGTTGTTGAGATTGAACGACAGTACTCAGCGGGTCTGGTGACTCAAGGTGAGAAGTACAACAAGGTGATCGATATTTGGTCGCGTACGAACGAGCAGGTTGCCA
>WTJR01000040.1:4593-9841 GCA_011524755.1 Halieaceae bacterium | reverse complement strand
CGGCAAAACGGACTTTTATTTGTCCGGTGTAAGCAGCTTTCACGAGTGTAGTTCCCCTCTAAAAGTGTTGACCGAGGCTAATGCTCGACGGTGACGCAGTATGGGCGTAATCGTTTTTACTTACCATGCTCGAGCATCGTCCTACAGCTATTTACCTCTGGTCACATCACGAACATGCGTACATCCGTGCGGCCAATAACCTTAATTACGGTGAAATTTCCAGCTTGATGCTGATCGTACTTACATCGACTGGACAAAGGCCTTATCATTCGCGCCGACCGAAGAGTCAGCGTTTTTACCCGGGGGAAATCAATGAATACGAATGTCATCGTCGCAGCTTTCACGATCGCTGTTACCGTCATTATCTGGTTCGGCACGACAAACAATGACGAGTCTTGGACTGGTAACCGCAACGTCTGTGTTGGCGAGTGCTATGAAGCATGGAAGGCAGAAAATGGCGGAAGCATTGCCGATATTGAGCGCGTGAAGCAGGAAGCGCTTGCAGCAGCTTCACCCGAAGCACTTGGCGAGACTTACTACGGCCAGTGCATCGCCTGTCACGGCGGAAACGGTGAGGGTGGTATTGGGCCCAAACTCGCAGGCCAAGCGGTTAGCGACATCGCAGACAAGCTGACTGGCTACCGTGCAGGCGAGCCACGAGGCGCCCAGTCAGCAATGATGTGGCCTGTTGCCAAACCAATGACCGACGACGACATCGGCAATATCGCAGCGTACATCGGTACTCTGTAAGAAATTATCTAAGAGGTGGCGCTCGCCACCTCTGCTTCCCTTTCAAACCACTGCCAGACCGTTCCCATCAGGGCCAACGGGATGATGACCAGTGCCGTTGCTGCCGACAGCTGTGCGGCCAGTGCACAAAGGACAAGTAGCTTCAATACGTCCTGCACTCTGAACCAGGCAGAGTCATAATTACTCAGCAAAGCCGCATTCGAAACACCTAGCCATAGCATCATCACCCACGCATAGGCTTCGTAGCCTTGCAGAAGTTGGCTTTGCTGTGCCGCCACCAATAGCAGCGTTATCAAGATCAAATTGATGGTCCCGCTCATCTTCCGAACTCGAGACACCTGCGGATCATACTTTTCGAAAGATTCACCAGTGACCGGTTCCGCGGCTGCTACCAGATCCGAGGGCTGCCAAGCGGGGTGCGAGAAAGGCACCCGCAAGCGATCGTACCAACTGCGGGTTCGCCACATATCGCTGGCCATATCTCTGTAGACGTGAAGCCACGCTTCCAGAGGAGACCAAGATCGAATGGGCTTGGTTATGCCATACACGCAAGGCTCAGACGGTAACTCTCGTTGATAGGAACCAAACAATCGGTCCCAAACGATGAATACGCCGCCGTAATTGCGGTCTAGGTAGCAAGCGTTCCTCGCGTGATGCACGCGGTGATTTGATGGAGAAACAAACACGTATTCGAACCAACCAAGCTCGCCAACGTGCTCGGTATGCACCCAAAACTGATAAATCAGATTAAGTGCGCCCACCGTCACCATCATCTCCGCCGGGACGCCGATAAAGAACAAAGGCGTGTAAAAAATCCAACCAAAGAGGAACCCGGAGCTTGTCTGACGCAGCGCAGTCGAGAGGTTGTAGTCCTCACTTTGGTGATGAACCACGTGCGCTGCCCAAAAAAGCTTCACCTCGTGGCCCGCACGATGCGAGCAGTAGTAGCAAAGGTCGTAGAGCACAAAAGCGATCAACCACGCTTGCCAGCCCTCAGTCGTCCATGTCGTGAAAGGCGTTACGGACGCTAGCCATGCGTAGACAGCGCCACCCACGCCCAACGCCACAAATCTGCGCGCTTGGGACAGACCACCCAGCGTCAAACTACTCACCGCATCCGTCAGCCGGTACGTATCTCGCCCGCACCAGCGTCCCCATGACCACTCGATGGCAATAGAAAGCAGGAAAAACGGTACGGCTAAGGCAATAAGATCCATGATGCGAGTATAACCCTGTCCGTGTGCAATCCCCACGTCACAACCTCGACAAAGCCGTTTGGTGCGAGCAAATAAGGAATACTGATCGCCGGTACACAGCGTCAGCTAATTGTGGGATAACACGTGGCGCGGCCCGCTGCAGTCCAATCCTAAATACGGCACGGAACAATAACGATGCATATACGCACCCTCTCAGCACGCTCTACTTCTCTTGGCGCTACCGTCACTGCCTTCACAGTCCTCATCTGCTTGCTGGTCTGGGGACAACATGCTGTTGGCGCGACTCACGAAGCCAGTATTGAGCGAGATCAGTACGGCGTTCCGCACATTTACGGCGAGACAGATGCCGATGCCGCATTCGGTTTGGCCTATGCCCAGGCAGAGGATTCATGGCCGATTATGGAAGGTAGCCTACCCTTTTTCCGGGGCAATGCAGGGCTCTACGAGGGTCAGGAAGGCGCGCAGTCTGACTATCTGGTGAAATGGCTAGACTTGTGGGGAACGCTTGATCGCGACTACGAGCGGGTCCTGTCGCCCGAGATTCGCCGTTATGTCGAGGCGTTCGCTGAAGGCTTTAATGCCTTTACTCGAGATAACCCGTCCGAAGTGAAGCATCCTGAGCTGTTGCCGATAACGGGCAAGGACATTATTGCGGGGCACATGCTGAGGCACCCGCTGTTCTACGGTTTTGACGGCCCCGTGCTCGAACTCTTTGGCGACGAGCGGCCTAACACGGTCAGCAAAGCGCCCTACAACCCCAAGCCTAAAGACCCTATTGGCTCCAATGCGACGGCCATTGCACCTTCACGAACCGAGGACGGATCAACCTATCTCATTATCAACTCCCACCAGCCGCTGACAGGGCCGGTCGCCTGGTACGAGGCGCATATCGAGTCAGGCGAAGGACTCAATGTCATGGGTGGCCTGTTTCCGGGCGCACCGACCATGGGCGTCGGTTTTACGGAAGAACACGGATGGGGGGCTACGGTAAACAAGCCTGATCTCGTGGACATTTATGTGCTCAAGATGAACCCCGACAACCCCAACCAATACCGTCTCGACGATGAGTGGCGTGATCTCGAGGTGGGCGAGGTAAAGCTTAAATTAAAACTCTGGGGCTTTATTCCCTGGTCGGTCAAACGGGAAGTCCTCCGATCAGTACATGGCCCTGCCTTGAGGACCGAGCACGGTGTGTATGCCATTCGTTACGCCGGCATCGATGAGATGAAACAGGTTGAGCAATGGTTGGCTATGAACAAGGCCAAGAACTTCGAGGAATGGAGCGCGGCGGTTGCTCTGAATCACATACAGAGCTTCAATTTTGTCTACGCCAATCGGCACGGTGACATTCACTTCATCCACAACGCACAGCTACCGGTGAGAGCTCCGGGCTGGAATTGGCAGCAGTACCTGCCAGGCGATCGCTCAGATCTCATCTGGCAGCGTTACCATCCCACCTCAGCGCTGCCTCAGGTGACTAATCCTGAGTCTGGCTTTGTGCACAGTGCCAACCAGACGCCTTTCAACATCACCGAGCCAGAGGACAACCCACAGCCAAGCGCAGTACCTGCTGACGGTGGATGGCAGACACGGATGACCAACCGCGCAACCCGCGGACTGGAACTGTTTGCTGACTTTGAACAGATTTCTTTTGATGAGGCTTGGGAGCTGAAGCACGACAACCGCTATTCGGTGAACTACAGAGGCATCGCGTTTTTAAGCGAAGTGATCGCACTCCCAAGGGCGAGCGACACAGTGAGCCGTGCAATCGAGATTCTCGAGAGCTGGGATCTTGGGACTGACAAAGAAAATCGCGGCGCTGCACTCGGTGTCTGCGTCCTTGCCGCCGAGTGGCAAGCTGAGAGCGGCGGCACTAGTAACCCCGAGGCACAAGCAATTCTTGACGGCTGTATTGATCAAACCTTAGAGATTGGCGGTCGTCTTGATCCGCGCTGGGGTGATGTCAATCGACATGGTAGAGATGGGACACACTGGCCAGTTGCCGGAGGTCCTGACACGTTGCGCGCGATCTATTCTCGACGGCTTGATGGAGACGACCATCTGACGGCAGTTGCTGGGGATGGACTCTACTACTTCATCCGATGGATGCCTGATGGTGAGCAAAAAGTACTCGGCACGCATCAATATGGAAATGACATGACCGACCCAGCGTCACCGCACTATCTAGACCAAGCTGAGGACTACACCAACGAGATCCTCCACGAGCCCTTATTCACCGCGGACAGTCGCCGCGGACGGATAACAAAGCAATACACCGTTCGCTCCGATTGAACCAAAAATGGTTGCTCCAAGCGCATTCATATCGCTCCCAGAACTGAACGCCTAGCCACACCTAAAGGCTGAGTTCTTGGCTCACTATTTGGGGCTGCCTACAACAGTCGTCACATTGTGCTGGCGGCTTCCCCATTAGTCTCATCTCAGTCCCATTTGGCCTGCTTTGGTCTACCGGCTTTTCTACCGGTTGATATCCTGAAATTCGTAAAAAATCTCAATAAAAGAGTTACATACGAACGACCATGGCAAAGGTACAACTCCTCGGCGACAAGGCGGATGGTTATCAACTAACCGTTGACGGAGAGCCCTTCTTTATCAAAGGAGCGGGGCTGGAGTTCGGGCACCTGAAATCATTGGCAGAGGCCGGCGGAAACGCCTTTCGAACCTGGCGCGTAGCCAATGGCGAGCGCGATGCGATCGACATTCTGGATGAAGCAGAGGCGCTGGGCTTAAAGGTCTGCATGGGACTCGACATTGCGCGCGAACGGCATGGATTCGATTACTCAGATCAGGCCGCAGCACTCGCTCAAAATGAGGCGATGATGCGCGATGTGATTCGGCTGAAAGATCACCCGGCGCTACTCATGTGGGGACTGGGCAACGAGCTGAATTTGCGCGCCAAAAATGACAGCGTCTGGGATGCAATGGAGGATCTGGCCGTTCGCATCAAACAGGTCGACCCTGATCATCCTGTCACCACCATGCTTGCAGGCATCGATGAGCCCACCGTGACGGCTATTGCCAAGCGGGCGCCCTCGCTCGACTTTTTATCGTTCCAAATCTACGGCGAGATAGACCACCTGCCAGAAATTCTGGAGAAGGCGGGATACGACGGCCCCTACCAAATAACCGAGTGGGGACCGACAGGACATTGGGAAAGCCCGGAGACCGACTGGGGTCGGCCTTTTGAGCCCTCAAGCACACAGAAGGCAAACGACATCGCCCGTCGCTATGACGAGATTATTTTGGCCGACAGCAAGCGCTGT
>WTJR01000040.1:0-4493 GCA_011524755.1 Halieaceae bacterium | reverse complement strand
ACGATTGAAGCGGTCATCGGAACACAGAATCGACAATTTAATTTTCAACTATCCGAGCCTGGCGAGTACCGCCTGTTCTGTCAGATAGACACACCTCATGACAGCAGCGCCGTTGCCAATATTCCCTTTCTTATTAAACCCGAGCCTCAAAAACGTACGAGGTTCTTCAATTTGTTCAGAAGAAGCGCAGCATGACAACTAGCACTCTCACCCAATCATCCGACCTGGTTTCAGAGACACCACGGACATCGAAAATTCCAATGTCTCAAAAAGTGGCATTTGGTATCGGAATGCTGGCCAACCAAATGTTCCCAGCTGCTCTCGGCATCTTCATGGTGATTCTCGTAGAGAGCCTGGGCATGAGTCCTTTGATGTGGGGTCTCATCTTCTTCCTGCCCAAGCTGGTGGATGCGCTAACGGATCCGCTCATGGGGTACATCTCGGATCGAACGGAGTCTCGGTGGGGCAAACGCCGACCCTTTGTTTTCATAGGGGCAGTAGTCGCAGGCCTGTCCTACATCGCCATGTGGCAGCTCTCTGAAGATAACAGCATCACCTACAATTTTTGGTACTTCTTAGGCTGGTCGATTGTATTTTTCCTGGGGATGACCATCTTTAGCGTTCCCTACGTCGCCATGGGCTATGAAATGAGCGACGACTACCATGAGCGCACGCGCTTAATGGCCGTGGCGCAGTGGATAGGTCAATGGGCCTGGGTCATTGCACCCTGGGGCTGGGTTGTCCTTTATGACCCCGAGTGGTTTGCGTCTGCGACCGAGGGCGCTCGAACCGTATCAATCTATGTGGGGCTCATCTGCATGTTACTGGCAATGGTTCCGGCCATTTTCTGTGACTCTGAAGATACTAGTAGTGCTGAGCCAACGTCAGACGGTAAAACACTGACGCAAACCTTCGCAGAGCTTTTCAGAGGTATTGGTATTACCTTAAAGAACAAGCCATTTCAGCGTATCTGCACGGCGACTTTCTTTATCTTCAATGCCTACAACTGCGTCGCCGGTTTCGCGTTTTTCATCATCGTCTACTACATGAATAACGGCGATCCAGTTGCCGCCGGTAACTGGCCTGCACTGTTTGGCAGTATTTCTGCGCTTTTCACCTGTTTCCTGGTTATACCGATCGTCAACCACATGGCGCAGACACTTGGAAAGCACCGCACCTTCTTGATCACTCAGAGTATGTCGCTGGCAGGCTATGCCATGTTTTGGTGGAGCTTCTCTCCCGAGAACCCCTGGCTGATGTTCCTTCCAATCCCACTATTTGTGTTTGGCATCGGCGGCTTGTTTACCATCATGATGTCCATGACCGCTGATATCTGTGATTTGGACGAGCTCGAAACCCATGAGCGGCGCGAGGGACTCTTTGGTGCTATTTATTGGTGGATGGTGAAGTTCGGTGCTGCTTTTGCCGGGCTGTTGAGCGGCCTCATTTTGGCATTCGTCGGGTTTGATCAGAATGTTGCCGTACAAACCGAGGAAGCACTCAACGGTCTCCGAGCAGCCTTTATTCTGGTACCTGCAACGGGAACCTTGATAGGCATTTGGGCGATGTGGAACTACGACCTGAACGAAGAGGCAGTCACTGCCATCAGACAGGAGCTTGATGCCCGACGGGCATGAGATGAACTGCGTCCTCTGAGGACTCACATAGCATAGCGCGAGACACACGTGCTTTGACTATGGGATCGTCCATGCTAACGGAGCGGGAAACTGCATTGATCCGCTTTTGCAGCGGACATAAAAAAGCCCGCACTTGCGGGCTTTATTGTGTGCAGCAATCAATTAATCCATCACCTGTGTGACACGCACGTCGAGGCGCACATAGTGCCCCGTCTTTTTAAACAGTGCTTCTGATTGCTCGGCAGTCAACACGCTCCCTGCAACAGACTCCGTCGCACCGTCAGCGGTGTGTAAGGTGATTGATGGCGAATCAGCAAGCGCCATAACAACCGGCACCTGACAGTAGGTAAAGCCCAGCTCGCCGGCCTCCAATGCAACCGCTTGCGAGGCACCCGCTATATCGAAGTAGCGCAGCGGTGCGGAGGATTCCAAGAACTCTGATCGGCGGAGCACTGATGGCTTGAAGCTCACGCGGGCGTCTGCAACCTCTACGCCCAACTCGAGGAGACGTGTCAGCACTTCCTCTTTCACCTGCCCCGTCATACCCGGCTGACGCGCACCAGCGAAGCCAGGCGTGTGGGAATACGGGTCGGTTGGGAAGGCACCATAGACGTCTGGCGTCTTATTAAAGCCAATACCCTCACGCACATCGTAGTAAGCAGCCTGTAAGCCTGCTAATACCTCCGCAGATGCACCCGCCTCCTCGGCTTGCTTGACCGTTTCCATCACGGCGAGCAGTAGTTTGGACACCATATGCCAGTAAATAGAGCCCAGCCCTTCGTAGGCGTACATACCACCCGAGCGGCCCGTGAAGTTTGCGCAATCAAACAGATCAGAGAACAAGGTCTCGATGGCAGCTCTCTCTGTAGAAACGTCCTCTGCAAAACCATCCTCTGCGAGACTCGTCAAAGCGGCTGCCACGGAAGCCGTGTTATTGAATTTACCGGCAAAAAACGCCTGGCCCGATCCATCAACTTCAATCAGATCCGTGTTGCCAGCGGCAACCAGTTTGGTCATTAACGTCGAGGACTTAACGAACTCACCGGGAACCAGATTGCGCGCCATAAAGCTGGGTAGCTGACGATTGGGGTACAGCAGGTACGAGTGCTGTCGCGCAGTGTAGAGAGAAGATGCACGGAGCGTTTTGAGCAACGCGAGTGACTCATCGGCCTCCAAAAGCTCTGAACTCAACACCGCAACCTGCCCCTCGAGCATTTCGTAGAGATACTTGATCTGTACACCGTTGTCGCGCACTGCAATGCGATTGTAGGCGTGGTAGAGGCCATCCTGGCGACGGTTAGATCGAATACTAACGGCACTAATGTCACGCGCACGCGATAGACAATCGACCACGCTGGCGAGGCTTACCGACTTTTTCGACGCTGAGAAACCGCGATCGTAGATACCTTGACGGTACCGCTCCGCCGCGGTGCCAAGAGCTTCCATCACCTCTTTTCTGACGGCATCAGAGACCGGCCCTTTGCCGATTGACCCCTGATGCGCCTCGAGTACAGAGGCTACGTCAGACATGAACGCTGCAACCTCTTCAGATAACTGCACCGAGTCCTGCTCGAGCTCTGAGAACAACGGCACTGCCTTATTTAGGAAACGATGGAGGTAACACAAGGTCACAACGGAAACACCGGTCCCTACAAGTGCATTGTTCGCATCATTCCACTCGGGTCGCTGGGTGTTCATCCAGATACCCGTATCGGGGATGAAGTTGGCTATTTTGGAGAGCAGCGTGACCAAGATCTTTTCGGCAAGATTGACTTGGTAGACCTCACCGCTCGGCGCGGGCATCAAACGACCATCCGCACCCATCGACTCAACACGGCCATCGATAACGCGATCCAGATCCTCATCAAACTCGATAGTGTCGTAGGGGTCACTCAGAATGCTGGCGTACGACTTAATGCGGTACGGGACATTAGCGTAGGCAAAGGCCTCACTGAACATCATCGATTTCAGGGCCACGGGGTTGTGCGCAACGGACTGCTCGATCAACTTGAGTAGGTAAATGAGCTGGTGATCACCCCAGTAACCAATGTTCGCCCAGGGGTTTTCAGGCTCGGGGCGCTCCCAGTCGATCCCTTGCCGGGTAATTCGGTAGGGGTTGTAGCCATCCGCTGTCGTCGCATTGACGAACTTTGAAATCATGTTCGCGCCAAAGCACGGAATGGAGGAACTCAGCGCTTCCCAGTTTTGGAAAATATCGCGCCAGTTGCCCTCGTAGTTAAGAAGCTTGTTGCCTTTCTCATCTTTCACTTTGATGGCAAATCGATTCCACGGCCGCGATGGGTCTCCGTGACGACGACTGAAGCTCAGCGGTAAATATTCTCTGCACAAACGCTCGAGCTGCAGATCCGTATTGCTTGCAAGCGCCGCGTCGAGATCGTGATAGGTCATGCGCGCTGGTAACGCATCAAAGAAAGCCGTATTGGCGTCAAAGACCGCGCGATTCCATTCGGCACAAAAAGCCATGAGATCAGACTTTTCGATGGCGTAGTTATCAATGAACAAACCGCCGCGCATGATATTAAACAGTACATTTGACGCATGGTGATTGGCGCTCAGCGTGTCACCCGTCATCTGTATGCCATCGGCCGTACTAATCAGGCGCTCAAGGTTTTGGGAGCCGAGCTCGATATCGCCTGCAATCAAGGCGGACACATCGGCGTCGCTTTGAATCAGCGACACAGTGTCTCTGACGGCTGCCGGACCTTGATTGACGTCGGCCACAATTCCCCAGCTCCGCTCAGCACCTGCGGCGAGCGCAAATGTCTGGTGAACGAAATATGCGCCTCGTCGCCCCAAGACTTCCTGCTCTTCGCTGATGGCGGCGCCAGATCTGAA
>WTJR01000070.1 GCA_011524755.1 Halieaceae bacterium | reverse complement strand
GTCGGGTTGCCGGGACGAACGGCGATGCCAATAACCAGCCCTGTTCCACCTAAAACACCCGCGGAAAGGACACCACGTCTGGTCCACTTACCCATTCTGACTACCCTCCATCGCATCGTAGAAGGACGCGCCCGCTACCTGCTTGATCGCTGATCGTATCCGTCCATACATGCCGCAGCGACAGACATTGCCTCGCATGGCGGTATCGATATCGGCATCCGATGGATTGGGATTATCGGCAAGCAATGCCGCCGCCGACATCAGCTGACCCGACTGACAGTAACCGCACTGAGGAACCTGGTGATCAATCCACGCCTGCTGAAGCGCATGAAGCGATCCATCATCACTCTTCAAACCTTCAATGGTGGTGATGCTGGCACCCTCCAACGAGGCGATAGGTGTGATGCAAGCACGTTGCGCACGCCCATTCACATGGATAGTGCAGGCACCGCATTGCGCCATCCCACAGCCAAATTTGGTTCCGGTTAAGTCGAGCTGCTCTCGGATGACCCAGAGCACGGGTGTTTCCGGATCAGTATCAACCGTCCTTACTTCCCCATTAAGGATAAAGGTTGTCATTCACTCGTTCCTCAGTATACAGGCGTCTGTAAGTGCCTTAGTGGTGCCGACAGTATGATCGAATTGTTCGCACGTTGCTGTTACCTACAATTACATACGGTCATAATTGGGCTTGGGTTAACCTTGTTGACCCTCAGTCAGTTAATTTAATGACTGGCGGTCATTTGTCAACAAAGTTACTATCCGGAAATGGCATCAACTATCAGTCACATCAAGCGAGCACGAACGCCCGAGCAGAAAAGCGATCGGCGGGAGACCATTCTCGCCACAGCGAAGGTCCTGTTCATGGAAGCGGGTTACGAAGGCTTCTCCATGGGGCTGCTGTCAAAGCGTGCAGGCGTTGCTAAAGGCACACTCTATCTGTACTTCGGCACCAAGGAAGAGGTGCTGTTGTCACTGTACAGCCAGGAGTTTGAGCGTTTCTGTAACACTATTGTCGTGGGCATCTCTCCGGACATCTCAGATACTGAATTTGTATCGCATCTGTATGAGACCAGCCTATCGGACCCGATTTTCCTGGCACTGCACGCCAGACTGGGTACCGTAATCGAGCAGAATATTTCAGTCGACGCGTTGATAACCTCTAAACGAAACATGGCTACTCACTTTCACACCATGGTCACACAACTCTCTGAACCGCTTGGTCTGAGCTTCGAGCAAACGCTCGAGGCGTTAAGTGGCATATCCGCACTGTTGACGGGTTCTTATGACGGCTCCTCAGATTCAGTCATCGAGAATGAGGTGATTCCCGAGGACGTGGCAACCTTCATGGGTTACTTCGATATGAAAGTGCGCTTTGAAAAAAATGCGGGCTACATCCTCCAGGGTATCCGCGCCTCATCACGCTAATGCGCCCATGAAGCATCGTCACCACCCTACTCACCGAGTCGTCCATCGTCAGACCAACCCATCGCTTCAGGGGGTCTGGTCATGACCATGCAGCTGGCGGCAATGCTCTCGCGCTGGGAACCCCAACGCGACGCGGACGAGTGGATTTTAGGCACCGTTTACAAAACCGAAGGCTCGAGTTATCGAAAACCCGGCGCAATGAGTCTGATCAGCTCGGGGGGCGAGCAGCTCGGACTATTAAGCGGCGGCTGTCTCGAAGCGGATATAAGACTTAATGCGCGCAAAGTCATGGCCTCGGGTATCCCCGTTTGCATTCGCTATGACGGCGATGACGAAGACGATTTGTCGTACCGACTCGGTATTGGTTGCGGTGGTGTCGTTCACGTCTTACTAGAACCCGTTAATGCCGAGAACAATTATCAGGGCCTGCTCGACATTCAGCGCTCATTGGCTAATCGTCAAAGCGGATACCTAAGACAACACATTCCTGCGCCGGGAGCCGTGAGTCTTCCTAGTCAATACGAGGTGAAATCAGTTCTAACACGCAAGCGTGAAAAAAGCCGACTGGATTCCTTAGACGGTGAAAACTGGCTGATTTCGCATATCACGCCAGCCCCTCATTTACTGATCGCTGGCGGTGGCATCGATGCGCAACCAGTGGTCGCGCTAGCCAATCAACTCGGCTGGGAAACGACCGTTTGGGATCCGCGACCCGCCAATGCGCGAGATGAGTTTTTCCATATGGCAGACCATCGACTGCGATGTCCGGTCGAGGAGCTCTCGCAATGGGTACGCGATGCCGCGGTCAATGCCGCTATGCTAATGACTCATAGCGTACCCATGGATGCGCAAAGTCTCAGTGCTGTCGGGGGTTGCGGCCTTGATTATGTAGGCCTTCTCGGTCCCACCCACCGCAGAGAGGAA
>WTJR01000042.1 GCA_011524755.1 Halieaceae bacterium | reverse complement strand
TGGACGGCCGGCCCGAGAACATTACGTTCTCACTACCCAAAGAGCTTCGCATTCCGACAGTGGAAGTGAATTAAGGCCGCAGCCTCAGTTTATCCGCAAGAACGATCGTCAGACCTTCTTGCCCGGTTATTGAGAGGCGTGGTAGGTATTCGTTGATTCAAAAATTTTGTCAGCAGATTTGGCAATAAAGCCTTGGTAAAGCTCACCCGAATCTAATGGATAGCGTTTGGCGAACTCAAAGTAGCAACTTGGAATTTCCTTCTTACCGTCAGTAAATTCAACCTCTACTCTGTTGGCGAGGGTGGAAGACTGCTCCAGACGCACGTGCGGTGTCCCTTTAACCTCTCCGCCGCTCGAATTCAGTTTAAAACCTTTGGATTTCAAAAAGTCATTAAGCGTGTTGATGTCCGAGTACTTTTTTAGGTTGTTAACAGAGACAGTGAAGTGATTAGGGCGATATCCGATAGCTGCCACCCAAGCACCGTAGTCACTCTCTCCAAGCAGTGTTTCGTATTGCGATAAGCTCACATTCCAGGGGCGGCCCGAGTGAAAGAAACCGGATTTTTGAACTTGATTGGCAGAGATGTGTGACACAAGTGAGTTCACAATGGCTTGAAAGTCACTCGAGAATTCATGGACCAATAACTCACTGATAAAGATTTTCGGCGTGCTGGGGTCCGCCTTGTATTCATAGTGTTTAGCACGAAGCTTTTTAGCCTCAAAAAAATACTCGTCCTTTTCTTTGTAACCCATGGCAAGAAAAGGTTTTGCACACTCCTCCAGCGCGACCACTCCGACATTAAACGTTCTGAGCGCAATATGATCGTTAACAATACTCTCTGCTTCAGCATGTAACGTATCAACGACCCGTTGAGCTTCAGGGTTCAGTAGCAAATAGTCTTGCCACATATTCTCTAGAACGTTTTGTATGCTCATTTTTATGCCTTTTAATTAGTCGCTAATTCTCGGTTTCGCACTGTAATTTAATGATGCACTAAAAATGCCACTTTTCGAGGTGAGCTTGGAACGTGGACCTAAGGTCGCGATAATAAGGCTGCTGACGATCAGGATGCCCGCCACGAGCATTTGCACGGGAATTTCATCTGCCACCAGTGCAGATCCTGTCGAGAAAAACGTCAAGGCGAAAAGAACCGAGCTAATGACGAGTCGGTAAACGTTGTAAACAGCAAAGACCTGTGAGCGGTCAATGTTATCCTTAGCGCTCACGGACGTGTCTTCAGACATCGTGTGTACACAGATTTGCGACTGGTTCATGCACTATATCAGTCACTAATCATCGAGCAAGAGACTCTTAGTTAGGAGAGTAAGTGCATGAAAGTTGTCATGGGGCAGCTCAATACCTTTGTTGGTGACATCAGGGGTAATACTGAGAAAGTCATTCAGGTATCACGCGACGCTGACACCGCAGGTCAGGACACCCTTGTCGTGTTTCCTGAGCTGACACTGACCGGTTATCCCCCCGAAGACCTTCTGATGCGCGACAGTTTGCAGGCGCAGATCGAAGATGCGCTGACCCAACTTGCGAGCGAGCTTCCCTCTAACCTTTTCGTAGTTGTCGGATACCCCAGGCGATGCGACGGAAGACTGTACAACGCGGCCGGTGTCTTGCATGGCGGTCAGCTGGTTGGCGAGTACTTCAAGCAGCGTCTGCCCAACTACCAAGTTTTCGATGAGAAGCGCTATTTCAGTGAGGGTGATACCCCCTGTGTTGTTGATGTGGCGGGTATAAAAGTCGGTATCACGATTTGTGAGGATATCTGGCACAAAGAGCCTGCAGATGCGGCGAGACGCGTGGGTGCCGAGCTGTTGATTAACCTCAATGCGAGCCCATTCCATCGCGGCAAGCATAAAGAGCGTTGGCAAGTATTGGCCGACAGAGCCACCGAGCAGTCCATTCCGATGATTTATGTGAATCAGGTGGGCGGTCAGGACGAGCTGGTATTCGATGGTGGATCATTCGCGGTGAACGCCGACGGCGAGCTTGCAGTGGTTGCACCGGATTTCGAGGAAGGCTGTTTTGACCTCTCGGTGGAACGCACAGTCCGTGGTGTTGAAATCGCGCAAGGGGTCGCCGCAACGGCACTGTCTGACGTTGCCGCTGTCTGGCAGGCATTAGTGCTTGGCGTTCGTGATTACGTCGAGAAGAACGGATTTCCGGGCGTTGTCTTGGGGCTGTCGGGCGGCATCGATTCAGCGGTGACACTGGCGGTAGCCGTTGATGCCTTGGGCGCGGACCGCGTGCAGGCTGTGATGATGCCCTTTAAATACACGGCGGATATGAGTGTCGAGGATGCGGGAGAGCAGGCATCCATTATGGGGGTTGAATACGATGTCATCTCCATTGAGCCCATTTATGAGGCCTTTATGGCTGGGCTCAACGATCAGTTTGATGGATTGTCTGTCGATACCACCGAAGAGAATCTTCAGGCACGTTGCCGGGGCGTTCTTTTGATGTCGATTTCTAATAAAAAACACCGTCTGGTGTTAACGACGGGGAACAAAAGTGAGCTAGCTGTGGGTTACTCCACCCTTTACGGCGACATGGCCGGTGGTTTCGACGCACTCAAGGATTGTCCGAAGCTTCTGGTCTATGCGCTAGCGCGCTACCGTAACACCTTGGGTTACTGCATTCCCCAGCGCGTTATTGATCGCCCACCATCGGCTGAACTGGCACCCGATCAGACGGATCAGGACAATCTGCCGCCCTACGAGGAGCTCGATGAGATCATTGAGCGATACGTGGAAGAAGATCAAAGCCCCGAGCAAATTGTCGCAGCGGGGTTTGCGGAGTCCGACGTAAAACGCGTCATTCGATTGATCGACTTAAACGAGTACAAGCGTCGTCAGGCACCGGTTGGCGTTCGCATCACAACACGTGGTTTTGGTCGAGACCGGCGTTACCCCATATCGTGGGCTTGGCGGAAAAGCTAGGTCTGAGTTAGGCGTCGAAGCTAACAGAGCCCCTACGCCTGTTAAGACTCGAAGCCCGGACGGTAGTTGAACTGCGGCGCTTCGGGGGGGTCGAGCAGACCAAACGATGCTTGGTTTAACCAAGAGCGCTCCAGACCATCGATGTCGTAGCCACCATCAAAGTTACAGTCGCCATCGAGGTTGGGGTGCGCGGGGTAGTTAACGCAGAGTACCCGGATAGTGTCGTCAGCGAGATCATTCATTTCCAGCAGAATGTAAGCCTGCGCCATGACTGCTAGACCGTCTGCGACTGCCGTTGTTTCCTGCATGGTCTCTACAACATTTTGACCGCGCTTTAGGGCCGCCATGTAGGCGCCCCGTTTGAAGTAGTAGTTGGCGACATGGATTTCATGTCGCGCCAGCATGTTGCGGATGTAGACCATACGGGCTCGCGCATCTTGCGCATAACGACTGTTGGGATAGCGGTTCAGTAGGGTGGAAAATTCGCCAAACGCTTCCCGCACACCCGAGACATCGCGCTTAGAGTCATCCCGTGGAATCAGCGATGAGAAAAAGCTCTTGTTGAGGTCGTAGGCTGCAACGCCCTTCATGTAGAACGCGTAGTCGACACTGGGATGCTGGGGATGCAGGCGAATAAAGCGATCAGCGGCTTCAATTGCGGCTTCATTCTGGAAAGCGCCATGATGCGCATAAATCAACTCGAGTTGTGCCTGCTCAGCGTATTTTCCAAAGGGGTAGCGGCTCTCTAGTTGCTGCAAAGCCCTGATCGCAAGATCGAAGTTTGAGCTATCGATGTAACGCTGCGCCTGACGATACATTTGCTGCTCACCAGAGTTGGCGTCAACTTGGAGCTCGTCGTCATCGCCAAACAGCGAACACCCGGACAAACCGAGACTGACAATCAAGAGCAGTACGCTCCACTTCAACTGAAAAAATACGGGCTTTGTCACTGCGGGTGCTTCCATCTGATAGCATCGTAGTCCGATATTCTAACCTGCGGTTTCACTTTGATCACACCTCTCATTCAATTTGGTTTTCAACATGGCCACTGACGCACCTAAAGAGGATTGCCTGGAGGCGCGCGTCCCCATCCAGTGCCATGGCATGCGTTTGGACCAGGTTGCAGCTGAGTTGTTCCCCGATTACTCCAGAAATCGCCTTGCGACCTGGATTAAAGAGGGTCGATTGACGGTTGATGGTCGAACCGTGAAGCCGCGAGATAAGGCGACAGCCAGTGCACAGGTGACGCTCATGGTGACGGATGAGCCGGTCATCGATTGGCAGCCACAGAGTTTGCCGCTTGATATTATTTTTGAGGATGAGCACATCCTAGTGGTGAATAAGCCTGCTGGCGTTGTTGTCCATCCGGCGGCAGGCCACGCCGATGGTACCCTCGTCAACGCGCTGTTGGCCCACGCGCCTGAGCTCGATGCATTACCCAGAGGTGGCATCGTTCACAGGCTCGACAAAGAGACTTCGGGCATCATGTTTGTCGCTCGCTCGTCACTGGCGCACAAGTCGCTGGTAGCGCAATTATCGGAGCGAACCGTGTCACGCACCTACTGCGCTGTCTGCACTGGCGCACTCACAGGGGGTGGAAAAATCGATGCGCCGATTGACCGTCATCCCACGGCAAGAACCAAAATGGCGGTGGTAGCCGATGGCAAGCCAGCAGTGACGCACTACCGCATTGCGCACCGCTTTAAGCACTACACCCAGCTACAGGTCAATTTAGAGACGGGGCGAACGCATCAGATACGCGTTCATATGGCGCACCGGAAATGGCCGTTGATTGGCGACCCTGTTTATGGCGGTCGTCAACGAGTCCCAGCTGGTGCATCGGAGCTGCTGATGTCGACATTACGCGGTTTTCCTCGTCAGGCACTTCATGCCCAAGCACTCGAATTCGAGCATCCAGCCAGTGGAGACTGGATGGAGTTTGAGACTGATCTTCCCGATGATCTTGTGAACCTGTTAGAGGTGCTCGAGAGTGAGGATCGGTTTGGCAGCTGACGCTTCCAATGACTGGCTTCGACCCGACATTGGCGCTCGTGGTAGTCAGGTGATCAGCACCACCCGCACTGGCGGTGCCAGCACCGGGAATTTCGCAGGTTTCAACGTGGGTGGTCATGTGGGTGACAGCGATGAGGTCGTGCAAGCGAACCGTCAGATGCTTTACGGGCAACTCCCACCGGCAAGCACGATTACTTGGTTGAATCAGGTTCATGGCACTCGTGTGATTCATGCGCCGTCGGAGTATTCGAAAGGCGTGGAGGCAGATGCGGTCTGGAGCGATGAGCCGGGGTTTGCCTGCGCCGTTATGACGGCCGATTGCTTGCCAGTCATACTAGCCGATGTTGAGGGTCGATGTGTTGCGGCAGCGCACTGCGGGTGGCGCGGTCTCGCAGGCGGCATCTTGAGACGCACGGTTGAGGCAATGCCCGTTGACCCCAGCCGTCTTGTGGCGTGGTTGGGTCCAGCGATTGGCCCCAGTGCATTTGAGGTGGGTGGTGACGTGCTCGCGGCTTTCTATCTCGCTGAAGACGACCTTGCGGTCCACCCCATCCCGGAAACTGACAACAAATATTTTCTCGACCTCAACATCCTCGCAGGGCGACAGCTCCTGGCATTGGGTCTTGATCCCAGTCATGTCTCCGGTGGGGACACGTGTACGTACAGTGATCCGCAACGCTTTTACTCGTATCGACGCGACGGTCAAACCGGTCGAATGGTCACGCTAATCCTCAAAAAATAGGTTTTTTTCATGTGTCTTTGGCTTGTGTGCACCAGGGACTTGAAAAATACCCCTACAAATCCCATGTCTATTGGCAACGAGAGAGTGAAAACACCTTAAGCGGTGTTTTATAGGAGATGGATATGCGAATGGACAAACTGACCAATCCGCTACAGCAGGCGCTCGGTGATGCGCAGTCGCTGGCGGTGGGTCGTGATCATTCGATGATCGAACCCGCTCACTTATTGAGCGCGTTTTTGAATCAGTCGGGTGGTGCGATTACCCCGTTACTGCAAAAAGCGGGTGCGAATTTAGCAACCCTGAAATCGGGTGTTGAGCATGCATTGAGCAAGGTGCCTACTTTGGCCGACAGCACGGGTGACGTGCAGGGGTCCCAAGCGTTAGGCCGGCTGCTTAATCGGGCCGACAAATTGGCGCAAGAGCGCACGGATACTTACATCTCAAGCGATGTTGTCTTGCTCGCTATGATGGAGAAAAGCTCACCCCTAGCGCCTTTGATGTCTGAAGCAGGTTTGAGCGAGCCGATGCTAAAGAAGGCGATTGATGATGTTCGCGGCGGTGATGGTGTGCAGTCAGCCGACGCGGAAGAGCAACGTCAGGCGCTCGAAAAATATACCGTTGATCTTACGGCACGAGCTGAAGCGGGCGAACTCGACCCGGTAATTGGCCGCGATGATGAAATTCGTCGCACGATTCAGGTGCTTCAGCGTCGAACGAAGAATAATCCCGTCCTCATTGGCGAGCCCGGTGTGGGTAAAACTGCGATTATTGAAGGGCTGGCTCAGCGCGTGGTTAATGGCGAAGTGCCCGAGGGACTAAAAGGGAAGCGCATATTGGCGCTCGACCTGGGCTCATTGTTAGCCGGTGCCAAGTTCCGAGGTGACTTCGAGGAGCGTCTCAAGGCGGTCCTCAATGAGCTAGGTAAAGAGGACGGTCGGGTCATTCTCTTCATCGACGAGCTCCACACCATGGTGGGTGCAGGTAAGGCCGAGGGGTCGATGGATGCCGGCAACATGCTCAAACCTGCGCTTGCGCGTGGGGAGCTGCATTGTGTGGGTGCTACTACACTGAATGAATATCGACAGTATGTGGAGAAGGATGCGGCCCTTGAGCGGCGCTTTCAGCGCGTCTTGGTCGATGAGCCCAACGAGGAAGATACGATTGCCATTCTGCGTGGCCTCAAGGAACGCTATGAGGTACACCACTCCGTGGCCATTACGGACAGCGCCATCATTGCCGCAGCGCGTTTAAGTCAGCGTTACATCACCGATCGTCAGCTGCCCGATAAGGCGATTGATCTTATCGACGAAGCAGCAAGCCGCATTCGCATGGAGATTGACTCCAAGCCAGAGTCGATGGATCGACTCGAGCGTCGACTTATTCAGCTCAAGATCGAGCGCGAGGCGGTCAAGAAAGACACGACTGATGCGGCGATTAAGCAAGTTGAGCTCCTCGACGAGCAGATTGATGCCGTTCAGAAGGAGTTTGCTGATCTTGAAGAGGTTTGGACGGCTGAAAAGGCTGTCGTGCAGGGATCTGCTCAGATTAAGAGTGAGATTGAGCAAGCCAAACTCGACTTGGAAGCGGCGCATCGCGCGGGCGACCTCGCGCGCATGTCTGAAGTTCAGTACGGCGTGATTCCCGAGCTCGAGAAGCGGTTAGAGGCGGCTGAGGGAGCGGATACGCCTGAGCCAACACTCTTACGATCCAGAGTGACCGAGGATGAAGTGGCGGAGGTTGTATCGCGTTGGACCGGGATCCCTGTTTCAAAAATGCTCGAGGGAGATCGCAGCCGTTTGCTGCGGATGGAGGCATCGCTCAAAGAGCGGGTTGTAGGGCAGGACGAAGCTGTGACTGTCGTCTCCAATGCGGTGCGTCGCTCGCGTGCTGGTCTGTCAGATCCCAAGCGTCCGAATGGCTCGTTTTTGTTCCTGGGCCCTACAGGTGTGGGTAAGACGGAGCTGTGTAAGTCGCTCGCGGAGTTTTTGTTTGACTCCGAGCAGTCGATGATTCGTATCGACATGTCGGAGTTCATGGAGAAGCACTCGGTTGCGCGTTTAATCGGTGCGCCTCCCGGCTACGTGGGCTATGAGGAGGGTGGCTATCTGACTGAGGCAGTGCGACGGCGTCCTTACTCGCTTTTGCTCCTAGACGAAATTGAAAAGGCACATTCGGATGTCTTCAATATCTTACTTCAGGTGTTGGATGATGGTCGGCTGACGGATGGCCAAGGTCGCACAGTCGATTTTCGCAACACGGTCATTGTGATGACTTCGAACCTCGGCTCGGACATCATTCAGGACATGGCTGACGGGGACTACGATGATATGAAGCGCGAGGTCATGGGCGCAGTAGCGGACCATTTCCGTCCCGAGTTCATCAACCGTATTGATGAGTCCGTGGTATTCCACCCCTTGGGTGCTGAGCAGATTCGATCGATTGCGGAAATTCAGTTACGAGCGTTGTCGCAGCGTTTGGAAGAGCGCGAGCTAAAGCTCGAGATTTCGGATGCGGTATTCGAGCAGTTGTCACGGGTGGGTTTTGATCCGGTTTATGGGGCCCGACCGCTAAAGCGAGCTATTCAACAGCTGGTTGAGAACCCGCTGGCTCAAGCCATCCTCGAGGGTGAGTTCAGTCCGGGAGATAAGGTATTTGCGGCACTCGATGGCTCGTCGCTGAAGTTTGCGAGCGAGGCTATGATCGACAGAGGCCCGGAGCCACCAACGACAAAAAGCCTTCACTAACCCTCGCAAGTGGTCGGCTGAACACTGAAGACTGGAGACCCGCTTTTGTGGGTCTTTTTTTGACGGATCTTTTGGGCGAGTCGTTTTTGTCGAGTGGTTTGTTGCTAGGCGTTCGTTGCAAGCCGTTTGTTAATAGCCCCATTTTGGGCAGATTTAGGGTGTTTTGAACGTCAATAATCACGATTTTCGATCATTTCTTGACTTCATTGGGGTCGATCAAGAAACTACGCCCCGTCACGCGAACGGCAACGGTTATTGGTGAGTACCCTCATCCTCTGGCCTACCTCTATAACGGGATAGTTATTTAGGCTGTTTGCGGGTTCCGTCAGTGTCTCGCAGGGTTATGCGATTCACGCTCGGGCTCGACACTGCGCTACCTCGCAGGGCGGCCGAACACGGGTTTCGTGATCGATGTTCTGGTAGGTGTCCGGATCGATCCGGCCAGTGGTTCGTGCGACAGACCTCGGTGCGCACGCTAGGAGCCTATTCATATTGCGTTCTCACCGTTAGGTATTAACACGGAGGGAGCGACACAATGGAACAATTGTCAGGCGGTGACATGATCGTCCGCGCACTCGAAGACGAGGGCGTTGAGTACATCTTTGGGTATCCGGGTGGTGCAGCACTGCACATCTACGATTCCATCTTTAAGGCCAATTCAGTACCCCACATTTTGGTGCGCCACGAGCAGGCGGCGACGCATGCGGCCGACGGCTATGCGCGCGCGACCGGTAAGCCAGGTGTGGTGTTGGTGACATCAGGTCCAGGCGCGACCAATGCTATTACAGGCATCGCAACGGCCTACATGGACTCCATTCCCATGGTGGTTATCTCAGGTCAGGTGCAGAGCCACTTAATTGGTGAGGACGCGTTTCAGGAAACCGATATGGTCGGTATCTCGCGGCCCATCGTTAAGCACTCCTTCATGGTGCAGCGGACTGAAGATATTCCGAGCATCATCAAAAAGGCGTTTTACATTGCTACGACGGGTCGCCCCGGCCCCGTTGTTGTCGACGTGCCTAAAGATTTGACTCACCCAGAGCACAAATTCGATTACGAGTATCCCAAGTCGGTGTCGATGCGCTCTTATCAGCCATCTACAAAAGGTCATTCGGGCCAGGTACGAAAGGCAGCACGCCTATTACTGAATGCGAAGCGTCCTGTTATTTACGCCGGTGGTGGTGTGATTCAGGGTGAGGGCAGCGAGCTCCTGACGCAGCTGTCGCGAAAGCTGAACTACCCTGTTACCAATACTCTGATGGGCTTGGGTGCTTACCCAGCCACTGACCGTCAATTCTTAGGCATGCTGGGCATGCACGGCTTTTATGAAGCCAATATGGCGATGCACCATAGCGACGTGATTCTTGCCGTGGGCGCGCGTTTTGACGACCGTGTGACCAATACAGTGAGTAAATTCTGTCCGG
>WTJR01000079.1 GCA_011524755.1 Halieaceae bacterium | reverse complement strand
CAAAGCGATCGAAATCCCGCGCATCGAAACGTCACTGTCGCGCCCAAATCACTCACGCGAACAGCATCATCACCAAGCTCACAAGACATCGCCTGCACTTCATCAGGATCAATGCGTACTAGTTTCACTTGCGATTGAGTCAGCTCCGCCAAGTCCTTCTCGATGCAAGCAATGGCCTCTTCGTCGTTCTTGAAGAAGTGCGCGTTCAGTGAATTCAGGTAGAGCTTGAGGGACTTTGATTCAACGGTGAACGGGCTGTCTGCCGGAATAATCAGAGCCCCAGTGGTGAAGGTCACTGCGCCGTCAGGTAAGGTCCAGCTCAGCTCGTAACAATGCCAGACGTCGTAGCCGCTACCGACATTCTCAGACGGGTTTTCGATACCGTCGCGGCCCAATCGACGATCGATGCGTTCTAGGACGCTGGGAGTATATTCGTCAGGCGCGGCGACGGTTTGTCCGAGAACCCCTGCCATAAATCAGGTACGCAGACGTGTGCCGGTGCTCAGCAAATGCATCGCATAAGCGAAGGCAACCACTGTCAGACCAATGAGCATGGTGAAAGACACCGTGATGTCGACGTCACTGACGCCAAGAACACCATATCTAAAGGCATTCACAACATAGACCAGAGGATTAATTTGAGACACACCCGCCCAAAAATCGGGAAGAAGATCTAGCGAATAAAAAACGCCTCCGAGATATGTCAACGGAGTCAAAACGAAGGTTGGTACGATGTTGACGTCGTCGAACGTATTGGCAAATACAGCATTGATAAGCCCACACAGCGAAAACGCGACCGATGTCAGCGCTACGACGCTAATGACGACAAACCAGTTGTATATATCGAGCTTGGTAAAAAAGAGCGCTACCGAGGTGACAATAATCGAGACGAGGATCCCACGCGATACACCACCTGCTACATACCCCAATACGATCACATAATTGGGTGTGGGTGAGACTAATAACTCCTCAATACTATTATTGAACTTCGCGCCAAAAAACGAGCCAACCACGTTGGCGTAGGTGTTCGTGATGATGGCCATCATGATGAGGCCAGGTACGACGAACTCCATATAACTAACACCACCCATGGTGCCGATCCGCTTACCAATGAGCGTTCCGAAGATCAGAAAATACAGCGACATCGTGATGGCCGATGGCAGGAGTGTCTGAGTCCATATGCGCAGATAACGTCGAACCTCTTTTCGCATGATGGTCAAAAAGGCGATCCATTGCTCGTAAGCACTCATGATGCGCCCTCCAACACGTTGACGAACATCCGCTCTAGACGGTTTTCCTTGTTTCGCATGCTGACCACAGTAACGCCCGCCCCGCTGAGTGCTGTAAACACCTGCGCCAGATCCTGACCTTTCGCCAAATCGACCTCTAAACACTGCGGTTCCACTTGCCTTAGCGCGAATCCAGGTACTTCGATGCCAGGCGGCAATGCGTCCTGTGTATCGAGCAAGAAAGTCTCGCTGTTCAGATCTCGCAGGAGGTCCTTGATGGACCCCTGGGTGACGATTTTTCCGTGGTTAATAATTGCCACGTTACGGCAGAGCATTTCCGCCTCTTCGAGGTAATGCGTGGTCAAAATAATGGTACGACCCTCTTCGTTAGTCTCGCGCAGGAACTCATACATGCTGCGGCGCATCTCGATATCAACGCCGGCTGTCGGCTCATCTAAAATCAGTACGCGTGGCTCGTGGATAAGGGCGCGGGCAATCATTAATCGACGCTTCATACCGCCTGATAGCATTCGCATCTGGACATGCTGCTTGTCGGCAATACCCAGCTTTTCGAGGTAATAGACCGCGCGTTGGCGGGCAAGGCCAATGGGTATCCCGTAATAGCCCGCCTGATGGATCAAGACGTCCTCAACCTTCTCAAACACGTTGAAGTTAAACTCTTGGGGAACAATACCTATCTGCTTTTTCGCCAATGAAAAATCTTCATCGATATCGATGCCGCAAATACGAACTTTCCCACCGGACTTAGAAACCAACGAACTGACAATGCCGATGGTTGTCGATTTACCGGCGCCATTGGGGCCGAGTAATGCGTAGAAGTCACCCTCCTGTACATTCAGATCGATACCTTTGAGCGCCTCGAATCCATTAGCGTAGGTTTTTTGTAGGCTAGAAATTTCTAAAGCGGCCGGCATGAGGGCTCCACATCAAATTGAGGCGCGGAGTTTAACTAAATCGCGCAGGTTTTTCGAAACCTTTGATAGAACGCTTGACGCAGATGAGCAGTATTACTACTATGCGCCACCTTGCGAAGTACAGCACGTGCAACACGTTCCGTCCCCTTCGTCTAGAGGCCTAGGACACCGCCCTTTCACGGCGGGAACA
>WTJR01000190.1 GCA_011524755.1 Halieaceae bacterium | reverse complement strand
TACCACACGGCAGCCAACTGCGCGCCAGCGCGCGCGATGCTATTGACTGGTGTGGATGCCCACCTTGCCGGTGTCCCCAACATCCCTGAGATGTTGCCGCCCGAGCTACAGCAGTATGAGCACTACCAGGGCGTCCTAGGCGACAACGTCGTGACGGTCGCGACGCTACTTGAGGATGCTGGCTACCACACCTATCTCGCCGGGAAATGGCATTTGGGCGCGGGGCCGGGGAAACTCCCCAGTCAGCGAGGTTTCGAGCGTACTGTCGCGTTGGCGGATTCCGGTGCCGATAACTGGGAGCAGCGGCCCTATATCCCGCTCTATGACACTGCCAACTGGTATGCCGATGGTGAGCCTTACCAATTACCCGACGATTTTTACTCATCACGTTTCTTAGTCGATAAGACCATCGAGTTTATCGACAGTAATCTCGCCGATGGCGAGCCGTTCTTTGCCTATCTACCGTTGCAGGCGGTGCACATTCCCGTACAAGCGCCACAGGCCTACATCGATCGTTATATGGGTGTGTATGACGAGGGGTGGGATGTATTGCGAGAGGCGCGCCGTGCGCGCTCTATCGAGCTCGGCCTTGTTCCGCCTGACACTGACATGGCTCGTATGTCGACGACCGATGATTGGTCAGCCCTCGGCGACGAACAGCGGCGTTATGAGGCAAAACGGATGGCGGTCTACGGCGCCATGGTTGAAGCGATGGATCATCACTTGGGCCGTTTGTTCGAGTACCTCAAGTCGGCAGGCCAATACGACAATACGCTGATTATTTTCACCTCAGATAACGGCGCTGAGGCTAGCGGGTCAGCCGATCCATTGTCATTTGCGGCACGGCAGGGACCGGTCTCATTGGGATATAAGCTTGACTATGAATCGCTGGGCTTGAAGGGGAGTTACAACACGATCAGCCCGAGTTTTGCCAGTGCCGCCGCTAGTCCACTATCGCTGTTCAAATTCTACGCGGGCGAGGGCGGTATGCGAGTGCCACTCATCATTGCAGGGCCGTCTATTTCTCAAGCAGGGGAGGTCACTCACGCGTTTTCCTTCGTTACCGATATCACCCCGACACTCCTGAGTTTTGCCGGCGTGACTGCGCCGAATGATCGTTACCGAGGCAGGGCTATCGAACCGATAATCGGTAAGGATCTGACACCTTTAGTCGCTGGAGAAGTGGATCGGGTCTACAACGAGACCGATTCCATTGGCTATGAGCTCGCTGGCCATGCGGCGTTATTTCAGGGCGACTACAAGCTCCTGTTTACCCGAGGTGCACTGGGCGATGGGCAGTGGCATTTGTACGATATTGTCCGAGACCCAGGCGAGACCCATGATCTTGCCGAGGAACAGCCTGCGCGTCTGCAAGCGATGTTGTCGGCCTATCAGCGGTATGCGCGCGACAATAAAGTTTTAGAGGTGCCAGAAGGCTACAGTCACACCAAGCAGCTTCTGATCAATGTCCTGTACCACCAGTTCAAGACGCCAGTACTTATTGCACTGCTGACGGCGCTGATATTGCTGCCTTTCTGGGTGGCTTATCGAATGAAAAAGAGGCCAAGCTAAGATGTCCAAAACCCATCGACTTTATGCGATGACACACTCGCTTTACTCTGGGCGTGCTCGCAGTTACCTCATCAAGCACCAGATCCCCTTTCAGGAGCTCTCAACAGGTCACGAGAGCTTCAAAGCAGAGGTTTTACCTCTGGGGAAATTGCCCACGATTCCGACACTGGTGACGCCCGAGGGTGAAGTGATTCGGGATGGTGCCGCCATCATTGAACACTTTGAGGCGGCAAACGGTCGACCAAGTCGCCCGACAGGCCCTAAGCAGCGCATCATTAGTGCGCTCTTTGACGTCATTGGTACGGATGGTTTGTTGCGTCCAGCCATGCACTATCGCTGGAATTTTCCCGAGGACAATTTGGCCTTCGTTCGTTACCACTTCCTTCATTCACAGCGAGATACACCCGAGCGAAGTGAGAAGACCGAAGCCATGATGAATCGCATGCGTCATGCCGCGATGATTTTTGGTGTTACCGAGCAAACTCAGGACGTGGTCGAGTCACTCTATCTCGACTACCTCGATGCCTTGAATACGCATTTGGAGCAGTATCCCTACTTACTTGGATGGCGACCCAGTATTGGCGACTTTGGTCTCATTGCGCCGATGTACGCCCATTTGGGGCGTGACCCGCATCCTGCAAAGTTGATGCAGCAGCGAGCGGTCTCGGTGCATCGATGGGTGGAGCGAATGAATCGTTACGATCAGGATGTTCCGGAGTTTTTCAACGCAGATACCGACTTTGTTGAGAATGATGAGGTGCCTGAGTCTTTGATGGCTGTCTTGCGGGTCTTGGCCGA
>WTJR01000119.1 GCA_011524755.1 Halieaceae bacterium | reverse complement strand
ACGACCTTGCAATCGGATGATGCGATCACAACCGAATCATTAGAGGCTCTCATCAGTGCGCATTATCCCAATAGCGCCTACGACGATATCCTCACCGACATCGCCCTTGGAAATCAGCTACCGCAGGTGGTCGCCGCCAATCTGCTGGGTCAGGCGGGCGCCTCCCTAGAGAACGACCAAAGTGCGATGGAAATCAAAGGCACCGAGGGCTATGTCCTCGTTTACGCGAAGTGCTGCTGCCCCCTACCTGGCGACCCCATAGAGGGCTTTTTAAGCCCAGACCGAGGTCTCGTCGTCCATCGTGAGAACTGTCGAAACCTCTCAGATCTGAGAGAACAACCAGAGCGCCTCATGCCCCTCAGATGGGACGATCAAATCGAAGGCACTTACCCTGTCGCTATTCGGATCGAAATGGCGAACCAGCGCGGCATGATCGCCACGCTAGCGACAAAACTCAGTGCCATTGGTCTCAACATCGAGCGCATATCGACCCAAGACGAGTCAGTACACTTTTCCAGCATCATCATTGAATTGCAGCTAAACAGCCGAGTCCACCTCGCCCGCGTGATGAAACGCGTTAGGGTGATGGAAGGCGTACGCAAAGTGGTTCGCTGCAGTCGCCGCTAACGAGGTCACATCTCATGAACAACAGAGCTGTTATCAGTACCGCCGCTGCTCCCGCCGCCATTGGCCCTTACTCGCAGGCGGTGAAAGTAGGAAATACCGTGTGGATATCGGGGCAAATACCACTGGACCCAGAAACCATGGAAGTCGTAGAAGGCGGTATCGAGGCGGAGACGCGTCAAGTATTCGCAAACCTCAGCGCCATTGCTGAGGCGGCGGGTGGGTCACTCGATAACTCTGTGAAAATTAATATTTCGCTCACTGATCTAGCCAACTTTCAGGCGGTTAATGCAGTGATGGCCGAGGCATTCAAAGAGCCTTATCCCGCACGAGCCTGCGTACAAGTTGCCGCATTGCCCAAAGGGGTGCAGGTAGAAATCGAGGCAATACTCGCGATCTAGAAACCTCAGCGGTGTTGCATCAAAGCCTCGCGGTAGCCCTCGCGAAAGGTGGGGTAACGAAGTTGGAAGCCGGTTGCTAAAAGCTTGGCGTTGCTAATACGCCGATTGCCTCTCGGCTGATTTTCTCGCTCGCCTGTCGGCTCCCGGCCAAGCTGGGCGAAACACCAGGCCTCTAGATCAGCGGTTTTCACTGGCTCATTGTCATTGAGAGACAGTGTTGAGGGAATCCGAGCCCCTTTGATGTGCAAGTCAATCAGATGGGCGAGGACGCCCGCCACATCTTCCCTATGAATTCGGTTGGTGTATCCAGTGCCCAGTTGGGACTTCAAACCCTCGAGGATGGGCTTGAGCATGATGGGTCTTGCACCATCGTAAAGCCCACTGGGGCGCAATACCGTTGTGGTTGCGTGACGGCGGAAGCTAGCCTCGCCATCGAGCAAGGCGTCGACGTAGGGATCGCCGCCGGCCAGCGGTGAATCTTCGGTGACCCAGCCACCTGCCTTCTCGGCGTAAACCCGCGTTGATGACACGAAAATGGCGCGCTCAGCATATGTTAAGACGCCCGCCTCACAGATATTACGTGCCGCCTGAGCATAGCCCAGCCGATATCCTTCGAGATCACGGCTTGCTGGTACAGGCGTAAAGATAACCACGTCGGGTCTCAGCGAAGCCGCTTCCGCCAAGGTGTCCCGTTGCGTGTAATCCCCAAAAACCGCCGTGACTCCCTCTGGTAGTAGCTCCGGTCGACGAGAGACACCAACAATCTCGGCCGCGCCGCTGAGCTTTGGCACCAAGCGCCGAGCCAGATCGCCAAAGCCTATTACCATTATCCGTGGAGTCTTCACCTGCCTACCTTCATGCCGCTATTATCATTGGGCCACCAAGACGAAATGTATTGTGCCGACCGACATTCTTCAGCTGCCGCTGCAGCAATTCAAGGGCGTAGGCCCAAAGGTTTTTGAAAAGCTGAACGCTATGGGTCTTCGCACCATAGAAGACATGCTATTTCATTTTCCCTTGCGCTATCAGGATAAAACCCGCCTGACAGCGATTGGCGAACTGCGTGAGGGCATGGACGCCGTTGTCAGAGGCACCATACGCGCATCCGGTATTGCCAGAGGTCGCAGACCTACGCTTATTGTCAAAGTAGACGATGGAACCGGTCTCACAACGCTCCGATTTTTTCATTTTCGCCGCGCACAAGCCCTTCAACTCAAGGTTGGTGAGATCATCACCCTCTTCGGGCAGCCGCGCCTCGTGGGAGGTCAGCCGGAGTTCGCACATCCCGAATATCAGGTGGGTGAGCGAGAAACAGCGCTGGAAGATGCATTGACGCCTGTTTATCCAACGACCGA
>WTJR01000123.1 GCA_011524755.1 Halieaceae bacterium | reverse complement strand
AGGAAGCTTCAATTGTGACATCCTCCACTTCCACTAAGGAAAGCGAGTGCAACTCACATCGCTCCAAGGTACCCTACGCGCATGAGTGAAGAATTTGTATTTACCCCCAAGAGTTCCTACGCCAAAGATGAGTTAGTCGCCTGCGGCATGGGTGATTTATTCGGCCCCGGTAACGCCAAGCTACCCATTGATAACATGCTGATGCTCGATCGCATCACCGAGATCAATAGCGATGGTGGCAAGGCTGGCAAAGGCCTGATATTGGCCGAGCTCGATATCCACAAAGACTTGTGGTTCTTCGATTGCCACTTCCCGGGCGACCCCGTGATGCCAGGCTGCCTGGGTCTAGACGCCATGTGGCAGCTGGTCGGCTTTTTCCTTGGATGGCGTGGCAATCCCGGCAGAGGTCGTGCCCTGGGATCTGGTGAAGTTAAGTTCACCGGACAGATACTACCTACCAGCAAGCTGGTGACCTACAAAATTGAAATGAAGCGCGTCATCGAGCGCAAGTTGGTGATGGGGATCGCCGACGGATCTGTCTGTGTTGATGGCCGCGAAATCTACACCGCCACCGATCTGAGGGTGGGCTTGTTCCAATCTACGGATAACTTCTAATGACACAACGCGTCGTAGTGACTGGCTTGGGCATTGTCTCGAGCCTAGGCAACAATGCGAGTGAAGTCACCGACTCACTCCGAAATGGAAAATCAGGTATCACCTATAACGCCACCCAAGAAGAAATTGGGATGCGGTCTTGGGTGTCGGGTAAGCCCGATATTGATTTATCAGAGCACATCGACCGCAAGCAATGGCGATTCATGGGCGATGCGGCGGGGTATGCCTTTCTGAGCATGGAGCAAGCCATTGCTGACTCGGGATTGACGCCCGAGCAGGTGTCAAACGTTCGCACTGGGATCATCGCCGGTTCGGGTGGCGCCTCCTCGGCCAGCCAAGTTGAAGCCGCCGATATTCTCCGTGAGCGCGGCTTGCGTCGCGTGGGTCCTTACCGCGTCACACAGACCATGGGTAGTACCGTGTCCGCTTGTTTGGCAACGCCTTTCCAAATCAAAGGGGTTAACTACTCCATCTCATCAGCCTGCTCGACGAGTGCGCACTGCATCGGTAATGCGATGGAGCAGATTCAACTGGGCAAGCAGGATGTTGTCTTTGCGGGCGGTGGGGAAGAGCTCGACTGGTCGTTAAGCTGTCTCTTCGATGCCATGGGTGCGCTGTCGACGAAATATAATGAAACACCCGATCGCGCATCGCGCGCTTACGATGCAGATCGCGATGGCTTTGTGATTGCGGGTGGTGGCGGCATGCTCGTTCTTGAGTCACTGGAGCACGCGCAAGCTCGCGGCGCCAAAATTTACGCCGAACTCGTGGGTTACGGTGCGACATCTGATGGCCACGACATGGTCGCCCCCTCAGGTGAGGGTGCTGTGCGGTGTATGCAGCAAGCCATGGCTACCGTCGATGGTGACATTGACTACATTAACGCGCACGGCACTAGCACACCGGCCGGCGACATTCAGGAGCTCAAGGCCGTACGAGAAGTGTTCGGCGATAGCACTCCTGCAATTGCCTCAACCAAGTCGCTGTCGGGTCACTCGCTAGGCGCCGCCGGCGTGCAAGAAGCGATCTATTCGCTCCTCATGATGGAAAACGACTTCATTGCTGCCTCCGCGAATGTTGAGAGTTTGGATGAAGGTGCGGATGGTATGGATGTCGTGCAAGAGGCGCGGTCTGACGTGCGCCTCAACCGAGTGATGTCAAACAGCTTTGGCTTTGGTGGCACCAATGCCACGCTGGTGTTTCAGCGCTTCGAGGGTTAATACCACCCCTATCGATACACCCTCTACTAAACCTCGCCGCGGAGCACCTTTACGAAGTTACAGGGGCGATGCGCTTCATCCAGCTGATCTTTGATCAGGCCATTCCACGCAGTCCGACACGCACCTGTTGATCCGGGCATGCAAAAAATCGCTGTGCGATTAGCGAGGCCGGCAATGGCCCTCGACTGCACGGTAGACGAGCCAATCTCATCGAAACTGAGGGCACGGAAGACCTCACCAAACCCCTCAATGGTCTTGTCAAACAGCGGTAGCACCGCTTCGGGTGTCGAGTCACGGCCAGAAAAACCTGTCCCGCCAGTCACCAGCACTGCGTGAACCGCCGTATCGGCAATCCAGGACGAAAGCCGCGCACGAATCTGATAAATATCGTCAATGACAATGGCACGATCGGCGAGCTGATGTCCCGAGGCCAAGAGTGACTCTTCGAGAAACTGGCCTGACGTGTCCGTTTCATGGGTACGGGTGTCACTCACCGTAAGAACCGCAACATTCAATCCTTCACTCATGGCTTCTCTATGACCCCTTCTCCCTCGACGTAGAGTTC
>WTJR01000048.1 GCA_011524755.1 Halieaceae bacterium | reverse complement strand
TTATCGTTATTGACCTTTCCAGCGATCGATCAACCCCACGGGTGTTTGTCAATCCAAAGGTAGAAGTCATCGACGAGACTCTCGACGGCTTTGAAGAGGGTTGCTTGTCTGTGCCAGGATTTAGCGAATCTGTCGAACGGCCCAAAGCGATCCGTGTCAATGCCCTTGATCGCGATGGGAGCAGCATCGACGAGACAGTGACGGGCTTACTCGCAGTCTGTCTGCAACACGAGATAGATCATTTGCAAGGCAAGCTTTTTGTCGACTACTTAAGCCCTCTGAAGCGACAGCGAATCCGACAGCGACTCGAAAAAGAGCAGCGTCGCAGAGCGTAAACACCAGATGCCAACACCGTTACGGGTCGTCTTCGCAGGTACCCCAGCTTTCGCAGCAGGACACCTCACTGAACTATTAGCCTCGGAGCACGAGGTCGTAGCCGTCTATACGCAGCCCGACCGACCTGCTGGCCGGGGCAAGCAGCTGACTGCCTCACCGGTCAAAGCGGTAGCCCAAGAACACGCCATTCCCGTGTTCCAACCCGTCAGCCTGCGATCGCCCGAGGAAGAAGCTGCTCTGCAAGCACTCAAACCCGACGTAATGGTGGTGGTTGCCTATGGCCTGCTGCTTCCCAAGAACATTTTGGTCGTGCCCGCGTTCGGGTGTATCAATGTCCATGCATCGCTACTCCCGCGTTGGCGGGGCGCCGCCCCGATACATCGTGCGATAGAGGCCGGCGACCAAGAAACCGGTGTCACCATCATGCGGATGGATGAGGGCTTAGATACTGGCGCAATGCTGATGGTCGCGAAAACTTCCATTACCACCAGTCACACAACCGGCACGCTAACCGACGAACTTGAAACACTGGGTGCAAAAACGCTGATAGCAACACTTGACGCGCTGCCGGCGCTATTGAATGAAGCCGTAGATCAGCCAGAGGATGGTATTACCTACGCCCATAAAATCTCTAAAACCGAGGCCATCATCGACTGGTCTCAGTCAACGGACACCATTACGCAGAAAATCCGCGCGCTTAACCCAGCGCCCGGCTGCTTCACGCTTTTGGGCGACCAGCGCATTAAACTTTGGGAGGCGAGCGCCATCTCTAACGACGGTGGCGCCAACAGCGCCCCGGGGACCATCATCTCGTTGAATAAAGAAGGCTTAATCGTCTCGACAGGTGATGGCCTGGTATCCATCACACGTCTTCAACTTCCCAACAAAAAGCCCTTATCTATCGCAGACATCGTTAACGGGAATCCGGAACCGTTGTCTTCCGGCAAGCAATTTAGAAGTCATTTGAAATGACCGTACCGGTGAGGGCAGTAGCAGCTTCTCTCCTCGACGATGTTGCTCAAGGCAGCTCTCTTAACAAGATTTATAGCCGCGCGGAGCGATCGGTCGCCGACAGCGAGCAGCCTTTATTGCGCGAGCTGGTTTACGGCTCACTCAGACTATGGCCTCTCTACAAAGGCGTCACGCGCCAGCTTCTTGAGCGGCCGTTAAAAACAAGAGACGCTGTCTTAGAAGCCTTACTCATCGTGGCAATGTACGAGCTGGATGAATGTGCCACACCAGACTATGCGTCGGTTTCCGGGGCCGTCGATTGTTGTGAGCAGCTAGGGCGGCCTTGGGCTAACCGCCTCATTAATGGTTGTCTTCGCCGATATCAGCGTGACAAAGCAACACTTCTTGAATCCCTTGGGGATAGTGAACGCGCAGCCTTACCCGGATGGCTTCACAAATTGTTGTCTAAATCCTACCCGGAGCAGCTGGATCAGTTGGCATGCGCCAGTCGACAACGGCCTCCATTTACCCTGCGGATAAATACCGAGCGCATCTCTGTCGATGACTACAGCGCGCTGCTTACAGAGGCCGGGATCGATGCGCGGGCGGCGGGCACCATTGGTCTTACACTGGAACAGCCAGTGCCGGTATCCCAGCTTCCTCACTTCCATGATGGGTTTGTCAGCGTTCAAGACGCTTCGGCACAGCTGGCAGGTTTACTCTTATCGCCCGAGCCCGGCATGACTGTGCTTGATGCGTGCGCGGCCCCGGGCGGCAAGGCCTGTCACTTGGCGGAGCTGGGGGCAGATGTCACAGCCGCAGACATCTCCGAGGACCGACTGGTTAAGGTGGATCAAAACGCGAACCGACTAAACCTTTCAATTACCAGCGTTGTTTGTGACGGGCGAAGTTTGCATGAGGTGTTGGCGGCCGCATCGTTTGACGCAATCCTACTTGATGTCCCTTGCTCTGCAACAGGCGTAATGCGACGAAACCCGGATGTAAAAGTTATCCGCAGAAAAAATGATATAAACAAGTTCGCAGCTTTGCAAAGCGAACTACTGCACTCGGTGTGGAAGCTGCTTAAGCCTGGAGGTCGATTGCTCTACGCAACTTGCTCCGTACTTCCACAAGAAAACGATGCCATTGTTGGTAGCTTTCTCGGCGCTGAAAATACCGCTCACTCCATGATCCTGCCGCAAAAGGTGGGTGAATCGACAGCATATGGCCAGCAAGTTATCCCGTCTGTTTTGGGTGGTGACGGGCTTTATTACTCACTCCTTGTAAAACCCCTCCTTTAAAAGGTTTATCATCTGAGCTCCGCGTTTCGTCTGGAGTTCACTGGAAATCGGAGTACCATTTGCCAAAGTAAAAGCAACCAAGCTTAGATGAGGGATCGGCTTTACTGTGAACATCATTATATTAGGTGCCGGACAGGTAGGTGGGTCACTCACGGAACATCTTACGGATGAAAAAAATGATGTAACTGTAGTTGATAGTTCGGAAACCGCATTACGACAGTTACAAGATCGCCTAGACATCAGGACTGTAAAAGGTGACGCGTCAAAGCCCACTACACTTGCTGAAGCAGGTGCAGAACGTGCCGACATGTTGATTGCTGTCACAGACAGCGACGAAGTAAATATGCTCGCTTGCTCAATCGCTTTCACGCTTTACGGCACACCCACAAAAATATGTCGAATACGCGAGGTCGATTATCTCAAAGAGGAAAGGCGATTGTTTCAATCGGGGGCCATACCCGTAGACGTAACAATTAGCCCAGAGCACCTAGTCACCGATGCAATCCACCAACTCATCTTAAATCCTGGCTCTTTGCAGGTACTTGATTTTGCTGGCGGTAAAATCCGATTGGTTGCAGTCCGCGCGATAGATGGTGGTCCGATTGTCGGACGGGAACTCCAGGAAATTAGAGAGCACATGCCAAGTGTGGATACTCGTGTCGCTGCGATCTTTCGAAAATCACAAAACGCTATTATTCCAACTGGCAGCACAGTTGTAGAGCCTGAAGATGAGGCCTTTTTTATTGCTGCCAGCGAAAATATACGCGCAGTAACTTCTGAACTTCGGAAGCTTGATGCACCTTACAAACGAGTCATGATTGCTGGCGGTGGAAAAATCGGGGCTTCTCTCGCGAAGCAACTTGAGGCGAATTATCAGGTTAAAGTAATCGAGCTCAACTACAACCGATGCAGGCAGCTCTCTGAGGACCTAGAAGAGAGTATTGTTTTGAATGGCAGTGCCAGTGATTCCAAGTTTCTTCAGCAAGAAAATATTGCGAATACCGATGTCTTTTGCGCGCTCACGAACAACGGAGAGTCAAATATCATGATGTCGATGTTGGCTAAGAGGCTGGGCGCCAAAAAGGTAATCACGCTTATAACTAATCCGGCGTATGCGGAACTGGTCGGCCAAGAAATAGATATTGCTATCTCACCGCAGCAAATAACTATCAGCAGTCTCTTGACCCATGTGCGTAAGGGCGACATAAGTAATGTTCATTCGCTGAGGCGAGGTGCTGCTGAAGCTCTGGAAATTACCGCTCACGGAAGCCCAAAAACATCAAAAGTTGTTGGCCGTAGGCTCGATGAGCTAGACCTACCATCTGGAACCACCGTGGGAGCAATACTTCGTGGAAGTGAGGTCATCATTGCTCATGGGCACGTAGTAGTTGAAGAAGACGACCACGTAATCCTTTTTCTAACAGATCCAACGAAAATTAGCCTGGTAGAAAAGCTCTTTGTGGTCGGTGGTAGCTTAATCTGATGAATATCGGGCTATGCATCCGGATTGTCGGGCTATTGCTTATGCTGTTTAGCTTAGGGACTTTGCCTTCCATGGTGTTAGGTTGGGTACAAGAGGACGGTACCGCTGTTGTATTCGGGCAAGCCTTTGCAGCAACTGCGGTTTCCGGCGTCTTTTTATCACTGCTGACCCAACGAGTTAATTCAGAGCTACAGATCCGCGACGGTTTTTTAGTAACTGCGGCCTTCTGGATCGTTCTCGGTCTTTACGGATCCTTGCCATTCTTGCTCAGCAACGCTATGCAAGTTTCAGTTATCGATGCTATTTTCGAGTCCGTCTCGGGACTAACAACAACGGGGGCGACCGTCCTTGATGGCCTAGATTCGCTTCCTCAGTCCATCCTCCTCTACCGGCAGTTACTTCAATGGCTAGGAGGTATAGGCATCATCGTATTGGCAGTAGCCGTGCTGCCAATGCTCGGTATTGGAGGCGTGCAGCTTTACCGTGCAGAAAGTACAGGTCCCGCAAAGGACAGCAAATTAACCCCCCGCATTACCTCTACTGCTAAAGCTCTTTTCTCTATTTATTTAGGGCTGACCATTGCCTGCGCGTTGGCTTACTTCCTAGCCGGGATGTCAATATTCGACGCTATTGGCCATGCCTTTTCAACAATTGCAATAGGTGGATTTTCTACCCATGATGCAAGTATGGGTTACTTTGATAGCGAGCTTATTTTAATGGTGGCCTCACTATTCATGATGATCAGTGCTATCAACTTCGGACTTCATTTCTTAGTTTTTTCAAAACGTGATCTAGGGATTTACAGCCTAGATTCTGAAACCAAATTCTTTCTCTGGATGGTAATAGCCGCGACTTGTATTACCTGCACAACGCTAATAATCAACGAAACACTGGCACCCAGTAAGGCTGTTGTTCACGGCATATTTCAAACTGTCTCTATAACGACGACAACTGGCTTCGCGAGCGATAATTTTGCTCTATGGCCCTCGTTCTTGCCTATTTTCTTGGTAATGTTGAGCGTGATGGGCGCATGTGCAGGTTCCACCGGGGGCGGCATGAAAGCCATGCGGATTCTGCTCATTTTCAGACAGGGATTAAGGGAATTAAGACAGCTATTACACCCTAATGCCGTTATCCCACTAAAACTGGATCATCGACGTGTGCGCCCTGAGGTGGTGAGCGCGGTATGGAGCTTTTTCGCGGTGTATATGTTCTCAACATTTATCCTCGTGCTGTGCATGCTGGGCACTGGCCTAGACTTCCTCTCAGCAACGAGTTCAGTAATCGCCTCCATAAACAACCTCGGTCCAGGTTTAGGCGCTGTAGCCTCAAATTACGCAGCTGTTACGGACAGTGGAAAATTAATTTTGGCTATAGCCATGCTTTTGGGACGACTTGAAATTTTTACATTGCTCATACTTTTTACAGCGACTTTCTGGCGGCCTTAACGATACGACAGTTATTTCAAACCCCGTGCCGCCTTAATAAGATCATATGCGGCCGTAATGCTTTGCGACCGCTCTGTCGCTATGTCGATCATTTCTTTTGGTACACCGCGAGCGCTTAACTTATCAGGATGATTTTCACTCATAAGTCGGCGAAAAACCTTCTTAAGATCTCGGTCGTCAACACTGGGGCTCACCCCTAGCGCCTTATAAGCATTAGTTAACTGATTTTTTTCAGAATGATATTTCTGGCGCTGTCGATGTGCTCCAAAGTTAGCTTGTGCCGCAACCATACTGATCGTTCGCTGCAAAGATTTGTCAGAGATGCCAAGTGAATTGGCAACTCGGGTGAGTGCATTCATCTCAGCACTATTTATTTGACCATCCGCATACGCCATACCCACCAGAAAAAGCATCAAAGTTTGAACAGCCTGTGGGCGAAGAGAGGCAGTACGTCTGAACTTCAAAAGTTCGCCTGAAGGGTCAAAATTCTGTTCGGCACCATGCTTAAAACGTTTGATTGCCGAGGCACGCTGAGATGGCGTGAGCCTGAGATGTGTAAACATAGCCTCAGCCTGTTGGATCTCAGACTCAGACACACGACCATCTGACTTCGCTACATAACCCAACATGACAAAGGTAGTATCAAAAAACTCTTGCTGAAGCGCATTAAGGCCGTCAGGGCCCGTCATACGAAGAGCCCTAACCAGCCCAGAATCAAATAGGTGCCCAACAAAAAAACCAACCAGACCGCCGATGACACCCAGCGTTAAAAACCCCAGCAGGCTGCCGAGAATCTTACCTGTATATACATTCATCGTGCGGGATCCTTATGAGACGCTCGCTTGACGCCGTCGTAATGGTTAGTGGTGCCCCGTGGCAGGGTTCGAAAACGTTTATACGACCATTGATATTGTGCGTCTCGGCCCGAGATCAGAGTCTCAATGTCCTGG
Source organism: Halieaceae bacterium (assembly GCA_011524755.1). Classification (GTDB taxonomy): domain Bacteria; phylum Pseudomonadota; class Gammaproteobacteria; order Pseudomonadales; family Halieaceae; genus Luminiphilus. Next base: position 28,566 of record WTJR01000048.1, on the reverse strand, counting down.
TTCATCACCTTCAGCGCAACCTCTAAATCCTCATGGTAAATGTCGGCAGATACCGGCAAATACATTAGCTCCCATCCGCCCCTCACGCGGAAAACACCAGCAAGTACGGCGCGTGCACCCGATTTCGACAACAAGTTGGCACAGAGGCTTGCTGTGAAACACTCGATGCCCTTGAACGGAACATTTAACCCACCTGATTCATGCGCCGGCACTTGATCGGGCAAAATACCCGTGAGGCCACCGCGCTTAAAATGCCTAACCAGTTGCACCAGGCCTTTCGGGGTTGTCGGTACATAGGCACCACCGGGACGCTTTCGTGCCTCCAGGACAAGCGAGCCTACCGACGGTAATTTTGGGGGTTCAAACAATCCCAGAAGATCGCCTTGGGTTACCAGGTGATGAGGCAATACCTCCCAGTTACCGACGTGTGGTGCGAGTACTAAAACGCCTCGCTCATCCGCTGCGGCAGCTTCGAGATGCTCGATTCCGACAACCCTAAGTTTGGACATGACGTAGGCAGGGGAGCGGCGCCAAACATGCCCCAATTCAGCGGTCAGCGCACCTTGCTCCAGCACTGCCTCCTTCATCAGTGCCGCTTGTTGATCTGCCGGCAGTTGTGGGTATGCCAGCTCAATATTTCTGCGCACAACGCGCACCGTCTGCGTGTTCATCCTAAACGCCAGACGCCCAACAAAACGGCCCGCCGACCGCGCCACCTCAAGAGGCACAAGTGCTGACAGCCGCAATACCGATCGCAAAATCGTTACAGCGAGTCCGTCTTTCAGTCGAAATTTCAGTGAATTGTGATTCTTTGGCACAGAGATGCGCTTAATTCGGTCTGGTTGCTCATATTATGCCAGTGCTGGCCACTGTATACTTCACCCTTCGGTAATTCGGGACAGAGAAGTGAGTTCATTAACTTTCCAAGAGCTAATCCTGGAGCTTCAGAGCTTCTGGGGAGAAAACGGTTGCGTGATTCTTCAACCGCTTGACCTCGAAGTGGGGGCTGGAACGTTTCATCCTGCGACCTTTCTGAAAGCGCTAGGGCCCGAAAATTGGAATTCGGCTTATGTTCAGCCAAGCCGACGGCCACAGGATGGCCGGTATGGCGAGAACCCTAACCGCTTGCAGCACTACTACCAGTTCCAGGTGGTCATGAAGCCATCGCCCGCCGACTTCCAAGAGCGCTATCTCGATAGCCTGAGACGACTGGGACTCGATCCACTCGAGCACGATGTCAGATTCGTCGAGGATAACTGGGAATCACCCACCCTCGGTGCGTGGGGCCTTGGTTGGGAGGTCTGGCTCAATGGTATGGAGGTGTCTCAGTTCACCTACTTCCAGCAAGCCGGTGGACTCGAGTGCCTACCTGTTACCGGCGAAATTACGTACGGTATTGAGCGCCTGGCAATGTACCTGCAGGACGTCGACTCGGTTTATGACCTCGTGTGGTCTGAGACGCCAACGGGCACCATTAAGTACGGCGATGTTTTCCATCAGAACGAAGTGGAAATGTCGACGTTCAATTTCCAGCAGGCAGATGTTGATCACCTGTTCGGCTATTTCGAATTTTGCGAAAAGGAGGCTGAGCGATTGGTTTCCCTCGAACTGCCACTTCCGGCCTATGAGTTCGTCATGAAGGCGTCGCATACCTTTAACTTACTGGATGCACGACATGCGATCAGTGTGACCGAGCGACAGCGCTATATTCTCCGGGTAAGAACGCTAGCCCGATTAGCTGCGCAGGGTTACGTCGCGTCTCGCGCCAAATTGGGTTTCCCTCTAGCCGATAAGGATCTTGCCGAAGCGGCGCTTAAAGCGCTGGCAGAGGAGTCTGCGGCATGAGTGCTCAAACAGTCTTATTCGAGCTCGGCACCGAGGAACTCCCCGCCGGTGAGTACGAAGGCATGGCTAATGCCCTGGCCAGTGGGGTGGCTTCTGGTCTTGAGCAACACGGGCTCGCAATCGGCGAAATGACCGTGCTCGCTACGGCCAGACGTCTGGCGGTTCTGATTGAGAATGTCCAAGCGCGCGCCGATGACACAGAGCAAGAAGTCCTGGGGCCACCGGTGGCAGCAGCAAAAGCGAATGATGGGAGCTGGACGCCCGCCGCCGTGGGTTTTGCAAAAAAGCAGGGAATGAGTGCTGATGAACTGCAGATAATCAGCACAGAAAAAGGTGATCGGCTGGGCGTTCGTAAGGTAGCGGCAGGGGCCTTATGTACTGACGTATTGCCAGCCGTGGTCGCGCAGGCAGTGGAAAATATCCCAGTCTCGAAACGCATGCGATGGGGCAGGGAGCGCCACGAATTTCTGCGGCCGGTGCAATGGCTGGTATTACTTTACGGTGCCGACGTCATTGAGGTCTCTTTATTCGGGTTGGTTTCCGATCGTATGTCACGAGGCCATCGCTTTCATGGTCAGTCATCGGTAACGATAGCCCATGCCGATGCCTACGAGGCGACATTGAAAGAACAGTTTGTCATCGCTTCGGTGGACGAGCGTAAAGCGCTGATTAAAGGCCAAGTCGAGGGACTGGCCTCAAAGGACGAGCGCGTGGTTATCGATGACAACCTGCTCGGAGAAGTGACAGGGCTGGTCGAGTGGCCAGTGGCCTTGCGCGGTAGTTTCGATGAGTCGTTCCTCACCGTGCCACGACAAGCGCTGATTTCATCGATGCGCGAACACCAGAAGTACTTTCACATAGAGCGCCCGGACGGCGAGTTAGTCCCATCGTTTATTACCATCTCCAACATCGAGAGCAAGCGTCCGGAAGCTGTCGTTTATGGAAACGAGAAGGTTATCCGTCCGCGCCTAGCTGACGCCGCGTTTTTCTTTGACACAGACAAACAAACAACACTCGCGAGCAAGGCCCTGCGATTAGAGAGCGTGTTATTCCAGAGAGATCTTGGAACCCTAGCGGAAAAGCAGACGCGTATTTCGGAGGTGGCACAGACCTTAAGCCAAACTCTTGGTGCTGATAAAGCTACGGTACGGGCCGCAGGTTGTTTAATTAAGGCCGATCTTGTATCCGACATGGTAGGAGAGTTTCCGGAGCTTCAGGGTATAGCAGGGCGACACTACGCACTGCATGACGAAGCGCCGGAGGCCGTTGCCAACGCCATTGAGCAACATTACTGGCCAAAGTTTTCGGGTGACCAATTGCCCCAGTCTCCAGAGTCGGCAGCACTAGCCTTAGCCGACAGACTCGATACTTTGATTGGCATCTTTGGAATAGGGCAGGTGCCAACAGGATCGAAAGATCCGTTTGCGCTGCGCCGAGCGTCACTCGCCGTCATTCGAATACTCCTCGCCTTTGCCCCAACGGCAAACCTCGAAATGATTTTGACGACGGCAAAGCAGTCCTTCCCCTCGGGCGTGTTGGGCGAGGGCGTCGTTGATACGGTGAAGGCGTATCTGCTTGATCGTTTACCTGCACATTACGAGGAGCAGGGGGTGTCGGTGGACATACTGCGAAGTGTGACCGCTGTCGGCACTGAGACCATTGGCGATATCGATCGTCGAAGCCTTGCAGTAGCAAGCTTTGCAGGATCTGACGCTGCAAATGCCCTTGCTGCTGCCAACAAGCGGGTTGCCAACATCCTGACGAAAGTAGATGAATCCTTGCCAGCCATTAATGAACAACTGCTGACAGAAACAGCCGAGCTAGCCTTGCGCGTAGCACTGACCGAATCTCAAGCGTCCCTAGACTTAGCAGTTGCTGATAACGACTACCCACAGGCCTTGTCGAACTTAGCCAAACTTCGCGAACCCGTGGATGCGTTCTTTGACAACGTACTGGTTAACGCAGACGATGCCAGGGTTCGTCTGAACCGTTTAGCGCTGCTCCAAGAGTTGCGCGGTCAGTTTTTAAAAGTTGCTGATCTCGCGGTACTCGCTAGATAAGGCCTGCTTATTCATGTCATTTGATGCCGTAGTCGTAGCTCTCGCACTTATCTCAGCCAGCGCTATTGCTATCGGCCTCCTTATGCGGAAACACAGTGCTTATCGCGAGTCGGTGGCCGATGCGCTCGCTCGTGGAGATATTGCCAAAGAAGAGGTCGAAGCGCTTAAGCGGCAACTGGAGGAGATGAATCAAAACTTGGTTGCCAGTTCAGGTCGCGAAGAGGGCCTCAAGGCGACACTTGCTCTGAAAGAAACGGAACACGCCGAAAAAATCGCTTTACTCGAAGATGCGAAGAAAATGCTTCGACTCGAGTTTGAAAAGACGGCGCAGGCACTGGTCAGTCAAGGTGAGAAGTCACTATCCACCCGAAATCAGGAATCATTAAACCAGCTACTTAAGCCACTTTCGGAGAAGATCGACGGTTTTCAAAGCAGAGTTAACCAAGTTCACAGTGATTTAACAGGGCAAAACGCAGCGCTCAAAACGCAAATCAAGCAGCTCCATGACGTAGGTCAGGAGATGTCATCAGAAGCAAGCAACCTCACGCAAGCACTCAAGGGTGACAAAAAGCTCGTGGGGAACTGGGGTGAAGCACAACTAGAGCGGACACTCGAATTAGCCGGCCTTCGGCGCGGTGAGCATTTCGAAGCTCAACAGGCCTTTAAAGGTGAGGACGGACAGCGGATGCTTCCCGACTTCGTCATTTTCCTCCCTCAAGACAAACATATTGTCATCGATAGCAAGGTGTCACTGGTTGATTACGAGCGCGCAATCACAGCCGAGGATGACAGCGAACGAACACAGAGCCTTGCAGCACACGCGGCCGCCGTAAAGCGTCACATTGACCAACTTTCTGAGAAGGACTATGCCAACCTCGCTGGTTTGCAAAGCCCAGATTTCGTCCTCATGTTCATGCCGGTGGAGCCCGCGTACATCGAGATTATGCGTACGCAACGTGACCTCTTTAACTATGGGTATCGGAAGAACGTCATTCTCGTCTCACACACGACTCTTATGCCGATCTTGCGCACCGTAGCGAACCTCTGGATGGTCGAACGCAGTAATGCCGAAGCGCGCGATATCAGTGACCGTGCTGGCGACATTTTCAATGCCGTGTGTTTGGTAGCTGAACGGATGGAAAGCGTAGGCGCTTCGTTGTCGCAAACAACCAAACGTTATAACGAAGCTGTAAAGAGCCTCGTAGGGAGACAGGGGCTACACGGGAAAGTAGATCGGTTTCAGACGCTATCAACACGCGTTTCAAAAACCTTCCCTGAAAACCTGGACGTACTGCCTGATCAAACTGACGCTAGCCAGCTCTCGCTAGCGACTGACCAGCCCAGCAAAAAAGAAGACGATAGCGACAATTAGCTGCAACTAACCGCAAATATCGCGATTATACGTCTAAGTTTGCCACTGCTAATGCGTTAGTTTCGATGAAATCTCGGCGTGGCTCGACGTCATCACCCATCAACGTGACAAACATTTGATCAGCACGAATAGCGTCTTCAATCGTCACGCGAAGCATTCGTCGCGCATCAGGGTCCATTGTGGTCTCCCACAACTGATCGGGGTTCATCTCACCCAAGCCCTTGTAGCGCTGAATGGAACAACCACGCCGGGCCTCATCGAGCAACCATTGCATGATCTTTGAGAAATCAGACGAAGCGAACACCTTCTCACCTCGCTTCACAAAACTCTCTGATGTAACTGATGCGGCAAGCAGCGCACCCAGCTCGGTAAGTTGCTTGTATTCGCCAGAGCTAAACAAATTGTGACCAAGGACAATATCGCTGGCCACACTGTGCGCGGTACGACGAACGACGACGTAGTAAGTGCCACGCTCTGGATCACGTCGGACGAAGCACTCAAACCTTACATTATTGCCTGATAACGTAAGTAATCGCTCACTTAGTACTTCGGAAAATGCCGTTACACGCGCCTCGTCTGCCATATCGTCGACAGTCAGCGGAGAAGTGTAAACAAGCTCCCAAAGCACATCAGATGAATAGACTCGACTGAGGCGATCAATTGTCGACTCTGCTCGCTGATAGCGTGAGACGATATCCGCAAGCGGATCCCCAGATAGCCCTTCGTCTGACTCACTCTTAAAGAGCGTCGTATCAATAAGAGCCGCATTCGTCAGGTATTCAGCCAGAGCCTCTTCATCTTTGAGGTACTGACTTGATTTACCACGAGTGAGTTTATACAGCGGGGGTTGCGCAATGTAGACATGCCCGCGCTCCACCAGTTCTCGCATTTGTCTGAAGAAAAACGTTAGCAACAGCGTCCGAATATGCGATCCATCCACATCAGCGTCGGTCATGATGATGATTTGATGGTAGCGAAGCTTGTCAGGATCGAACTCATCCTTACCAATACCGCACCCTAACGCCGTGACAATGGTGCCAACCTCAGCGTTGCTTAGCATCTTATCGAAGCGTGCCCGTTCTACATTTAAGATCTTGCCCTTTAAAGGCAAAATAGCTTGGAACTTTCGGTTTCTTCCCTGCTTGGCCGAACCACCCGCAGAGTCTCCCTCCACCAAGTAAAGTTCACATAAGGAGGGATCACGTTCCTGACAATCTGCCAACTTACCAGGCAAGCCGGCAATATCGAGCGCACCCTTACGACGGGTCATCTCGCGAGCTTTACGCGCCGCCTCTCGAGCCCGCGCTGCATCGAGCATCTTGCCCACAATCTGCTTTGCATCGTTGGGGTTTTCCAAAAGGAACTCACCAAAAGCGGCGCCCATGGCCTGTTCAACGATTGGCTTCACCTCGCTCGACACTAATTTATCTTTCGTCTGTGAGGAGAATTTTGGATCCGGCACTTTGACAGAAACGATGGCGGTCAAACCCTCACGCGCGTCGTCGCCCGTTGTGTTGACCTTCGCCTTCTTGGCCAAACCCTCGCGCTCTATGTAGCCATTTAAACCGCGAGTGAGCGCCGATCTAAATCCCGCGAGGTGTGTACCACCATCGCGCTGAGGAATATTGTTGGTGTAGCAGAAAATGCTTTCCTGAAACCCGTCATTCCACTGCAACGCCACTTCAACACCAACACCGTCATCGCTGGTTGTCTCAAAGTGAAAAACCTTGTTAATCGGCGACTTAGCCTGGTTAAGGAAATCAACAAAGGCGCTCAAACCACCGTCGTAGCAGTACGTTTCACTTTCGCCGCTTCGCTCATCTGACAGAACAATCTTTACCCCAGAGTTCAGGAAAGCCAGCTCTCGTAAACGCTTGGCTAACACATCAAAGTGAAACTTAATGTTGGAAAAGGTATCGGCAGAAGGCTTAAAGCGCACAGATGTGCCCGACTCTTGTGTATCGCCAATCACCGCTAACGGTGCGTCGGGAACACCATGTCTGTAGGTTTGCTCGTGGAGCTTTCCCTGTCGCCGGATGGTTAGGCAAAGCTCTTCGGACAGCGCGTTAACCACGGAGACGCCCACACCGTGCAAGCCTCCCGACACCTTGTAGGTGTTATCGTCGAACTTACCGCCCGCGTGCAGAACCGTCATAATGACCTCTGCCGCGGAAACACCCTCTTCGTGCTGCTCTGTCGGAATGCCGCGCCCATCATCGCTAACACTCACCGATTCATCAGGGTGAATGACAATGTCAATCTGGCTACAGTGCCCCGCCAACGCCTCATCAATAGAGTTGTCGACGATTTCAAAGACCATGTGGTGGAGGCCGGTTCCGTCGTCTGTATCGCCAATGTACATGCCTGGTCGTTTTCGAACGGCATCTAAACCTTTCAGTACTTTGATACTAGAAGAGTCGTAATTGGCTTCTTCAGCGCCGGGGGTGTTGTCTTCCATGAGATCTCCTTTCACTCACCCCGTATTATGCCACTGATTTGGTCTCTGTGATCACCCCTTGTTCCACGTGGAACACCGTTAATGGAGCAAAATTTGCCCACCTAGAGAGGTCACCCAGGGACACCGCGGTTGCAAGCACCTGCGCCTTTTTTTCGGCCAAGACAGAAAAAACGGCTCTAGCATTATCACCATCAAGCTCTGCACCCACATCGTCCAATAAAAACACGGGCGCACGACCCGTCACCTCTGCGAGTACCCGGCCCTGCGCCACCCGCATAGCAGACATCAGAACCTTCATTTGACCGCGAGACAAAACCTCATTCGCCGGCCTACTCCCCAGCAAACACTGTAAATCCGCGCGATGCGGGCCCACCTGCGTGAAGCCACGCTGCCTGTCACTTTGCGCGCTGGCGTTTAACGCACTAGTCAACGACTCACCCGCAGCCCATCCAGACCTTAAAACCAATGACATATCAGGAAACCCAACGCCCATTGATGCCAAAACCTCGGACACCTCATCCGATAACAACGCGGTAACTCGCTCTCTGGCCTGATGAACCTGCTCGCCCACAGCCGCCATTTCGCTTGTCCACGCATCATCATCACCGCTGCGCGTCTTTCGAAGCAGAATATTGCGTTGTTTCAAGGCCTGATGATATCGCTGCCACGACGAGCTATACGAATGTTCCACGTGGAACACCATTTGATCGATCAGTCGCCGCCGCGCCTCTGGGCCCTCCCTGAGCGCATTCAATGAATCAGCGTTTAAAAGAACTAGCGGGAGTTCACGAGCAAGCTCTGATAAAGCCTTCACGGGGGCGCCTGATAGTCGGGTTTCGCCACCTCCCGCTCGCAACCGCCTGATCCCAATCACGGATTCGGCGCCTCCATATTTCATGCGGCCTACCACTTGGAGCCCTGGCTGTTCGTTGCGTATGGCCTTGCTAAGCTGCGACGTTGTGAAAGATTTGCCCGTCCCTAAGATATGAACAGCATCAAGCACCGAGGTTTTACCGGCACCGTTAAGGCCCGTAAACACTGACAACCCCCCAGACAATTCCAGAGAGGCCTCAGATACATTTCTTAAGTTTTGGATTGATAGCTGCGTTAGCAAAGCGTTATCAGGAGTGGCTTACAACCGCATGGGCATAACGACATACAACGCTTCTGCGTCTGTATCACCGCCCGCTTCTCCTTCTTCGATCAACGCAGAGCTCGCCGAGTCAGAGAGCGACATGCGCACAGTAGCGCCCGTTAGCACACCCATGACATCGAGCAAGTAGCTAACGTTGAAACCAACCTCGAGCGCGTCTCCGGCGTAATCCACTGGTACAGACTCCTCCGCCTGCTCCTGCTCTGGGTTATTCGCTGTAATTTCCAGAGAACCTGGCGTCAAAGACAGTCTCACACCGCGATACTTTTCGTTGGATAGAATAGCCGTGCGCGTAAACGCTTGCCGCAACTCCGACCGATCTCCGGACACCGACTTGTCAGGCGATCGAGGAAGCACACGCTCATACTCGGGGAACTTGCCATCAACCAACTTTGACGTGAATGTAAACTGATCGGTTGCCGCACGGATATGGTTAGAGCCGACACTCAACGTAACAGAGCCATCGCCGTCCAATAATCGCGACAACTCTAAGATACCTTTACGAGGCACAATCACAGACTTGTCATCTGCAGCTATCTGTCCAGGGGCCGTACACAAAGCCAAGCGGTGGCCGTCTGTTGCCACGAAACGCAGTCTTCCCTCTTTTATCTCGAGGTACATGCCGTTCAAGTAATAGCGCACATCTTGCTGCGCCATAGCGAAGCCAGTGCGATCAATCATCTGGCGGACAAGTGGCTGCGCCAAATCTAAATCTATCTCGCCGTCGCCCGCTTCTACGGTTGGAAACTCTGCAGCAGGTAATGTGGATAAGGTGAAGCGACTTCGCCCTGCTCGCACAGTGACTTTACCGTCTTCCACACTAAAGGAAATATCGATACCGTCGGGCAGACTTTTACAAATATCGACCAGCTTTCGCGCTGGGACTGTGATATCCCCATCAGCACCTTCGCTTTGCACATCGATGCGACCAACAAGCTCCACCTCAAGATCGGTACCTGTAAGCGACAGGCGATTGCCCTCTAAGCTCATGAGAACGTTAGATAAAATGGGTAGTGTTTGTCGACGCTCAACCACACCTGCAACCAAGTTCAAAGGCTTAATTAGCGCATCCCGTGATACCGAAAACTTCATTCGTTTGATCTCTCTTGTCGTAGCCAACGCTTATATCACGTAGTCAGTAAGCGCAGCAGATTCTTATAATCTTCCCCAATATCCGATGTTGTTCCACGCAACTCCGCTATCTTACGACAAGCGTGAAGCACTGTCGTGTGGTCTCTCCCCCCAAACGCATCGCCAATCTCCGGCAAGCTATGATTCGTTAGCTCCTTCGACAGCGCCATGGCTACTTGTCTAGGGCGCGCGACCGAGCGGTTTCGGCGTTTCGACAACAAATCCGCAACCTTAATCTTATAGTAGTCCGCAACCGTCCGCTTAATGTTTTCTAGTGAGACCTGTTTATCCTGCAGGGCCAAAAGATCCTTCAGGCTCTCTTTGATCAAATCGATATCAAAAGGCCTGCCGGTAAAATTCGCACTCGCAATAACTCGCTTGAGCGCACCCTCAAGTTCACGAACATTCGATCGGATTCGTTGCGCAATAAAGAATGCTGCCTCATGAGACATTTCGATACCTGACTGCTCTGCCTTCTTCATAAGAATGGCGACACGGGTCTCCAGTTCTGGCGGTTCCACCGCCACTGTTAGGCCCCACCCAAAACGGCTCTTCAAGCGCTCCTCGACTCCATCGATCTCCTTCGGGTAACGATCGCAGGTCAAGATCATCTGCTGGCCACCCTCTAGCAACGCATTAAACGTGTGAAAAAACTCTTCCTGACTGCGATCTTTGTTCGCAAAGAACTGGATGTCATCAATCAACAATGCATCTACTGACCGGTAAAACCGCTTGAAGTCGTTAATCGCGTTGAGCTGCAGAGCCTTCACCATGTCGGCGACGAAACGCTCGCTATGCAAGTAAACAATTTTAGCGTCGGGTTTGCGCTGCCTGAGCGCGTTACCTACCGCATGCATCAGGTGGGTTTTTCCCAGACCTACGCCTCCGTAGAGGAACAGCGGGTTGTAGGCGTCACCCGGACTTTCAGCAACCTGCTGAGCAGCGGCCATCGCTAGCTGGTTGCTCTTACCCTCTACAAAATTAGCAAAGGTATACCCGTCTACTAGGTTGTGCTGATGCGACGGCACCACGACGGCGGGCGCTTGTTTTTTAACTATTCGTGACGGCTCTGCCGGCGCCACTCTCGCAGCCCGATCATCCTGAATCGGAGTGTGCGTGGGCAGACTCAACTCGTTATTTACCGTAGCTGGCTGGGTCGTGATTGACCCGCCAGCGCCCGTTACAACCCTCACCGACACCAAGGACGCCTCGGTACTCACCGCAGCGAGGCACTGAGAGATGGTTGCGCTGTATTTTTCTTCTACAAAATCCCGGATAAACCGATTGGGTGCACACAACACAAAGTCAGCGCCATCTTCCATTACGGTTAAAGGTCGCACCCAGGTATTGAATTGAACTTCTGGCACTTCACGCCGCAGCTCTTCGAGACACTGTGTCCACAGCACGGTATTCGAAACTGGCGAAGAAGATTGAGACGCTATTTGCATGTTGTTATTGCTCTTCAAGGCGAATTGAGGCGAATCTGCGACTTATTGCAGTGCTTATGTCGACTACTGGCTCAATAATCCGCCACTCCACGACAACGGTGTATAGTTATCCACACATTTATCTCCAGTTCAACAAAAATAAAAACCATATAAATCAGTGGTTTACTGGTTTGTAGGGGTTTCTCATAAAAAAATAAAAATGCAAGCCGTATTTTTGTTTTTCTGTGGATAACTTTTTAATAACTTATGGATGCTTTGTGGCAAAACACGACCAAGCGCTTCATCCAAACTGGTAAAAAGACAGCAATACAGTCGATCCCAGTAAGCGGCCACTAACCCAAAAAAAATAATCGTTTTGTAACCACTTACTTTTTTACATTCCCAGCTATTGCCAGTCACACAGGGGGTCCCTATAATTCCGCCCCCTTTGACAACCGCATTGATGTAAAGGCATTCGTATGAAGCGCACCTTTCAACCCAGCGTTCTGAAGCGCAAGCGTAACCACGGCTTCCGTGCTCGCATGGCAACCAAAAATGGCCGCAAGGTGCTTGCTCGTCGTCGTGCACGTGGACGTCTTCGTCTCTCGGCGTAAGCGCATCGGGGCAACTCACTATGTCCCACAAATTTCCAAAGACCGCGCGCTTACTTAACGCCCACGACTACTCCCAAGTTTTCGAAAACTGTTCAATACGTGCCGGCTCAACAGCTGGCACCGTGCTTGCCCTTCCTGCATCAGACAATCGCTCTCGCCTCGGTATTATTGTTGCCAAGAAAAACGTGCGACTGGCCACTGATCGCAACCGGATTAAACGGTTGGTCAGGGAATACTTTCGAAACCACCCCCTTTCAGCCTCGATGAACCTTGTTTTCATGGCAAAACGAGGTGCTGGTGCATTGAGTAATGCAGACGTGCTAGGTGATCTTGATCGCCTTTGGCGGAAGCTCAATCACAAACACGCGCAGATTCGGTTTGAAGATGATCAATAACGTTCTAACCGCGCTGCTGAAACTGCCCATCAAGTTCTATCAAGTTGGGATCAGTCCCTTTATTGGAAATCGCTGCCGTTATTTTCCGTCATGCTCGTCATACGCCATTGAAGCGTTAGAGTCACACGGCCCAGTTTCAGGCAGTTTTCTAGCTGCAAAACGAATTTGCCGCTGTCATCCATGGGCTGCCGGCGGTTATGATCCTGTCCCTGAACATCCGAGCTTGTCGAAATCCGACGACGAATAATGCCGAGGACCTCAATGGACCCTGTACGACTACTATTAATAAGCACCACCGCCGTATTGTCTTTAATGCTGCTTATTGAATGGAATCAGTATTCTGACGAGTATCAAAAGCAGCAGAGTGAACTGTATACCGCCGCTATTACGGAGCCTGGCGTATCAACCAATGAATCAGTAGCTGCGCCTGTAAGCCAGGGAATCAATGACGGTATCCCGAGTGTTAACCAAGAAACAAACCCTCTTTCAGTGCTACTCGATGACAGCGAGACGTTTAACTTATCTACCGACGCGCTTGACTTGGTTGTCTCTGCTGACGGGGGTGATGTTGTTTCTGCGTCTCTACCAAAATTCCCGGTTAGACTCGATACGCCTGATCAACCCTTTAGATTATTAGAAAACAACAACCTGCGACGCTATGTGGCTCAGAGCGGACTCATAGGACCCGATGGTATTGATGCCAGTGGTAACCGAGCGCGTTACGCAAGCCAAGGCGTTACTAACAACGACGATGGTAGCCACACGCTGACATTGGCCTGGACCGGCAATGACTCGCTAGGAATGCAGGTTTACAAGCGTTTCACGGCCCATGATGACCGCTATGACGTCGATGTGTCATTCGATATCAGAAACGGCGGGAGCTCCGTCGCATCTGTCACGTCGTTTGCTCAACTGAAGCGAGATAACACGCAAGCACCCGACGGCAACACAGGTTTCGGCGTCAGTCCTTATTTGGGCGCTGCGCTTACGCAACCCGATGAGCGCTACACAAAGCTCAGTTTTTCTGACTTGAGTGATGAGCCGTTCTCAAAACGTTTGCCCGCAGGTTGGGTGGCAATATTACAGCACTATTTTGTCTCAGCTTGGATTCCATCGCAGCAGACAAGTCACGATTACTTTGCTAGCCAGCTCTCTAATGGTGACAACGTTATCGGATACAAAAACCAAAACGTTGATATCGCACCAGGATCAGCCGCAACCATCACTCAAACACTTTACGTAGGCCCCAAAGACCAAGTTGCGCTCGCCGCGCTGGCTGAGAACCTCGATCTCGTTATTGATTACGGTTGGCTCTGGTGGCTTGCTCAACCGCTTTTCTGGTTGCTCACTTTAATCCAGCAGTTTGTTATTAACTGGGGACTGGCCATCATCGCGCTGACCATTGTTATCAAGCTGATCTTTTTCCGGTTATCAGCAGCAAGCTATAAATCCATGGCAAAAATGAGAACGGTACAGCCCAAGATTCAAAGTATTCGTGATCAGTACGCAGATGACAAAGCTAAACAGCAGCAAGCCATGATGGAGCTCTGGAAAAAAGAGAAGATTAATCCAATGGGTGGGTGTCTTCCTATGCTCATTCAGATGCCTGTCTTTATTGCGCTTTACTGGGTGCTTCTCGAATCGGTTGAACTCCGACACGCACCTTTCATTCTATGGATCGAAGATCTCTCAGCCATGGATCCCTATTTTGTCTTGCCAATCCTGATGGGCATTAGCATGTGGCTGATGCAACGTCTCAATCCTGCACCGCCAGATCCAATGCAAGCCAAAATCATGATGTACATGCCTATCGCATTTACCTTCTTGATGATGTGGTTCCCGGCAGGCCTTGTGTTGTACTGGTTGTGCAACAACCTTCTGTCATTTGCTCAGCAATACGTTGTTACTCGACAAATTGAGCAAGCCGCTGCGCGATAAGCGCAACATCAACATAAAACAATGACCGGACTTGATACTGATACGATCGCCGCTATCGCAACGGCGCGCGGCAACGGTCCTGTCGGTATCATCCGTTTAAGTGGACCTGATGCACTCGCTATAGCGCTCGCTTTAAGTGGATCAGAACTCACCCCTCGGTACGCTCACTACCGGTCTTTCCTCGACAGTGAAGGTCAAGCCATTGACTCCGGGCTAGCCATTTACTTTCCCGGTCCCAACTCATTTACCGGTGACGATGTAGTGGAAATTCAAGGGCACGGTGGACACATTGTTTTACAAGCACTTCTCTCGCGATGCATTGAGTTAGGGGCAAGGCAAGCTCGACCCGGAGAATTTTCAGAGCGCAGTTTCATCAACGGTAAAATTGATTTACTACAAGCGGAAGCCATCGCCGATCTGATCACAGCTGAAACAGAAACGGCAGCAAAGCTCGCGTCTGCCTCATTATCAGGTGCATTTTCTGCGTTGGTCAGCGACCTCTCTAACCAACTCAATGAGCTAAGAGCGTTAACAGAAGCATCCATCGATTTTCCTGAAGAAGACATCGATGTTTTACAGCGCCATGCAGTCATATCAAGGCTTCGCGACTGCAACGCCACTATTGAGCAATTAATCAACGATGTTGCGGCATCGCAACGCAAAACCCAGCACTACCTGGCTGTCCTTATTGGTGCACCAAACGCCGGTAAAAGTAGTCTCTTAAATGCACTTGCTCGTGATGACATTGCCATTGTCACAGATGTTCCGGGTACGACACGCGACACACTAAAACAAAGCATAAAAGCTGGCTCTGTGATTCTGGATCTCATCGATACGGCCGGCATTCGTCAGACAGACGACGTCATTGAGCAAGAAGGTGTTAAGCGTGCCAAGTCCAGCAGTCAGAATGCTGACCTCGTCCTTCACATCATTGATGACAATGAACCACAGGAAATTAATACCGAATGGCTTCCTGATACCGCCATTAATATTCAGGTCCTAAACAAAATTGATATCTCTGGCAGACAAGCTGGCGTACTTCCGAATCACGGTGAAACTCGTTGTGTTGCAGTCAGTGCCAAAAAAGGTGATGGAATCAACGCGTTGATTCAAACGATTGAGGGCTCATTATTGGTACAAGGGGCGCAAGACTCTGTTTTCAGCGCTCGCCAACGCCACGTTGACGCACTCTTGGAAGCGCATCACGCTCTCACAGAATCTCTACTTGCCTTCGAGCACCACAACGCGGCAGAGCTACTGGCCGAAGATCTAAAACGGGTTCAAACCGCAATCGATTCTTTAACGGGCCGTGTAGCAAGTGACGATATCTTGGGGTTAATTTTCAGCAGTTTTTGCATAGGTAAGTAACACCCTGTCCACAACATCATTAAGAAATTGATTACGAGAGGCCGCGCGCTGTACTGATGTGAGTAGAGTTGGTGACAACTCTGTGCATGACGTTGTGAAGAAATTGAATTAAAAGAAAGAGACATAACAACAGATTGAGATATCCCCGATTAGCACAGGCCTTATAGGGTTGTTTTTCCTATCTTATGAAACACCTTATACATGGAGTAAATCCTCGAGCTACTTGGTGATGGGGCATCTATCCACAAAAAAAGGCGCCTTAATAACAACAACATCAAAGTATCTTTTCTAATACATATATATAAATTTGATTTTCTATAAGGCGTAATTAACGATAAAAACAGCTCTAACTTTTGTGAATCTGTCGGCCTAAGAGATCGATAACTTAAGTTCAGCTACATTTATTCGTATACTCCCAGCCCTTTTTTCTAACAAAGACGGCAAATGAGCACTCATCGCACGTTCGACGTCATCGTAGTAGGCGGTGGCCATGCGGGTACTGAAGCAGCGTTGGCAGCTGCCCGCACTGGTGTGCGTACACTGCTTATTACCCACTCGATCGATACGTTAGGTCAGATGTCGTGTAACCCGGCAATAGGCGGCATCGGTAAATCACACCTCGTTAGGGAAATTGACGCGTTAGGTGGTGCGATGGCGAGAGCCACGGACCTCGCAGGCATTCAATTCAGAGTACTCAATGCAAGGAAAGGCCCAGCTGTCAGGGCGACCAGAGCGCAAGCCGATAGAGTGTTATATCGCAATGCGATTCGCCAAATACTCTTTGCACAAGAAAACCTGACGGTATTCCAGGATGCTGTCGACGATATTGAGCTCGTTGGTGAAACAGTGACGGGCGTTAGAACCGCCACAGGTATTCGGTTTTCTGCTCCTGCATGTGTTCTTACCGCAGGTACTTTTTTGAATGGAAAGATTCATATTGGGATGGAAAACCAGTCGGGCGGGCGCATGGGTGATGCGGCTGTGGTTACGCTGGCAGATCGATTACGCGAGTTGTGCCCTCGAACCGGCAGACTAAAAACTGGCACACCACCGCGAATTGATGGCAATTCAGTGGATTTTTCGGTTCTTGAAGAACAATGGGGAGACGAGCCAAGGCCAGTGATGTCTCAGTTAGGGTCAATCTCTCAACATCCACAGCAGTTGTGTTGCTGGGTGACTAAGACTAACGAAGCTACCCACGAGATTATTCGTGGTGGGTTGGATCGCTCACCCATGTTCAGTGGGGTTATTGAAGGAACAGGTCCGCGCTACTGCCCTAGCATTGAAGACAAGATTCACCGGTTTGCCGATAAAAATTCCCATCAAATATTTTTGGAGCCTGAAGGATTAACGACCACTGAGTTGTATCCAAACGGCATATCAACGTCGCTGCCGTTCGATATTCAGGACGCCATGGTTCGAACCATCCCCGGTTTAGAGAACGCGCATATCACGCGGCCAGGCTACGCGATTGAATACGATTACTTTGATCCCCGTGATTTGATGCACAGCTTACAGACACGACATGTGACTGGGTTGTATTTTGCTGGTCAGATTAATGGCACCACAGGTTACGAAGAAGCTGGAGCACAAGGGCTTCTTGCCGGGCTGAATGCGTCTCGATATGCCCGCGAACTCGATGCCTGGGAACCACGACGCGATGAGGCCTATATCGGTGTTCTTGTGGATGACCTTGTAACGTTGGGCACGCAAGAGCCTTATCGAATGTTCACATCCCGTGCTGAATATCGGCTGCAACTTCGCGAAGACAATGCCGACGAGCGGTTGACGCCAAAAGGCAATGAGCTTGGATTGATATCGTCAGCGCATTGGGCTGCTTATCAGGCCAAACGAGCGGTGGTGGATGAGGAGTTGGGACGATTGGAGTCAACTTATATCCATCCTGATACCGGTGCTTCGAATGCTCTCGATGCCAAGCTAAAGTCGCCTATCAACCGAGAATATTCGATGGCGGATTTGATTCGGCGGCCGGAATTGTCGTACAGCGATGTAGCGGGCTTGAAAGGGTCGCCCGTTACGGATTTGGCAACCGCTGATCACATAGAGACACGTGTGAAATACGCTGGTTACATTGCAAGGCAACAAGATGAAATTGATCGTTTGAAACGGCACGAGAATACGCTGATTCCAAGCGACTTTGATTTTACCGAAGTGTCTGGATTGTCTAATGAGATCTGTCAAAAACTGACAGACACTCGGCCCGCTAATATCGCAAGGGCGGGTCGAATTCAGGGTGTTACGCCTTCAGCGCTGTCACTGCTTCTGGTACACCTGAGACGGCAAAGCAATTCTGCTCCCGATCGCGCCGTCAGCAATGGCTGAACGCTTAGTTGATCAAATGACCCGAGGGCTGAAGGCTCTCGATATACAAGTGGCGTTAGCAGAACCGTTAACGGACTACGTCACTTTGCTCCATAAATGGAATAAACCCTATAACCTGACTGCCGTGCGGCGTCCGGAGGACATGGTGATTAAACACGTCCTCGATAGCGTTACTCTGGTGCCGTATCTTAGCTCCTGTAAGCGACTCTGTGATGTTGGCACAGGCGCAGGCCTGCCAGGTATTCCGTTGGCGCTGTGTTTCCCCGATAAAGAGTTTGTATTGCTGGACAGTAACGGCAAGAAAACCCGTTTCCTCTATCAGGTCCGCCAGCAACTGAGGCTAGACAATGTCAGTATTGTTGAGGGGCGAGCTGAGACTTACCAACCAGACCAGGGTTTCGATGTTGTGATGAGTCGGGCATTCGCTGATTTAAATCGAATGTGTCATCTAACAGCGCATTTACTCGATACAGAGGGTGTTTGGCTCGCCATGAAGTCTCAAACGGTTGATACTGAAATAGCGGATTTAAGTACATCTGTAGAGATCAGCGAACAAATCGATCTGGTGGTACCCGGGCTAGATGAATTGAGGCAGTTAGTTGTGCTGCGTCGTGGTGAGAATAAGAAATGAAAATTATTGCCGTAGCCAATCAAAAAGGTGGCGTTGGTAAGACAACAACAAGCGTCAACCTGGCTGCTTCGTTGGCGCAGATGGGAAAGCGTGTGCTGTTGGTGGATATGGATCCTCAGGGCAATGCCACCATGTCCTCTGGCATAGAAAAAAATGGTCTAGAGCTATCTGTGCTTGATCTGTTGCTCGCGGAAGCATCGCTGTCTGAGTGTTTGGTCGAGTCGCCCACAGGTAAGTTTTCTGTTTTGCCGGCCAATGGTGATCTAACCGCAGCAGAGGTAGAGCTCATCGAAGTTGAGGGCAAAGAAAAACGATTGAAGCAAGGACTGCGGCAAGGTGAAGCATCGTACGATTTTGTCTTAATCGACTGCCCTCCCTCTCTTAACATGCTGACCGTCAATGCAATGGTGGCCTGTGATTCTATTCTCATCACCATGCAGTGCGAATACTTCGCTCTAGAGGGGCTCTCTGCCTTGTTGAATACCATTCGTCGGATCAACGAGACAGTTAATCCCGATCTTGAAATCGAGGGAATTCTTCGAACGATGTATGATCCGAGAAATTCGCTGACAACAGAAGTATCCGAGCAGTTATTCAGCCACTTTGGTGACCTCGTTTATCGGACAGTGATTCCGAGGAATGTGCGACTCGCAGAAGCACCAAGTCACGGGGAACCCGGGATTGTTTATGACCGATATTCAAGAGGCGCGCGTGCGTACATGGCGCTTGCTGAAGAATTTTCACGTCGACAGTGATATTTCGGCCGGTAAACTGATGGACAGTGACGTGATGAAACATGGTGCAAGACAACGACAAGTGCTCAGGAAAGGCGAATGAACACGAAAAAGCGAAAATTAAATCGTGGCCTTGACGCCCTGCTTGGGACCGACCTGACCAAAAAAGCGCCGGCCGGCACGGCAGAAGCGAGCACAATATCACCTGGGGATGGTGATCTTCGTCAATTACCACTGGAGTTTTTACAACGCGGTAAATATCAGCCTCGAATTGACTTTGATGAAGCCGCGCTACAAGAGCTGGCCGACAGCATTAAAGCCCAAGGCGTCATGCAGCCGATTGTTGTGAGATCTATTGGCGCAGATCGTTACGAAATTGTGGCTGGCGAGCGCCGTTGGCGAGCCAGTCAGCTGGCCGCCTTGGATACCATCCCGGCTATCGTCCGCGACATCAGCGATGAAACAGCGATCGCAATGGCGCTGATAGAAAACATCCAGCGCGAAAACCTCAATCCACTTGAAGAAGCCCGAGCGCTAAAGCGATTGCAGACCGAATTTGATTTATCTCAACAAGAGGTCGCAACAGCTGTGGGTAAATCACGCCCGGTTATTGCGAATTTGATGCGGCTGCTGTCCCTCGAGCGCGAAGTGTCAGAGATGTTAGAGCACGGTCGAATTGATGCGGGTCACGGAAAGGTGCTTCTGGCATTGGACGGTGGGGATCAGGTTCGCGCGGCAAGAAAAGTTGTGGACAGCAAGTTGTCAGTCAGACAAACAGAGGCGCTTGTAAAAGCCATGTTAGCGCCAGCTGTTGATACGGCCCCGCAGCGGAAAGACCCTGATATCGACCGGCTGGAGCGGCAACTCTCAGAGCGTTTTGGCACCAAAGTGGTCATCGAAAATAAAAATGGCCGTGGCAAGCTGGTTATTCAGTACAGCGACCTAGACGTGCTCGACGGAATTTTGAATCGTATCCAATAAAAGTTGGCATTTTGCTTTGTTGATGCGCTTAGGCAATTCGAATAGACTTGCGCGCGCTTGAGAACCCGAAAATGTGGGAGTGCTAAGTGGGCGAGTACACGCGAACAATGCTGGCTCACCACTTCGCCAAGGCCTTGGTATTTACCAGTGTTTTGATAGCGGCACTTTCTGCTGGTGTTTGGTTTTTTCTCGGTGGTGATGCAGCGTTAGCGGTGTGGGTAGGAGCGGCCATTATTGGACTGCCCCAGGCATGGCTTGCGACCAGCATGTTCAGCAGGTTTGGTGCTCAAGCACCAACCTTACTGGGGATAGCAAAATTTAGTCTCAGCGCACTGCTGTTTGGTCTTTGGTTCGCCAAAGCGTCAGACCCGCAGCCCGGAGCGATCTTCATGGGCGCGATAGCAGTATTAGTGAGTAGTCCGGTTTTTTATTATCTGGCTGCGAAAGACAAAGTGGTTTAACGGAGAGCATCGCGCTAGGGCGATTGTTTAATTAGGGCAAGATCGAATGGCTGCAGCTGGTCAAGAACAGACGGTTTCGGATTACATCGTCCACCACCTAACGAACCTTACTTACGGTAAATTGCCCGAGGGTTTTGAACGTTATGATGGTGAAACGGTAGCTGCTGGTGGTCAGTGGACGTTTGCTCATGGCGCCGATGAGATCGCTGCCATGGGATTCAATGCTATCCACGTGGACTCGCTTGGATGGTCCATCGGGCTAGGTATTATTTTTTGTGCCCTCTTTCGTTGGGTTGCCGTGCGCGCCTCGGCCGAGACACCTTCAGGCCTGATCAACTTTATCGAAATGATTGTCGAGTTTATCGACAATCAGGTTAAAGACACCTTCCATGGCAACAACAAACTGATTGCACCGTTATCACTGACTATTTTTGTCTGGGTGTTTTTGATGAACCTGATGGACTTAATACCCGTCGATGTGGTGCCAGAGCTCATGATGTTGGCCGGTGTTGAGTACCAGAAAATCGTGCCATCAACAGACCCCAATATCACTATGGGTATGGCGATTGGTGTATTTGTCCTGATGCTCTTTTACTCAATTAAGGTCAAAGGCTTTGGGTTTGTTAAAGAACTCACCATGAACCCGTTTAACCACTGGGCGTTTATTCCCGTCAATCTGTTCATGGAAGTAGTTGGTTTACTCGCGAAGCCCTTCTCACTGGGCTTGCGCCTGTTCGGCAACATGTACGCCGGTGAAATGATCTTTATTTTGATTGCAGCTCTGTTCAGCGCAGGCATCTTTTGGTTGTTGCCTGCTGCGCTCTTGCAGATTGGTTGGGCGATTTTCCACATTCTGGTCATCACCTTGCAGGCATTTATCTTCATGGTTCTTACCATCGTGTACCTCAGCATGGCACACGAGGACCATTAATTTCTGAACTTCCATACTAAGACTCAATAGGAGACAACAATGGAAATGATCTACATCGCAGCGGCGATCATGATGGGCTTGGGCGGCATGGGTGCTGCTATTGGCGTAGGTATCTTGGGCGGTAAGCTCATCGAAGGTTCTGCGCGTCAGCCAGAGCTGGCTTCACGTCTACAGGGCACATTCTTCCTAGGTGCAGGCCTGGTTGATGCGATCCCCATTATTGGTGTTGGTATCGCTATGTACCTCATCTTCGTGGTTGCAGGCTAAGAAACCTTTTTCCTCGCCGGCTTAGCCGGCGTGAGTGAAACCCACAGGAGTATACTGTGAATATTAATCTGACCATTATCGGACAGATCGTAGCCTTCATCGCGTTCGTTGCATTTTGTATGCGATACGTATGGCCACCGATCTTAGCCGCTATGGAAGAGCGTCAACAAAAGATCGCCGACGGTCTGGCTGCAGCAGACCGCGCTAGTCACGATCTTGAGCTTGCGCAAAAAGAAGCGGTTGACCGCTTGTCAGAGGCGAAGAAAGAAGCTGCCTCTATCGTTGAAGCTGCTAATAAGCGTGCAGCAACGGTTGTCGATGAAGCAAAAGTCGCTGCGGTTGCAGAAGCGGATCGGGTGAAAGAGCTCGCGTCTGCCGAAGTGGAGCGCGAAAAAGCTCAGGCTAAAGAGCAGCTCTTAACGCAAGTCAGTACGCTGGCTATTGCGGGCGCTGAAAAAGTGCTGGCAGCTGAAATCGATGCTGATAAACACGCTGCCCTTCTTGAGCAGTTGGTGAAGGAGCAGTAGGCGTGATCGAGCCAACCACACTGGCGAGACCTTACGCGCGGGCGGCGTTTCAGTTCGCTGTTGATAACGGCGCTGTGGACAGCTGGCATCAAGCGTTGGTCACCGTTGCCGCGGTAGTCGCTGAGCCATCAGTGGCCAAGGTGCTCGATGATCCTGCAACGACCGCATCCCAGCGCGCTGCAACTGTTGCGACTGTGCTGGGAGACGATATTCCAGCGGGTGTCGCGCAGTTTGTTTCAGTGATGGCTGAAAACCACCGTCTCGGCCTCTCAAGTGAGGTCGCGACGTTATTCGCTGAGTTGCGATCAGCGCTCGATGCGGCGGCGAACGTGACGGTAACGAGTGCGTTCGATGTGGCCGACGCGACAATTGAGCAACTTTCTGCCTCATTGACAGCAAAGTTAGGCAAAACAGTCGATATGACTGTTGAAACAGATGCTTCCTTAATTGGGGGAGCCATTATTCGAGCCGGCGATATGGTTATCGACGGTTCAGTTCGTGGGCGCTTGCACAAGCTAGCGACTGCGTTGAAATCTTGACAGAGGAACCGGTCATGCAACAACTGAATCCTTCAGAAATCAGCGACATCATTAAGCAGCGTATATCGCAGCTTGATGTGGCATCGCAGGCTACAAACGAAGGCACTATCGTCTCGGTAACGGACGGCATCATCCGCATTCACGGTCTGACCGAAGTGCAATACGGCGAGATGATTGAATTTGAGGGCAATGTCTTTGGACTGGCTCTTAACCTTGAGCGTGACTCGGTCGGCGCGGTTGTACTGGGCGACTACAAGCAGTTGGCTGAGGGCCAAACTTGCCGCTGTACTGGTCGAATCCTTGAGGTTCCAGTGGGTCCAGAGCTACAAGGACGCGTTGTTGACGCGCTGGGTAACCCAATCGATGGCAAGGGCGCTATCGAGACAACCATGACCGATGCTCTAGAGAAAATTGCTCCCGGGGTTATCGCGCGTCAGTCAGTTGATCAACCCGTTCAAATTGGCTTGAAAGCCATCGATGCCATGGTGCCAATCGGTCGTGGCCAGCGAGAGCTGATCATTGGTGACCGTCAGGTGGGTAAGACAGCGATTGCAGTCGACGCCATCATCAACCAGAAAGGCACTGGCATTAAGTGTATTTATGTCGCGGTTGGCCAGAAGGCTTCTTCGGTAGCGTCGGTGGTGCGTAAGCTCGAAGAGCACGGCGCAATGGATCACACCATTGTGGTTGCCGCTAATGCGTCTGATCCCGCAGCGATGCAGTACCTAGCACCTTTCGCGGGTTGCACCATGGGTGAGTACTATCGTGATCGTGGCGAAGATGCGCTCATCATTTATGATGACTTATCTAAGCAGGCTGTCGCCTATCGTCAGATTTCCTTGTTGCTACGTCGACCACCCGGTCGTGAAGCCTACCCTGGTGACGTTTTCTATCTCCACTCTCGTCTTCTTGAGCGTGCAGCGCGTGTTAATGCCGATTACGTCGAGGCATTCACTAACGGCGAGGTAAAAGGCAAAACAGGTTCGTTGACGGCACTGCCTGTGATTGAAACTCAGGCAGGTGACGTATCGGCGTTCGTACCGACAAACGTTATTTCGATTACTGATGGTCAGATCTTCCTCGAAGCTGACATGTTCAACGCCGGTATTCGACCCGCGATGAACGCTGGTATTTCAGTGTCTCGTGTGGGTGGTGCTGCACAGACCAAGATCATCAAGAAACTGTCTGGCGGTATCCGAACAGCCCTCGCGCAGTACCGCGAGCTGGCAGCGTTCTCCCAGTTTGCATCGGACCTCGATGAAGCGACTAAGGCACAGCTCGAGCACGGTGAGCGAGTCACCGAGCTGATGAAGCAGAAGCAGTACGCGCCTCAAAGTGTCGCCGAGATGGGTCTTTTGCTTTACGCCGCGAACGAGGGTTATTTGAAGGCAGTTGAGGTCGATAAGATTTCTGATTTTGAGTCGGCGCTTCTTTCTTACATGCATGCAGAGCACGGTGCACTCATGCAAGAGATTGCTGCGGACGGTAATTGGAACGACGATCGAGAGGCTGCGTTTAAGGCGGGTCTCGATGCGTTTGTTTCAACTCAAACCTGGTAATTAGCGATGGCAGCGGGTAAAGAAATTCGCACCAAGATCTCGAGTATTCAAAGTACTCAGAAGATCACTAGCGCGATGGAAATGGTGGCGGCGAGTAAAATGCGTCGCGCACAAGATCGCATGGAAGTGGGCAAGCCCTACGCGCGTCGTATGCGCGCCGTAATTGGTCACATTGCTAATGCATCGGCAGAGTATCGTCACGCTTACATGCAGCAGCGGTCGATTCGTCGCGTTGGCTACATCATCGTCTCATCAGATCGAGGCTTGTGTGGTGGCTTAAACATCAACCTGTTCAAGCGCGCGCTTCAGTCCATGAAGGAGCACTCTGACGCAGGGCACGACGTTGATCTATGTCTTATTGGCGGTAAAGGTCAGGCCTTCTTTGGCTCTGTTGGTGGCAACGTCGTTGCCAGCGTTCGAGACATCGGTGAAGAGCCTACGGTCGAGCAACTCATTGGGGCGGTAAAGCACATGCTTGATGCGTATGTTGAGGGCACGATCGACAAGCTTTACTTGGTGGGCAATGACTTTGTTAACACCATGACGCAAACGCCGACTGTTCAGCAGTTACTTCCCTTGGAAGCGGACGCTCAGCAACAGTATTCGCATCACTGGGACTACATTTACGAGCCTGATGCTAAAGAGCTGTTAGATGGCCTGCTTGCTCGATACATCGAGTCGTTGGTTTATCAGGCGGTAGTCGAAAATGGTGCTTGTGAACAGGCGGCTCGAATGATCGCTATGAAAAATGCGAGCGAGAACGCGGGTGAACTTATCGATGAGCTTCAGTTGGTTTACAACAAAGCTCGACAGGCAGCGATTACTCAGGAGCTGTCAGAGATTGTAGGCGGCGCGGCCGCTATTGGTTAAGCGCGGTAAGCGCAGTTTTAGCATTACGACGACGCTGACGATTTGCGTCGCGGAACAAGACAGAGGACTCAAAAATGAGTAGTGGAAAGGTTGTACAGGTCATCGGCGCGGTTGTTGACGTAGAGTTTCCCCGTGACAGCGTACCGAAGGTATACGATGCCCTGACTGTCACTGATAAAGGCCTCACTCTGGAGGTTCAGCAGCAGTTGGGTGACGGTGTTGTACGCGCGATTGCCATGGGTTCATCCGAGGGTGTAAGTCGCGGACTTTCCGTTGATAACACGGGTGCCCCAATTTCCGTGCCTGTCGGTACTGAGACGTTGGGACGCATCATGGATGTGTTGGGTAATCCTATCGACGAGCGTGGCCCCATTGGTGAGCAAGAGCGTTCGTCGATTCACCGTGCCGCGCCAACCTACGAAGAGCTGGCTGCATCAGAAGAGCTGCTTGAGACTGGCATCAAGGTAATCGATCTGGTCTGCCCGTTCGCAAAAGGCGGTAAGGTTGGTCTGTTCGGTGGTGCGGGCGTTGGTAAGACCGTCAACATGATGGAGCTGATTAACAACATCGCGACTGAGCACTCTGGTTTGTCTGTATTTGCCGGTGTGGGCGAGCGTACGCGTGAAGGTAACGACTTCTACTACGAGATGCAGGAGTCGAAGGTTGTTAACGTCGAAAACCTACCCGAATCTAAAGTGGCGATGGTTTACGGTCAGATGAACGAGCCACCCGGCAACCGTCTACGCGTGGCACTCACTGGTTTGACCATGGCGGAAAAGTTCCGTGATGAAGGCCGTGACGTACTGCTTTTCGTCGATAACATCTACCGTTACACACTGGCGGGAACCGAGGTGTCGGCACTGCTAGGTCGTATGCCATCAGCGGTGGGTTACCAGCCGACACTGGCAGAGGAAATGGGTGTACTTCAGGAGCGCATCACCTCAACCAAAACGGGTTCGATTACTTCGATCCAGGCAGTTTACGTACCGGCGGATGACTTGACTGACCCCTCTCCTGCGACAACCTTTGCGCACTTGGATTCAACGGTCGTACTGAGTCGTGACATTGCAGCCAAGGGTATCTACCCTGCGGTTGACCCACTCGATTCAACCTCGCGTCAGCTTGATCCGCTCATCATTGGTACCGAGCATTACGAAGTCGCTCGAGGTGTACAGTCGGTACTTCAGCGCTACAAAGAACTGAAAGACATCATTGCGATCCTGGGTATGGATGAGCTGTCTGAAGAAGACAAAATGACGGTAGCGCGCGCACGTAAAATTGAGCGCTTCCTGTCACAGCCATTCCACGTGGCCGAAGTCTTTACTGGCTCCCCCGGTATCTATGTGTCACTGAAAGACACGATTGCAGGCTTCAAGGCGATTTTGGCAGGTGAGTATGATCATCTTCCTGAACAGGCGTTCTACATGGTTGGCTCTATTGAGCAGGCTGTTGAGAAAGCCGAGAAAATGAGCGCTTAATCGGAGGCGTCAATGGCACTGACCATTCACTGCGATATCGTTAGCGCAGAAGCTCAAATCTTTTCAGGCCTCGTGGAACTATTGGTTGCCAACGGTTCTAACGGTGAGTTGGGTGTGACCTATGGGCACACTCCGTTACTGACCGATCTCACACCCGGCTCCGTTCGAGTGGTGCTCCAAGGGGGTGAGGAAGAGGTCTATTACGTTTCTGGCGGTTACCTCGAAGTGCAAGGCGATGTCGTTACGATCCTTGCGAATACGGCTGTTCGAGGTGATGACCTCGATGAAGTGGCTGCTGAAGAAGCCCGAAAAGCGGCAGAAGAAGCACTGGCCAACCAGAGCAGCGAGCTCGATTATGGCCGCGCATCAGCGCAGCTAGCCGAAGCGGCTGCCCAGTTGGCTACCCTCAGAAAACTCAAGAATCGCGCGGGTCGTTAAATCCCGCGCTTTGCCCACGCCTTGCGGGCTGTCGCTTTTGTCTGATCAAACCGCTTTGGAATTTTTGCCATAGTAGTTGTCATATAGCTGTGCGATGCTTTTGGAACAGTTCACTGTTAATGTCCGAATGCTCGAAGTCATTGTTCTTGCCGCAGGTCGCGGCACTCGCATGAAATCCGAATTACCAAAGGTACTCCACCCGATTGGTGGTAAACCTATGGTGGCATGCGTGCTGGATACGGCTCGCCAACTCGGAGCAGAGCGCATCCATGTAGTGGTTGGTCACGGCGCATCGCAGGTATCGGATGCAGTCGAAGCGCCTGATGTTGAAATCTATGTACAGTCTGAGCAGCTGGGTACCGGACACGCGGCGCTGCAGGCTGCTCCGTCTTGCCGTGCTGACAGTACGGTTCTTATCTTGTTTGGTGACGTCCCGCTCTTGTCAGCGGATGTTCTGGCAGATGTTGTTTCCGCGGCTGAAACTCAACCGACACTGTTAGCCGCAACGTTGGAAGACCCCATGGGTTACGGTCGGGTCTTACGAAGTGGGGATGGCGATTTTGCGCGGGTGGTAGAACAGAAAGATGGTTTGCCTCACGAGCTCGAAGTAACAGAGGTCAATACAGGCGTCCTTGCCGCTCGTGGAAGTGAGTTAGTCGCATGGCTTGGCCAGGTAAAGAATGACAACGCTCAAGGTGAATTCTATTTACCGGATGTGTTAAGTCTTGCTCTGCAGGATGGGAAGAAGGTGAGTGTCGTGGTGACCGATAAGTCGAATGAAATTTCTGGTGTGAACGATCGCGCACAACTTGAGGCGTTAGAGCGGGCACATCAAAGGCAGAAGGCCGATGAGCTGATGGCTGCAGGTGTACATGTTATGGACGCGAGTCGTTTGGATATCCGTGGCAGCTTGGCGTGTGGCACAGATGTGGTGCTCGATGCGAATGTGTTGGTTGAAGGTGAGGTTCGTCTAGGTAATAACGTGGTAATCGAGGCCAATTGTGTGCTCAAAGACTGTGTGATCGGCGATGGCACGGTCGTGCGTG
>WTJR01000075.1 GCA_011524755.1 Halieaceae bacterium | reverse complement strand
ACGTCTTTCGAGTCCGCTTGCTTCCCGACACTTATTTCGAACGGTGTATTGACGTCAGACCGTTTAGGGTCGTTCTCGGCTGTGTCGATCAAACTCAGGCCCTGGTCTCTTTCACGAAGCGGTCGACTGCCCAAATCAGCAAGAGAACCGGTAAGCCCATCATGGATGAGATCAAAAAGAAGCTCTCATAACCCAAGGAATCAACAATAGAGCCCGAGTACCCACCGAGTAGTTTGGGAAATAAGGTCATCATCGAGCTAAACATGGCGTATTGCATCGCTGTAAACGAGAGATTAGTCAGGCTCGAAAGATAAGCAATGAAGGCAGCAGCCGCTAAGCCGGCGGTGATGTTGTCTGCACCGATCACGACGTAGAGCAAAGACAGGTTCCCAGGGTTTTGAGCAACGGGGATGAACAACAAATTCGTGATGACCGTCATCACCGCGCCTAACATTAAGACCTTAAGCACACCGAATCGGATGGTGAGAAATCCTCCGACGAAACCGCCCAAAATAGTCATCCAAATACCAAACACTTTGGTGACCGTCGCAATTTCATTTTTGCTGAATCCCATATCCAGATAAAAGACATTGGAAATGACGCCCAACACAATGTCGGACACGCGATAGAAACCAATGAGTAGCAACACCAAGACCGCCATCCTGCCGTAGCGGCCAAAGAACTCAGCGATTGGATCGACATAGGTTTCTTGCAACGCGCGCTGATCAGCAATGTTTAGCATCACCAGGATCCAGCCAGTCACCCCAGCAAGACCAACAGCGGCCAGTAGTCGAGTAGCCTCAGCCGAAAATGAGGCCAATGACGCACCCACGCCAAGGCCGTTGAGCCAGCTTCGAATTTCAGCAATGTCATTGGCAAGCCACACGTAGGCAAAGACAAGCGCAGAGACGAAGCAGGCAAACAACAGTAAGAATCGGAGATAGTCATTAGTCGACTTGAGGAAACTCGATTCGCTGTGACTCTGGGGTTCCTCGATCATTAATGTGGTGATGACACCAATGAGCATGGTGCCCGCCATTGCCACATAGGTGAGTTGCCATGACGAATACGCGTAGGCTTCCTTTGTCGTGCCCAGCCCCGCTGCGAGATACAGTGCGCCAGCACCCGCAACAATCATTCCGATCCGATAGCCCGCCACGTACGAAGCTGACATCAAGGCCTGCAAGGTCTCCTCCACCGCTTCAATGCGGTAAGCGTCAATGACGATATCCTGTGTCGCAGACGAGAAGCCGAGAAAGACCGCTGCATAGGCCATGTACTGCAGGCCCTTGGCACTTGCCGGATCGCTCATAGCCATCCACAGCATGGCTGAAATCACCATTAACTGTGATAGCAGTAGCCAGCTTCGTCGCTTACCCAAAAACTGCTCCAGAAGCGGCAAAGGCAATTTATCGACGAGTGGCGCCCAAACGAACTTGAAGGAATAGCCAAGCGCTGCCCAACTGAAATAGGTCACTGCACTACGCTCCACGCCCGCCTCACTCAACCAAATCGAGAGCGTTGAGAAAATGAGTAGCAGCGGCAGACCTGCCGAAAATCCAAGAAACAGCATGGCCAGTACGCGGGGGTGCGCATACGCAGATATTGAGTCAAGAGAACCTTGCATCTGAACTATCCCGCTTGATCTGTCATCCCCGGTAAGAAGCCTCTGTCGAGTAGCACCCATGGAGTCAGAGTACTGAGCTTCACGCGATGCACCTCGTCATAACAATGACTGTACCGACAAATAGGCGCAAACAAAAAGCCCCGCAAGGCGGGGCTTTTTGTTAAGCGGTTTACCTACGCAGGAAACTGATAATCCTCGAACATTTCTCTGAGTTTCATCTTCTGGATTTTACCCGTCGCGGTGTGTGGCATTTCCTCGATGTACTGCACATCGTCTGGAATCCACCACTTAGCAATCTTGCCATCAAGGAAAGTCTTGAGCTCATCCGGTGTGACATCACCCTGACCATTCTTGACGACGATCAGGAGCGGTCGCTCACCCCACTTCGGATGAATGCGGCCAATCACCGCGGCCTCGGCCACCATGGGGTGTCCTGTGGCACAGTTTTCCACCTCAATCGATGAAATCCATTCGCCACCCGACTTGATCACATCCTTCGTGCGGTCAGTAATTGACACATTACCTCGAGCGTCGATGGTCGCAACGTCACCAGTCTCGAACCAGCCTTCTTCAGCATGCGCTGAGCTACCTTCAAGTTTGAAGTAGCTGGAGCAGATCCAAGGACCACGCACTTTGAGTGCACCAAAGGCAACACCGTCCCAAGGAAGCTCGTTGTTGTCATCATCGGTGATCTTTACCTCGACCCCAAAGATTGGCTGACCCACATTGGTCCGCATGGCAGCAAACGAATCAGCATCGTATTGATGGCGACGCGCACC
>WTJR01000113.1:2808-10141 GCA_011524755.1 Halieaceae bacterium | reverse complement strand
GGCGACAAAGACATCCTCACTGTCGCTGAAATCGACGGTATTGATCTGGGGACTCGCTAATGTCGCGTCTTGGCCCTTTGTTCGACACGCTTCGCGCGGAAAATCGTCGCGCAGTGATTCCCTACTTGGTGGCGGGGGACCCCGATGAGGCGTTGACTGTGCCATTGATGCACAGTCTGGTTGAGGCAGGTGCCGATATCATTGAAGTCGGCGTGCCATTTTCAGATCCGATGTCGGAAGGGCCCACAATTCAGAAGGGCCATGAGCGAGCGCTAGAAGGAGGCACGAGTCTTCTTTCAACACTTGCGCTGGTGAAGCAGTTCCGTGAAACAAATACCGAAACCCCCTTGGTGTTGATGGGGTACGCGAATCCACTCGAGCGTAAGGGATATGCTGCTGTGGCTGATGCCTGCGCTGAAGCAGGTATTGATGGCTTGATAACGGTAGACCTCCCTCCAGAAGAAGTCGCAGCGATGAACGCCGAATTGCAGCGCCAAAACATCGATAACATTTTTCTTATCTCACCGACCACGAGTGATGAACGCGTCGCCACAATTACGGCCCAAGCCAGTGGATTCATCTACTACGTTGCACTCAAGGGTGTCACAGGGGCAGGACACCTGGACACGGACGCAGTTGAGGCGCATCTAGCCACCATACGGCAGCACACAAGCCTGCCGGTTGCCGTTGGTTTCGGTATTAAAGATGCAGACACTGCAGCGACAGTCGCGGGATGCGCTGATGCGGTTGTGGTTGGTAGTGCACTGGTTGATCTCGTAGCGAATGACCTCAGCAGTGGCGGCTCTCACACGAGTGCCATTTCTGGGGCACATTCATTGATCTCAAGCATCCGAAACGGCGTAAATTTGGCAACTTCCAACTAAAACCGTCAACGACGTATACTGCGCACCGTGATGTGCAGGGGGCCAAAATGAGCTGGATCGATAAAATCATTCCCGCGGGTGTGCGGAAAACGGACGGGGATAAAAAGGCGAGTATTCCCGAGGGGTTGTGGCGTAAGTGCGTTAAGTGCGATGCCGTGCTCTATCGTCCCGATCTGGAGCGGAATGCTGAGGTTTGTCCCAAATGCGACCATCACATGCGCATCACTGCGCGTCGACGGCTGGACCTCTTTTTAGATGATGCCGGTCGTACTGAGCTGTTTGCAGATCTGGAAACGGTTGATCGCCTGAAATTCAAAGATAAAAAACGCTACCGAGACCGCTTGAGTACGGCTCAGAAAAGTACCGGTGAGAAAGACGCGATCATTGCATTCCGAGGGACACTCCACGGCATGGACGTTGTCGCAATAGCGTTTGAGTTCAACTTTCATGGCGGGTCCATGGGCTACGCCGTGGGTGAGAAGTTTACGCGTGCTGCTGGAGTCGCTCTTGAGAACGGCATACCACTGATTTGTTTTGCCGCTTCCGGTGGCGCGCGCATGCAGGAAGCGCTGATTTCATTGATGCAAATGGCGAAAACATCTGCTGTGATTGAGCGGATGAAGGCCGCTGGCGTTCCCTACGTGTCGGTCATGACGGACCCGATTTATGGTGGTGTGTCTGCCTCGCTAGCGCTCTTGGGCGATATCAATGTTGCGGAGCCTGATGCTCGTGCCGGGTTTGCCGGCCCTAATATTATCGAGCAGACGATTCGGCAGAAGTTGCCTCGTGGCTTCCAGCGAAGTGAGTTTCTTCTTGAGCATGGTGCCATCGATATGATCATTCCACGGTCTGAGATGCGAGACACGCTAGCTCGGGTTCTCGCGAAGTTCACCAACGCACAGCTCGCTTCATAAGTTAAATCGGGGGTAGTTTTGGATCTTGCCGCGTGGCTTGAACGCCTCGAGCAATTACATCCCTCTGCGATTGACCTAGGCCTTGCCCGATGTGGTGAGGTCGCGCGGCGTCTCGACCTGGTGGATACAGCCGTTACTACTATCACAGTAGCGGGTACCAATGGTAAGGGCAGTACCGTTGCCGTCATGGAAGCTATCTTATGCGCCAGAGGTGAACGTGTTGGTGCGTTTACCTCTCCACACCTAGTCCGATACAACGAGCGCATTCGTGTCGAGGGCGAAGAGGTGTCAGATGCACTTATTGTGGAGGCCTTTGAAGCCATCGAGAAGGCGCGATCGGACATTTCGCTCACCTATTTCGAATTCAATACGCTCGCCGCATTGTGGATTTTTAAAAAGCTTGATGTGGCCTTCCAGCTTCTTGAGGTCGGCTTGGGCGGCAGATTAGACGCGGTGAATATCGTCGATGCCGATGTGGCAGTTGTCACCGCCATCGGTTTAGACCACCAAGAATGGTTAGGCTCGGACGTCGAGACCATTGCTATTGAAAAATGCGGTATCGCACGTGACGGACATGCCTGCGTTGTCGCCGACTCCTCGGCACCTGTCTCGGTATCGACAGAACTACAGAGAATCGGTGCTTGTGAAGTACGGGCGCTGCGCGATTACGCTTTCGGCGACACCTATTTTGAGAGTCCAAAGGCGGGTTCAATTGCCTGGTCATTGCCAGCAGGCATTCTTCCTTTGAATGCCGCCGCAGGCCTAAGAGCGCTCGGTGCTGCTGGTGTTGGGGTCACCGAAGAGCTTGTTGCTGCGGGCATGAAGCGTCTTGTGCTCAAAGGACGACGAGAGTCTTTTCGCCTCGGTAATATCGATATTGTTCTTGACGTTGCCCACAATCCTGATGCCGCGGTGGAACTCAGAAAATTCCTCGATCGCCAAACAGCGACGCAAACGACGACAGCCATCTTTGCTGTCATGTCCGACAAAGACTGCCGTGATATGATCGCGGCGGTCGAGCCAGTCATCGATAAATGGTATCTACCGTCAGGTATCGGCGGAGCGCGCGGGCAGTCACCGGAGGTAGTTGAAGCGCTTATTTCCGGAGCGGCACACGTTACACCAACGTTCGAATCGGCCTTTGAAGGCGCCATGGGAAGTCTGGCGGATGGCGGCAGACTCGTTATTTTTGGCTCATTTTTCACCGTGGGAGAAGGTATGAAAGCGCTTGATAGCGTGCGTCTGTCGCCACTGGATGGTCAATCGTGATTAAGCAGCGTTTTGTCGGCTTTGTGGTGCTTGTTGCGATTGCAGTCATCTTCTGGCCCATCGTATTTGTTACGCCAGACGATGCCGATGATTTTGAGCTCCCCGTCTTCGAAATGCCCCCAAAACCTGCGGTCGCGGTGTCTGAGCGTCGTGAGCCGGTACTCGATAAAGTAGATCAATCGAATCTGCCTGAGATACCGGAGCGGCAGCCACCAATCGTTCAACCTGTTGATATCGCATCTCCAATGCCTGATATGGCTCTCGTGGACGCTGATGAGGAACCTGAGCAGCAGGCGTCGGCATTGGAGAGAGCAGAGTTTGACGGGCAGGGGCTCCCCGTCAGTTGGGAGCTACAGGTAGCAACATTCAGTACCGCTCAACGAGCCGAAGAAATAGCGCTGGAATTGCGAAATAAAGGACACAAAGCCTATGTGTCTGCTGTTAATATAGACGGCAAGAAGCTGTTCCGAGTGCGAATCGGCCCAAAAATGCAAAAGCAGCGATTGCAAGATCTTCAGCCTGATATTGACGCTTACTACGGCGTCGAGTCGTCGATCATTCGATTCGGGGTATAGGCGATCTAATGGAAGACTCAATAATGGATCTCGTTGAGCACTTCAATCAGTTTGACTGGATCGTTGTTGGTGTTGTTTGTATCTCTGCTGGCTATGGACTAATGCGTGGGTTCGCCAGAGAGGCGACATCGTTTTTGGGGTGGGTTGGCGCTTTCTTTCTTGCCAATATTCTGGCGCTCCCGGTCTCTGAGACCATGACGGACTTAATCGATGATCGATCCTTTCGTTATCTAGCCGCTTGGTCCCTCGTATTCATATCGGTTGTGTTCTTGTTCGGCAGTATCGGACGGTGGCTGTCCAATCAGATGCGTCAACCAGGGCTAAATTTTGGTAATCGTTTGCTGGGTGCTGGGTTTGGTGTGGCGCGTGGTGTTGTCATCGCCGCAATCCTTCTTCTGATGCTCAAAGGTTTGCTACCTGAATCAGAGGACTCCATGCTTGACGAGTCAGAGTTGGTCGAGCACATCGAGGTGGTTGCGGAGTGGCTGGCCGACAACTTCGATGACATTATTAACGGTGACGCTGCGCCCCTCGTGGACGAGACCATCACCAGCGGCAATATGCTTTAGGAGCGACTCGCATGTGTGGCGTTGTGGGAATTTCATCGAATGAGAGTGTGGCTGCGGATATTTACGACGCGCTGACTATGCTCCAGCACCGAGGCCAAGATGCCGCGGGTATCATGACTTGCCACAAGGGTCAGTTCCTTCAACGCAAGGGAGAGGGGCTAGTCCGAGACGTCTTCCAAGCCAATCACATGCAGCAATTGGCAGGCAACTTTGGTTTGGGTCACACGCGCTATCCGACCCAGGGGAGTTCAGGATCAGCGCTCGCTCAGCCCTTTTACGTCAACTCGCCTTATGGAATTGCGTTGGCACACAACGGAAATCTCACGAACTCAGCGGCCTTGTCCGAGGAGCTCTATCAAACCGACTTGCGTCATCTGAATACCGATAGTGACTCGGAAGTGTTACTGAACGTCTTTGCGCACGAGTTACAGCGCCAGGGCAAGTTGATTCCCTCCGCAGAAGATGTGTTTAACGCCGTAACAACGCTTCATACGCGTTGTGAAGGTGGGTATGCGGCCATAGCAATGATCGCTAACGTGGGTCTAGTGGCGTTTAGAGATCCCAACGGTATTAGACCTCTGGTGGTGGGCGTTAAGACTCAGGGTGATCACAAAAGCTATATGTTGGCCTCT
Organism: Halieaceae bacterium; assembly: GCA_011524755.1. Lineage (GTDB taxonomy): Bacteria > Pseudomonadota > Gammaproteobacteria > Pseudomonadales > Halieaceae > Luminiphilus. The sequence continues at coordinate 5,298 of WTJR01000113.1, read as the reverse complement.
GAGAGCGTGGCTCTCGACGTACTGGGTTACCGACTAATAGGCGACGTAGACCCGGGGGAGGCCTTATTTATTGATGCCAGCGGGGAGCTTTTCAGAAGGCAGTGTGCGGCGGAGCCAAAGCTAAAGCCCTGTATCTTCGAACACGTTTATTTTGCACGTCCTGACTCATTGATGGATGGTATATCCGTCTACAAGACACGGATGCGCCAAGGTGAGCGGCTAGCGCATAAAATCATGCGTGAGCGCCCCGATCATGACATTGACGTCGTGATACCGATTCCGGACACCAGCAGAGTAGCGGGCCAAGCGCTGGCCCATGAGTTGGGTGTGAAGTTCCGCGAGGGCTTCATGAAAAACCGATACATTGGTCGCACGTTTATCATGCCGGGGCAGACGCAGCGCCGGAAATCAGTGCGTCAGAAGTTGAACCCTGTACCGCTCGAGTTCGAGGGTAAAACAGTACTTCTAGTCGATGACTCGATCGTTCGTGGTACAACATGTCAGCAGATAATCCAGATGGCCCGTGATTCTGGCGCGAAGCGCGTCTATTTTGCTTCAGCAGCGCCGCCTGTTCGATATCCGAATGTTTATGGCATCGATATGCCTACCGCGTCTGAGCTTGTGGCTCACGGTAGAACCATAGAACAGATCTCTGAGCACATTGGGGCAGACTGGCTGATTTATCAGGAGATAGATGACCTCATTGAATGCTCCCGTGAGGGTAACTCACTGGTGGATGGCTTTGAGCTGTCGGTGTTCGACGGTCAATATCAAACCGGCGTCATTGATGATGCCTATCTCACAGGACTGAGTGACGCTCGCTCCGACAACTCGGTTGATCGTGCTGATGGTGCCCTTGTTGGCCTTCATAATCGGAGTTAATGGGTGTCAAACGAGTGGTTAAAAGAGGCTGGTTTTGAAACACTGGCCATCCGAGAAGGATTAAATCCAGGCTTCGAGCAGGAACATTCCGATCCGATCTACGCAACGTCCAGCTTTGTTTTCGAATCGGCTGAGCAGGCCGCGGCGACATTTTCGGGCGAGCGTGACGGTAATACCTACTCGCGTTTTTCTAATCCCACGGTGTCTGTCTTTGAGAAGCGACTCGCCGCCCTGGAAGGGGGGCAAGAGGGTGTAGCTACCAGCTCAGGTATGGCCGCGATTCTGACGCTCTGCCTGACCGTGCTACGGGCGGGCGATCATGTAATCTGCTCACGCAACGTCTTCGGAAGTACTGTAGGTTTATTCAATAACATACTGACTAAGCTTGATATTTCTGTCACGTTCGTGGCGCTACGCGAGCTCGATGATTGGCGACAAGCGGTTACTTCGAATACCAAGCTTTTCTTTTGCGAGACGCCCTCGAACCCGCTGTGTGAGGTTGGAAATATCCGAGAAATTGCGAATATTGCGCATGACTCGGGCGCGCTACTGGCCGTTGATAACTGCTTTTGTACACCCGCGTTACAACGTCCACTCTCCCTAGGGGCCGATGTGGTGATGCACTCAGCAACCAAATATCTCGATGGTCAGGGTCGGGTGCTGGGAGGTGCCTTAGTTGGCTCCGAGGAGTTAATGGCTGAGGCCCGAGGCTTTGTCCGTGTATGTGGCCCATCGATGAGCCCCTTTAACGCCTGGATATTCAGCAAAGGGCTCGAAACACTGCAACTGCGAATGGACGCTCACAGTCAGCGCGCACAAGCCCTGGCAGAGTGGTTAGAAGCACATGCTGGGGTGAAAAAAGTCAATTATTGCGGTCTAGCGTCGCACCCTGATCACGCGTTGGCGGCGTCTCAGCAGTCGGCATTTGGTGGCGTCCTGTCATTTGAGGTTGATGGCGGGCGCGACAGGGCATGGGGGTTTATTAACGCGGTTCGACTGATGTCCCTAACAGCGAATTTGGGCGACGTTAAAACCACGGTATGTCATCCCGCATCAACAACGCATGGACGATTAACTGATGAGCAGAAGCAGCAAGGTGGTATTACCGAGGGCTTGATACGGATTGCAGTTGGACTTGAGGACCTCGAGGATCTCAAGCGTGATTGTGAGCGGGGTTTTGCTGCCATTTCGGCGTAGTGGCCAACAGACGTGTTTCATACTTTCGTCAGGTATAAAAAAAGCACCCAGTAGGGTGCTTTTTTTTAGGCGAAATTGGGATCAAGCGACTTCTTCAATAAGCGTTGCCGCAATTTTTTGCCCGTCATCGGCCAGGGCCTGGAAACTTTGGATCTCGTTGAAATTCATGTATCGGTAAATTTCACCTGCCATCGAATCCAATTCATCCGCGTAGGTCATGTATTCCTCTGGTGTTGGGAGGCGCCCAAGAATGGCGCCTACAGCAGCCAGCTCCGCCGATGTGAGGTAGACATTCGCGCCTTCACCCAGCCGGTTAGGGAAGTTTCTGGTCGAGGTCGATAAAACGGTCGATCTGGGCGCTACGCGTGCCTGGTTGCCCATGCACAACGAACATCCTGGCATTTCAGTTCG
>WTJR01000113.1:0-2708 GCA_011524755.1 Halieaceae bacterium | reverse complement strand
TATTCGGCATCGGCATCGGCCTCGAGTAACTCTGGGGTCTCGAGCCACTTCTCCATATTGCGAACGCGACGCTCCAACGTACGTGGATCGCCATAACCCTCGGCGATCATTGAACGCAGGAGGACAATATTTGATTTCAGGTAGCTGCCAATCGTCGATTCAGAGAGCTTAATGGTGCAACCAGCCGCTGAGCGCTCAGCAGACGCATCAGAGAGTTCAAAGGCTTGCTCGACGGTCAGGTCTTCAAGGCCTTCAATTTCGAGGATACGACCCGAGAAGATATTCTTCTTGCCTTTTTTCTCGACAGTCAGCAGACCTTCTTGAATGGCATAGTAGGGAATCGCATGTACCAGATCACGCAAGGTGATTCCTGGCTGCATCTCGCCCTTAAAGCGCACAAGCACAGACTCCGGCATATCGAGCGGCATAACGCCGGTTGCTGCGGCAAAGGCTACAAGACCTGACCCCGCAGGGAAGGAAATGCCCAAAGGGAATCGTGTGTGCGAGTCGCCGCCCGTGCCAACCGTGTCAGGCAGCAGCATACGGTTCAACCAGCTGTGAATGATGCCGTCACCCGGACGAAGTGATACGCCGCCTCGGTTCCGGATAAAGTCTGGCAAAGAATGCTGTGTTTCGATGTCAACGGGCTTAGGGTAGGCCGCTGTGTGACAGAAAGACTGCATGGTGAGATCCGCGGAGAAGCCGAGACACGCAAGATCCTGCAGTTCGTCCCGTGTCATAGGTCCTGTGGTGTCCTGAGAACCGACAGTTGTCATTTTGGGTTCGCAGTAGGTGCCGGGTCGAATTCCTTCAACACCACAGGCGCGCCCCACCATCTTCTGTGCGAGGGTGAAGCCCGCATTCGTCTCCTCGGGCATATCGGGTTTTCTAAAGAGGGTGCTCTCGCCCAAGCCCAGCGCTTCCCGTGCCTTGGCGGTCAAGCCACGACCGATAATGAGATTGATTCGACCACCGGCACGGACCTCGTCCAGCAATACGTCCGAGCGCAGCTCGAACTCGGAGATAACGTCACCAGACTCGTTAAGAACCTTTCCGTCATAGACACGGATATCAATGATATCGCCCATGCCCATCTTCTCGACGGGCGCTTCGAAGACGAGAGCGCCTGCATCTTCCATGGTGTTGTAGAAAATCGGCGCAATTTTGCCGCCAATGCACACACCACCCATTTGCTTGTTGGGGACACCTGTTACAGGCTGGCCGAAATACCACAAGACGCTGTTAGCGGCAGACTTTCTGGAAGAGCCAGTGCCTACGACATCGCCTACAAACGCGACGGGTAAGCCAGTCGCCTTCACCGCTTCAATTTGAGCCATGGGGCCGACTTTGCCGTGTTCTTCGGGCTCCAGTCCGTCGCGTGTCATCTTGTACATGGCACGTGCGTGGAGTGGGATGTCAGGTCGTGACCAGGCGTCAGGCGCCGGTGACAAGTCGTCCGTATTGGTTTCGCCAGTGACCTTAAACACCACCATCTTGAGGGACTCAGGTAACTCATCCCGCTTAGTAAACCACTCGGCGTCAGCCCAAGACTGCATGACTGACTGCGCGTTGGCATTGCCGTCCTTTGCGAGGGCCGCCACGTCATAAAAAGCATCAAACATGAGCAGTGTGTGCTTGAGTTCTGTTGCTGCTTGCTCGCCCAGCTCACTGTCGCTTAGGAGTTTTACCAAAGTCTCGATGTTGTAACCGCCGTGCATGTCACCCAAAAGGTCGACTGCCGTCACTTTGTCAATCAAGGGACATTCAACATTACCGAGCGCAACATCCGACAAGAATGCGGCTTTAACGTAAGCGGCTTCATCAACACCTGGTGGAACACGGTTGGAAATGAGATCGACAAGATAGTCTTCTTCACCGGCGGGCGGCGCTTTTAATAGCTCCACCAAGTCTGCGACTTGCTGCGGTGATAGTGGTTTTGGTGGGATGTTCATAGCCGCACGGTCGGCTACATGATCACGATAAGCTTCAAGCACTGAATTTTCCTCTTCCCCAGAATTTGTGAGGGCGCTCGCTTTTTAAGGGCGCCTTGCTCTTTGGCGCGCAAATTATAGCTTGTGACCAGGTCTGTCGACAGCGATTCGATCAATTCTGTGCATTCATGCGATGTTTATCCTAGACTCTCGCGTCATGTCGACCGGCAACCCAACACAAACGAACCCAAAGCCAATCAAGACGCCTTGTATTGGTGTCTGCTCAACAGGCATTGGTGATAGCGTCTGTCGCGGTTGCAAGCGGTTTAGCCACGAGGTCATTCACTGGAACGGCTACACCCAGGACGAAAAACGGTTCGTTGATCAGCGACTGTCTAAATTTTTATCGCAGGCCTGCGCCCACAAATGCACAGTCATCGATCGTGAGTTGCTGAAATGGCAGCTTGATACACAGCTGGTGAGATATAACGATGAGCACGACGAGTACTGTTGGCTGTTCCAGCTGCTGAAGGCGGGTGCGAGTCAGATAAGCGATCCCAGTAAATACGGGTTCCGAGTTCATCCATCGTGGGCAGACCTTAGTCTCATTGAGCTCCGTGACAAAATTGATGAGGACTTTTGGGTGTTGTCGACTGCTCATTATGATCGTTATCTAGCCACACCCGATCTTTTCGAAGAAGTGCAGGGTTAAACCATGCCATCCACCGTGGACCTGACGCCCGTGTTTGATTTTCTGCCGTGCCGGACGCCCGATGC
>WTJR01000015.1 GCA_011524755.1 Halieaceae bacterium | reverse complement strand
AGACTCATTACCGTGAGCGTCTCCCACGGGTAAATCAGCAGGCTTGCCATGTGCATGATCATCATGGGAACGACAATAAACATGTAAGCCGAGGGGATTTTGAACGACTTGAGTGAAACCGTTGGCACCTGCGATACAGCGAGGAAACCACAAAAAATAAGGTAGGCCGATATCAAGCCCGGTGACTGCGTCACGAAACTGAACTCAAGCAGGTAAAGATAAACTGGCATGAGAGTCAGTAAGGCGAGTGTCGGTGCCGGCACCCCTTCAAACGTCTTGGCTGGATCGGAGCCCTCGTTGGCATTGAACCGTGCCAATCGGTAGGCACAGCAGGCGGCGACAACCATGATCGCAACCCATGTGAAGTCAACTCGAGTCGAATCACTGAACAAAGCCAAATGCAGGATCAGGCCCGGTGCGATGCCGAAATTGAAAAAGTCAGCCAACGTATCCAATTCCTTACCTATGCGCGAAGTCGAGTTAAGCGCACGCGCAAGACGGCCATCAAGGCCATCAAGAATCATGGCGACCACAAGTGCAATTACCGCCATGTCGATTCGACCATCCAGCGCAAAGCGCACTGACGTCAGACCCACGCAAACCGCGCCCAACGTCATAAAGTTGGGCAGCAGCGCCAATGGCCTTACACGGCCCTTGGCTTGCGTCAGATCACGATCGAGTGGCTCGGTCACTTGGCAACCCCAAGGCGAGCCTGCGGTTGGTCTAAGTGTGCTAACACGGTTTCACCCGCCACGGTTTTCTGACCGAGACAAACGGCTGGGCCCACACCTTTTGGAAGATAAATATCGAGTCGGCTACCAAAGCGAATCAGCCCAAAGCGATCGCCGGCGCTCAGTTTCGCGCCTTCTTCGACAAAACAGACGATGCGTCGAGCAACGAGCCCCGCAATCTGTGTAATGCCGATAGTGAGACCGTCATCTCTAGAAATCGTGATGGAATTGCGCTCGTTGTGCTCCGACGCCTTGTCGAGAGAAGCGTTTAAAAACTTCCCGTGGTGATACGTCACGTTAGTTACGGTGCCATCAATACACGCTCGGTTTACATGACAATTGAAGACATTCATAAACACAGACACACGGGTCAGTGGTTCTTCACCCAACCCCATCTCAGCGGGTGGTGTCACCTCTTGAATGAGCGATACCACACCGTCCGCAGGCGAAATAATGAAATTCTCGCTTTGAGGCACGACCCGCTCGGGATCTCGGAAGAAGTAATAACACCAGACCGTGATACCGAGTCCCACCCAAAACAAGGGCTCCCAGATCTGACCCAAAACAAGAGCAATCACGGCAAAAATTGCCACAAATTTCCGCCCTTCTGGGTGCATTGGCAGAATGACTGCATCCATCATGTTCATCGGTTCGTGTACCTTTCTATTCGTTTACTGCGCTATTCGTTCAACGCGCAATTTGTTCCACGCGTCCTGCGTAGTTAGGAGCGTCTCCAGATAGCTCAGTCCTGGGTTGCTCGCTTACTGAGAATCAACTGCCCTAGGCTGAGTTATATGTCGCTCCGCGCCCTAGGCTAGCTTTTTCTGCTTCTTAACGCCCCAACCCAAAATCGCCGGTGCTGAAGTATAAGAGGAAACATCACGGTGTCGAGTTTAACCGATCGCAAACACGCCGAAACGGTAGGATCACGGTTTTATCTTCCTCACGGTTCGCCTAGGTGATTGGTCCCTGCTCCCACTTTCGACGCTTGGCATCCTTTATTGACACTATTTATGCCATAACCTATGGTCGAGACTCGCTCGAGCAACCGTTGACACTCGCTATGACTGACTCAGCCTACACCCTTTCTCTCGATATCGATGATTTCCGACAGTCGCGCGTAGAACTACAGCCCGAACCAAACGGTGAACTAGTCGAAGGCGAGATCCGTGTCCGAGTCGACAAGATTGCAATGACAGCGAATTCCATCAGCTATGGCTTCGCGGGCAAGTCGGGATTAATCCGGTATCTCGATATTTATCCCGCCACTGAGGGCTATGCGAACTTGCCTTGCTGGGGTTATGGCGACATCGTTCAGTCGAAACATCCAGATATCATCGTCGGTGACCGGATCTACGGATTCCTACCCATCGCCTCTCATATAACGATGATCCCCGGCGACGTCAGTCACAGCGGATTTACTGATACCCGTGAATGCCGGGCTGTTGTGCCACCGTTTTATAACGAATACGCCTTCACCAAAGCCGAGCCAGGTTATGCTCCGGAGTTTGAAGAGGCCATCATGCTCTTCAGGCCTTTATTTGGGACGTCATTCCTAATGCAAAGCTACTGCGAGGATCATGACTTTTATGGCGCAAAGCGCATTGTGGTTACCTCTGCGTCGGCAAAGACAGCCATGGGCTTTGGGTATCTGATGCGGAAGCACTTCTCGGGAACAATCGAAACAATTGGCCTTA
>WTJR01000057.1 GCA_011524755.1 Halieaceae bacterium | reverse complement strand
TGGGAACAACGGCTTTATAAGCATCGGTCCGCTGTTCGCCCTCCTGAAAGTTAACTTGCGTAGCGTCTAACTCAATACCTTTGTAATCGATGAACATCTTGAGGCGCTGTGGATTGGGGGCAGGGTCGAAGGTGTAAAGTTTCATAAGGGGTCCTATTTAGGTTAAGCCGTCGTTTAAGGCGCTACTCTCCATTAACTAAAGCCTGTCTTTTTATAGCTGCGGCTATTTAATAAAAGCTTGGGCTATTAGTGGAAGCTGATTACTAAAAGTCATTGTTATATGCATTATCTGGACAACCGAGTTTTTTCGATGCCACTTTAGTCTGTATACTCCGCGCTCCAGAAAAACTGCCAAACGAGTTTCCAGAGCCATGCGATACCTATTAGTCACTATACTAGCTCTTTCTGCTTCAGCTTTTGCGCAGACAGATGAACAACGTGCTGCAATTGCCGATCGAATTAAGTCATTTTCAAACGTCTGTGTCGCGGGGCAGGATTGCGGCGGTGCATCTGTCGCTGATGCGGCGGTGGCTTCACTTCCCGGTGAAGCAAAGTACGCAGGCTGCGCTGCATGTCACGGCCCCAATGGCGGTGGTGGTATTGGCCCTGCGCTCGCAGGACGTGAGGCCGATTATATTGTTGGCCGGCTGACCGCCTACCGTGCAAACGAGATGGTTGGCGCCCAGAGTGCGCTCATGTGGGGACAGGCCGCTGCGCTGAGCGATGAAGACATCCAGCACCTTGCGGAGTACGTCACAAGCTTCTGATTGATAGGCCGGTTGAACTGCTCTTCCGGCTACGCCCCCGTTTGACCCAAGTGCGCTCGGTAGACGAGCGCCTCACTGAGTTCGAATTGGGTTACCTCCTGTTGTCCGGATAAGTCGGCTATTGTTCTTGCGACTCGCAGGCACCGATGTAGCCCTCGCCCAGATAGTTGCAGCCGTTCCCCCGTTCTCTCTAGCCATTGCTTTGTCGCTGACGAGAGCGCACACAGCACCATCAGGTCGGCGCCCGCAATTCTACTGTTCTCAACACCTTGCCGTTTCATCGCCGATGCACGTGCCATGGCGACCCGATGCTGCGCCTTTTTCAAATCGTCGATCAATTGGTTTTGAGGTGACATCACGTCAGACAACTTTGACCGATTGACGCTAATGAAGAGATCAATTCGATCCAAAAGAGGCCCCGATAATTTTTGGTTATAGCGACTTAAGGCGCTCACTGAGCACCGACAGGGCGTTGTCGGTGAATCGCGATAGCCACAGGGACAGGGGTTCATGGCGGCAATAAGTTGAAATTTAGCGGGATAGCTATGGGAATGCTCCGAGCGGCTTATCCGTATTTCCCCAGCCTCGAGCGGCTGGCGAAGTGCCTCGATGGTGGCCAGCGAGAACTCCGGTAGTTCATCAAGAAACAAGACACCGTGGTGCGCCAGACTGATCTCGCCAGGCGTGGCCTGGCGGGTTCCGCCTACTAATCCTGCAACGCTAATGCTGTGATGAGGTGACCGAAAGACACGACCCTCGGGTGGTGCTTGGTTCGCAATATCGAAAATGATTTGCGTCTCCAGCGCTTCTCGGTGGGCTAACTCTGGTAACAGTTGTTTGATGAGCGTTGCCGCCATCGTTTTTCCCGCGCCTGGCTCACCGGACATCAGCATGTGATGTCCGCCTGTTGCTGCTATCTCGCTAGCTCGCCAGAGCCCAGGCTGCCCGGCTGGCAGTGGTATCGGGCTAACTGTCCGTCCGTTGCTCGTGCTTTTGTCGTCTCTTGGTACAGACCGCTTCCAGCTGTCTGGTGCTCGGAGCTCTCCTAGGTTCGCGAGCCCAACGACGTTATCGCACAGCGCGGCGATAGCCGGTGCATTGTCGCTAGGCGTGATTAGGGTCAACGATGGTTCCCGCTGACTCGCGCCTGCGGCCAATAAGCCGCTGGTAGCCAAGATGCGCCCATCAAGACCAAGTTCGCCATAGAACTCAGTACCATCTGCGAGGGTCGCGGGGATTTGCCGGGAAGCGATCAAAATTGCCACAGCGATGGGGAGGTCCAAGCTCGCCGTAGCCTGGTGAACCCCTGCGGGTGAAAAGCTGATGGTTAGTCGTGCGTCTGGCCAGCGGTATCCCGAGCTGATAATTGCACTGCGTACTCTTTCTTTAGCATCTTTGACAACTGTGGCGGATGCGCCCACAAGGGCAATGGTCGGGAGTCCAGGCGAGAGGTGAGCCTCTACCCAGACGGTGCTTGCGCTGATGCCTTGACGGCATCGTGTCGCTACGCGCGCGAGTGACATTCGACTTCCTTGTCGGTAGTGCCTAAGTGGATCTGCCGAGCATCCTGCTCCTGGCGATCAATCCATCAGCGGTTTTCAAGCTCCTCGAGTTTTGAGAGGAGTACTGCTACTTCTGATTCCAATTGCTCGATGCGAGCGCGTGTCCGGCGAAGAACAGCCG
>WTJR01000173.1:9027-10215 GCA_011524755.1 Halieaceae bacterium | reverse complement strand
GACCTTATGGATGCCGAGGACGATGCGCCGATCATTCGATTGATTAACGCTATTTTGTCGCAGGCCGTGAAAGAGCAGGCGTCTGATATTCACATTGAAACCTTCGAAGACCGGCTCTCCGTGCGCTACCGCATTGACGGTGTGCTCGCCGAAGTACTGTCACCCAAGCGCATGTTGGCACCGCTCTTGGTATCGCGACTCAAGGTGATGGCTAAGTTGGACATCGCTGAGAAGCGCATCCCGCAGGACGGCCGTATTTCAGTGCGTATTGCCGGGCATGCCATTGATATTCGTATGTCGACTATCCCATCAGCACACGGTGAGCGCGTGGTACTGCGTTTGCTGGACAAGCAGGCGGGACAATTGGACCTGGTTCAGTTGAAGATGAATGCGCAGGTCGGCGATGGCTACCGCGCTGCATTGGCCAGACCGCATGGCATCATTTTGGTCACGGGCCCCACTGGCTCTGGTAAGACCACGACGTTGTATGCAGGGCTGTCGAGCATCAATCAGAGCTCGCGCAATATCCTGACGATTGAAGATCCCGTGGAGTACATGCTTCCCGGTGTAGGCCAGACTCAGGTTAATCCCAAGGTCGATATGACCTTTGCGCGCGGTTTACGCGCAATACTGCGGCAGGACCCCGATGTGGTGATGGTCGGTGAGATTCGTGACTTGGAGACGGCCGAAATTGCCGTCCAAGCGTCGCTGACGGGACACTTGGTGCTGTCGACGCTACACACGAATACCGCGATTGGTGCCGTAACGCGTTTACAGGATATGGGGGTTGAACCTTTCCTCTTGTCATCGAGCTTGGTCGCCGTCATGGCACAGCGACTGGTGCGACTGTTGTGCACCGATTGCCGAGAGCTGTCTGATGCCACGCCCACTGAGAGAGAAATGTTGGGTGTCGAAGGTGACGACCAGGTTCAGATTTATCACGCCAAGGGCTGCGCCAAATGCAACATGACGGGGTATCGCGGTCGGACCGGCATCTACGAATTGATCGAAGTCGATGAAGAGCTGAGGACGGCGATCCATGAGGGTGAGGGTGAGCAGGCCATGTTGGCGGTGGCCCGCAAGCAGTATCCCGGCATTCAGGCTGATGGGCGTCGCAGAATATTGGCCGGTGAGACAACGCTTGAAGAGGTTCTGCGCGTTACGTCGGTGACTTAACGTGGCCGCCTT
>WTJR01000173.1:6507-8927 GCA_011524755.1 Halieaceae bacterium | reverse complement strand
ACGTTGGCACACGCGATGGCGCAATTTCCCCAAACCTTTGGTGATATGTATCGGGCTATGGTGAACGCGGGTGAGCAGGCAGGCCAGTTGGGACCGGTTCTAGAGCAGTTGGCTGATTACACAGAAAATCGACAGCACACAGCGCAGAAGCTTCAGATGGCCCTGATTTACCCGTTTGTCCTCATCGGAGTAGCGATCGCGGTGGTGACGGCTCTCATGGTCTTTGTCGTACCCGAGATGGTGGGCATCTTCGCCCAGACCAAAACCGACTTACCGCCCTTGACCGTGGCACTTATTGCAACCAGTGATTTTCTGACCAACCACGGATGGATTCTGGGTCTTGCGATTGTGGCGCTGGTCATCATTATCCGTCGTTTGTTGAAGAACCCGACGTACAAAAAAATGTCCGACGCCAGTCTGCTGCGGATTCCCGGTATTCGGCGTGTGCTCATTGGGATGGACACGGCGCGATTCTCATCGACCTTGAGTATTTTGATGGCGTCTGGCGTGCCATTGCTTGACGCATTGCGCATCGCTGGGGCTGTGATGAACAACCTTGTATTACGTGCTGCCAGCAAAGAGGTTGCAGCCAAGGTGCAGGAGGGTTCGAGCTTGAATCGTGCGCTGTCACAGGAAGCGTTTTTTCCTCCCATGATGGTGCATATGGTGGCATCGGGCGAAACCAGCGGTGAGTTGGAAACCATGCTCGAGCGCTCGGCGTCGAACCAAGAGCGTGAGCTTGAAGCGACCCTTGGCACGGTTATGGGGTTATTCGAGCCCATCATGGTGGTTGTCATGGGTGGGCTGGTACTGACAATAGTCATGGCAATTCTGTTGCCAATATTCGATTTGAACACGATGGTGAGGTAGAGCAGTGAAAAAGCAGAGCGGATTTAGTTTGATCGAGATTCTTGTGGTGCTGGTGATCATGGGTTTGTTGATCAGTGTCGTTGCACCGACCGTCTTGAATAGTGCAGATGATGCACGTATTCAAAAGGTACAGGCCGACTTTAAATCGATTGAAACGGCGCTGAAGATTTATCGCCTTGATAATTATGTTTATCCGACCACGGAGCAGGGTTTGGTGGCTCTGGTTGAGGCATCAACGCTGGAGCCTGAGCCCCGAAACTTCAAAAAAGGGGGCTACTTACCCGAGGTGCCCATGGACCCGTGGGGTCGGGAGTATCTCTATCTGTCGCCCGGTGAGTATGGGGAAGTCGATATTTATTCCTTGGGTGCGGATGGGCTGCCGGGCGGCGAGGATCAGAGTGCTGATATCGGCAACTGGGGAGAGGACGACAACTCCTAATTCGCAATGGGTGACGGGTCCGCATCGATGCGTCGATATCAGAAGGGTTTCAGCCTCATCGAGATGCTGGCAGTGGTGTTCGTCGTTGTCCTTCTCACTTCGCTGGTCAGTCTGAATGTCGGTTCAGGCAGTGCAGATATCAATCGAGAAAACCAGGTTCGCGATGTGGCAGCCATGCTGGGCTACGCCCTGACGGAGGCAGAGCTCAGCGGTACCGATCATGGGCTATTGATCCATCGGCTCGACGGCTTTGATGATGGCTCTTACGGTGGACTCTGGTTAAGACGTTACGATCAAGGCTGGGCGGAACCCCTGTCGCTCAACACGGCGTTCGAAGACTTGGTATTTGAACCGGGAGTCGAACTAGAGCTCCGCCTTGAAGAGCAGCCCCCGGTCGACTTTGACGTGCTGGAAGAGGATGCCAATCCACCGCCACAGATCATTTTGTTTGCCGGTGGAGAGGTCACTCCCGGTGAACTTGATTGGATAGATGAGCGGTCTGGTGACCTGCTCTACACCCTGCGATGGGATCTTTTTGGGCGCATGACCTTCATGCCCAAAGGTTTAGAGCCGGACGATGTCTTCGAAGATTAGAGACAACAGGCAGCGGGGATTCACGCTGATTGAAGTCATGGTTGCCTTGACGGTGGTGGCCGTGACCTTACCCGCGCTACTTTTCCTGCTATCCCAACAAATTGATGGAACCGCCTATCTGCGTGATCGCTCTGTCGCGCAGTGGGTGGCCGCGGATCGTGTGGCTGAAGTTCGGTTGGCCGTTGCGAAGCAGCGTAGTGCCAGACCGGGGGTTATTGCTGGTGAGTCTGAGCGAGCAGGGCGGACCTGGTATTGGCAAAGTGAAATTCAAGAAACGCCGGTGCCCGGTTTCATGCGATTAACGGTGACTGTGACTGGCGAAGATACTGATGATGATTCGGTGTTGTTCACGCTCGATGCGTTCTTAAATGCGGAGGTGGTGGATGCGCCGAGCTGATCATCGCCCCAGGGAGGCAGGCTTCACGCTGGTCGAGGTGCTGATTGCTATGGCAATCACTGCGTTCGTGTCAGTGTTGTCCTATCAAACCTTGTCGACCGCACTGGTAGGTATTGAGTC
>WTJR01000173.1:5122-6407 GCA_011524755.1 Halieaceae bacterium | reverse complement strand
GTTCTGATTGAGGGTGTTGAGCTTTTTGAGTTGCGATTTTTACCGTCAATTAATGCGGTAGAAGTAGATCGAAACCAGGTTATTGATCGCCGTTTCTGGCAGGAGAACTGGGTGGCCGATGTTGGCTTTACCGACAAACTTATCGATCCCCCGGCTGCCATTGAAGTACGTGTAACCCTGAGCGATTGGGGTGAATTGGAGCGACTGTATGTCATGCCGTCATTCCAATAAGCAGCAAGGGGCAGCCCTCGTCATTGCGCTACTCGTTTTTGCCCTTGCGGCGGCGCTGATGGTGGGTGTGCAGCGCGACTTTAATCTTCAGTTGCAGCGCAGCACCAATACCTTCTTCGCAGAGCAGGGTTGGTCGTTTCTACTCGGTGCCGAGACGCTCGCTGAATTGGCGCTGAGATTTGATGTCGACGAGGACGCAAAGAGTGATACTCCGGTGGATTCTTTGCAGGAGTTGTGGGCGCAGCCTCAGGCACCGTATCCACTCGATGGAATCGGTTTTTTAAGCGGTGACATCTACGACCTGCAAGGCCGCTTCAATATCAACAGTCTTGTTGAGCAGTCCAATAATCAGGGCAGAGACCCCAACACACCTCTCGGTGAAGCGCCTGCACAACCCGTCGGTGAGACTGGGGAAACGCGACGCTTTAACGCCGAGCAACGCGTCTTATTGCGACTGTTGCTTGCGATTGAGGAAGCGGAGTTGAGTCGCAGTGAAGCAACGCGCCTGGTTGAGCGGATTACGGACTTTGTCGATCCTGATCGCAACCCACGCATTGAGGGCGCTGAGGATGAGCGCTATCTCTCTTCGGCGTTTCCTTACCGTGCTCCCAATCGGCCACTGGCCAGCGTGAGTGAGCTCAGGGCCGTCGATGAGATCACGCCAGAGCTCTACCGTTTGATCGCCCCGTTCTTAACCGTTTGGCCTGCAGAGGGCAGTAAGGTAAATCTTCTGACCGCACCGCCCGAAGTCTTGGCCGCGCTCAATGAGGACGATGCTCTGGAGCCTCTATCGGCTCAACAGGTCGCACGCATCATCGAACTCCGCAACGATGGCATGCTGAACGAGGTCGATACCTTCATTGAGGATGTCATGTTTTCTGATGGCGCAACCGACGAATTGCGTGATCTGGTCGATATCAAGTCATCGTGGTTTTTACTCGATGCTCGTGTCGAGATTGCTGATAGAGAACGCCGCCTGTACAGTGTCTTGCATCGTCAAGGCCGCGCTATTTCGGTTGTACATCGAACCGAGGGGGAGCTCTAGTGAGCGGTC
>WTJR01000173.1:3246-5022 GCA_011524755.1 Halieaceae bacterium | reverse complement strand
AGTCCAGAGGAGCGGAAGCATCTCGCGAAGTCACTTCCATTCATGATGGAAGAACAGGTCGCCGAGGACGTTGAAGAACTGCACTTCGTATCCAGTGCCCTCGATGAGGAGCGCTATCTCGTGGCATTCACGCGGCGGGACAGCATGGCGGCTTGGATTGAGCAACTGGCTTCTAACGATAGTCTTAGAGTATTTGCACCTGAGGCGCTCTGCTTACCGCTTGAGGGCGACGAGTGTTGTGCCGTCGTTGATGGTGATGAGGTGGTTTTACGCTGGGGTGACGCGCATGGGGCTCGCGTCGATTTGTCGCTGTTTTCCATGATTTTGGATTCGTTGGCGGAGACGCCGTCCAGCCTCGTTATCTACGGTGCCGATCGAGAAAAAGTGGTAGGGCAATTAACGGATGATCAGGCTGCGCTTGTTGATTGGCGTCAAGGTGGCTGGGGCGCGGTTCTGTTGCTCACAAAGTCAGCGCCTCAGGCGAATCTACGTCAGGGTAGTTTTGCGCCGCCATTGCCGTTGGCGAAGTGGTGGGGCGTCTGGAAGACCGTTGCGATTGCGGCTTCAGTGGCCTTGAGCTTGCAGTTTGTCTCCGATATCAGTCAGTTTCAGAAGTTAAAAACCCAGAATCTTGAGCTGCGATCGGCGATTCAGGATTCGTATCGAAAGGCGAATCCTCGAGGCGCGGTGGTCGATGTTGAGAAACAGCTGGATCGTCAGATCGCAGAGTTTACGGGTGAAGAGGGTGTTGCAGCCTTTACGCCGAGGTTGGTTGATGTTGTCACGGCAACGATGGCTGAGAACGGTCGTGTGACGTCAATCAATTACACAGCAGGCCAGTTGAGACTGAATCTCACGGCCCAAGATTTTGCCTCAGTCGAGCAGATCCGACAGGCGTTGGAGCGAGCTGGGCTCAAAGCCACGCTGGAAACTTCGAGTGCTCGTGGTGACGAGGTGCGGGCACGTTTACGGGTCGAGGTGTCGTAGTGAAAGAGTGGTTTGCCAATCAAAGCCCTCGAGATCAGGTCGCCTTGCTGCTACTCGCGGGATTTCTAGTGGTCTTTGGACTTTTCCAGTTTGCGCTGGTGCCGGCGAGTGAAGCGCGTGGCCAAATGGTGCTCAATAATCAGGCGGCGAGCGCTCAGCTGAGTCGAGTTGAGACAAAAGTCAGCCGTTTACTGAGTCTTCGTGAAACCGGTAGCAGCAATCAAAGTCAGAACCTGTCATCCACCTTGAGCGCCGCGGCGCAAAATGCCGGTCTTACCGTAAAACGACTTCAGCCGAACAGTCGCGGCGAGGTCCAAGTCCGCTTTGAAGGCGTTGATTTTGATGCGCTGCTTCAGTGGTTACAGACAGTAGAGGGCAATGAAGGCCTTCGAATCGTCGATGCCTCAGTGAGCGATGCGGGTCGATCGGGGGGCGTCAACGCGACACTCCGTGTGCGAGGTCAGTAAGCGTGACTTACCGTCGTGCATCCGCGCTGGCAGCGGTGCTGATCATCATCTTACTCATCACTCGTGCACCGGCTTCTCTGATGGCCTTCGCGCTCCCACCGGCGATCACAGCTACTGGATTCAGTGGCACTGTCTGGAACGGCGCGGTCGCGCACGTTGAAATTCCCCTTCAAGCGCGGCCTTTTGCTTTGGGACGAATGACATGGACACTTAACCCGATCGGTTTGCTGTGGGGTGATCTCATTCGCTTAAAGAGCGATTGGGGAAACCAGCGAGTCGATGTGTCAGCGAGACCGGCATTAAATGGGTCCGTGCAGGTCAA
>WTJR01000173.1:0-3146 GCA_011524755.1 Halieaceae bacterium | reverse complement strand
GCGATCGGTGGCGACGTATCGCTGGGGTCGTATGCGGTTGATATCACGACAACGGATGCAGGTATCCGAGCGAGCATCCTCACATTGAAGGGAGCGCTTCAGGTAGATGGTTCAGTCACCATTGCGGGCGACAACTACCGTGTCATGGCTAATCTATCGGGACCGGCTGCGCGCAATGAGGCATTTCAGCAAGCGATCGCCTTGCTGGCCGTGCCTACCGGCAGTGGCTACCGAATTGAGTTAAGCGGTACACTCTGATCAGATGGGCTCTGGGGCCTGCTGATACAACAATAACGAAGTGAGATGCCTATGAAGTTTTGGCAGATGCTTGTTGTCCTCGTCACACTGGGAGGCGCTATGCCGACAACAGCTCAAGATACGCCTGCAGTCATGGACGGGTTTCCGCCTAGCACCGAGTCGCAGGTAACCAAGAAGAATCATCGGGATTGGCCCTACAGTCAGTGGGCGTTTCAAAATTTTGGTGCGCCGAATAATACGGTCATGGTTCCAAGGGGAGGGGAGATTCATCACTTCCCACGAGAAGAATCGCGCCTCGACCAATTCACCGTTGATGGTGCGTCGCTGGGCGATATCTTTGCTGCCAACGCTGCGGATGCTTTGGTAGTCATTCATGGCGACACCTTGGTACACGAGTCGTACTGGAACGGGATGGACGCGCACCGCCAGCACATTTGGTATTCCATGACCAAGTCGCTGGTTAGCAGTATCGCGGGGATTCTGGTGGAGAGCGGCCAGCTGGATCTGACAAAAAGCCCGTCCGAGTACGTGCCTGAACTTAAGGGAAGTGCTTTCGATCGTGTGACAGTACAGAACGTGATGGACCATGCCAGTGGTCTGGCGTTTGAGGAGAACTATGTCGATCCGAAGAGCGACTTTTTCCTCTATTACGCGCCGGCCTTAAACCTTGGCTATTTGCCTGGCGCAGCAGACCTCCAGCCCGGGCAAACAGAAATTTACGGTGTGTACGATTTTCTGACGCATTTTGTGCAGCCCGATCCCGAGACACCTCCGGGAATGCGTTTTGACTATAACTCTGCGAATGCCGATGTCTTGGGATGGATGGTGTCCCGACTGATGGACAAGTCCCTAAACGACATCATTCGAGATGAGGTCTGGCAGAAGATTGGCGCAGAGCACGACGCTTTTATCGCGGTTGATCGCGCTTACATCCCGGTCGCCACGGGCGGATTCAATGCAACAGCCCGCGATGCTGCGCGCTACGGCATGATGATCCGTGACAAGGGAGTCTTCAGAGGTGAGCGAGTACTCCCTGCAGACTGGCTCGAGCACATGGTCGATGTGAAGGACAGCGATCGTAATGCGATGAACCTCAACCCCAATTATTCGCAGGCGGACTGGATTGCTTATCAGGACATGTGGTGGATTTTGGATGAGACAACCGAAGAGTTCTGTGCGGTTGGCATTCACGGTCAGGTTATCTACATCAACCGAAGCACCGATACCGTCATGGTTTGGTTCTCGAGTCAGCGCGATGCAGCATCGACACTCGCACCCGAATTTCCCGTCAAACTCAATGCGGCGCGCGCCGCAGCAAACTATCTAGCGGAGCAATAAGCAATGGCAGCAGGTACACCCGTATGGTCTAGTCGTTTCGCCTTCATCATGGCTTCGGTCGGTTTCGCCGTTGGCCTAGGTAATATCTGGCGGTTCCCCTATGTCACTGGCGAGAATGGAGGTGGCGCCTTTGTCATCGTCTACCTGCTGTGCGTTTTCGCTATTGGTGTCCCGTGTGTCATGGCGGAATTGCTGGTGGGCCGACGCGGCCAATCGAGTCCGTCAAAGTCGATGGCAGCCGTTGCTGAGGAAAGTGGTCACAGCCGCGCCTGGGGTGGTGTTGGTGGTCTCGGTGTTTTCACGGCCTACACGATCTCCATTACCTATGCGGTTGTTGTCGGTTGGGTCCTTTGGTATCTCATCCAAGCGGCAATGACCGGCTTTGCGGGCGTGGATGCGGCGTCTTCATCACAGGATTTTGATGCGCTCCTGGCTGACGGATCCACCATGCTGATTATGACCGTGGTTGGTAACCTGATCGTCGGCGGAATCATCTATGCGGGTGTTGCTGGGGGTATCGAACGCGCCGTCACGGTGATGATGCCTTTGCTGTTTGCGCTCCTCGTGGGCCTCAGTATCTACAATATGTTTGCCGGCGGTTTTGGCGAGACATTGAGTTGGCTGTTCACACCGGACTTCAGCAAGATCGATGGTCCGACATTGTTGGCTGCAGTGGGGCAGGCGTTCTTCTCCATTGGTGTTGGTATGGGTGGCATGATGACCTACGGATCGTACCTGCCGGCCAACTTCTCCATTACGCGGGGCGCAATGATGATTGTGCTCGCTGACACCATGGTGGCCTTACTGGCCGGTTTCGTCGTCTTCCCCATGGTCTTTAATTACGGCCTTGATATCGCCGGTGGCGCTGGCCTTATCTTCCAGACACTCCCAGTCGCGTTTGCGCAGATGCCCGGCGGCCATGTATTCGCGGTGCTCTTCTTTGTCATGCTGTCAGTTGCCGGCGTGACGTCGATGGTGGGACTGCTCGAGTCCGTGACTAGCTGGACTGATCAGCGCACGACCTTGGGACGCGAGATGAGCGCTGTTGTGGTTGTTGGCTCGGTCACCTTCTGCAGCATTGCGTCTGTCCTCTCCTACAATGTATGGCAGGACGTCACGCTGTTTGGTATGAACTTTAATGCGGCATCTGAAGGGCTATACGACAAGATTACGTTACCGCTCGGTGGCTTGCTGATAGCGCTCTTTGTGGGCTGGTTTATGAAGCGTGAACTGAGCTTCTCGGAGCTTGCAACGGGTGAGCAGGTCTTCTCAATCTGGCACCTCCTGCTTCGCTTTGTGGTCGTACCCGCCATTGCCATTATTCTGATTACAGGACTGATTTAAGACATGCTCGCAACCGTTACCGATTGGCTTTGGTCATATGTGTTAATCGCAGCATTACTGCTGGTGGGGCTTCGCCTCACATGGGACGCGCGCTTTGTGCAGTTGCGTCTGTTCAAAGAGATGTTTCGTGGCTTGTCCGGCGGTTTCTCGGGCACCGATAAGGGACTATCGAGCTTTCAGGCCTTAGTGGTCAGTGTCGCTGGACG
>WTJR01000027.1 GCA_011524755.1 Halieaceae bacterium | reverse complement strand
TGTCTGAAATTTGCCGAGGACGGCGATGAATACGATGGGTGGTAAAGAGAGCCAGCTGCTCACCATGCTTGAACCGACAGTCGGTATGTTGGGGTATGAGCTATGGGGATTGGAGCTATTGAGCCCCAACCGTCGTCCTACATTGCGGGTGTACATCGACAAAGGTGATGGCGTCACAGTTGATGATTGCGCATCGGTCAGTCGACACATCAGTGGCGTGTTAGACGTCGAGGATCCCTTTATAGGTGAATACACCTTAGAGGTGTCTTCACCCGGTATCGATCGCTTGCTGTTCAAAAAGGAGCAGTTTGCGGCTTACGAGGAACAGCCGATCGAAGTGAAGCTTCGATTCCCTTTCGAGGGTCGTCGAAAGTTTCGAGGTTGGTTTTTTGGGTTCGATGGTGACGACATTGTGGTACGCGTCGATAAGCACGAGTATTTGCTGCCGTTAAGCAGTGTTGACCGAGCCCGTGTTGAACCCACACCTGAGTGGATTGAACGCGCTCGGCCAGCGACGGTCAGTGCAATGAATGAGAGTTTAAAAGAGGGCGATTCGGTCCTCGATGAAGAGAGTGAGACATAGCGAATGAACAAAGAAATCTTGATGGTCGCCGAAGCCGTTTCTAACGAGAAAGGCGTATCCGAAGACATTATCTTTGAAGCCATCGAACTGGCGCTCGCCACCGCGACAAAGAAGCGATACGACGAGGAGTCTGATATCGAGGTGACAATCGATCGCGACTCTGGCGACTACGTCACCAAGCGTAAGTGGTTGGTCGTGCCCGATACGGAACTTGCGCTCTTAGGCACACAATTTACGACAGAAGAGGCGATTGAAGTTGACGAGAACCTTCGCCCGGGTGATGTGCACGAAGAGGTTGTCGAAAATGTGGGCTTTGGCCGTATCGCGGCGCAAACTGCCAAGCAGGTCATCGTACAGCGTGTCCGAGAGGCTGAGCGTGCGCAGGTTGTGGATCAATACAAGGATCGCATGGGTGAGCTTCTGGCAGGTACAGTGAAGAAGGTCACGCGCGACAACATTATCTTAGATCTGGGTAACAACGCAGAGGGCTTGCTGCCTCGTTCAGAGCTGGTCGGACGAGAGACATTCAGAATGAATGACCGTGTCCGCGCGATCCTGCTAGAGATCAATGAGGAGTCACGAGGCCCACAGTTAATTCTCTCGCGCGCTTGCAAGGAGATGCTGATCGAGCTCTTTAAGATTGAAGTGCCCGAGATCTCCGAAGGTGTCATTCAAATTCGATCGGCGGCGCGAGATCCCGGTTCTCGAGCAAAGATCGCTGTGAAAACCGGTGATCAGCGTATCGATCCTGTGGGTGCCTGCGTCGGTATGCGAGGGTCGCGGGTACAAGCGGTTTCCAACGAACTCGATACTGAACGTGTGGATATCATCCTATGGGACGATAACCCCGCGCAGTTGGTGATTAATGCCATGTCACCCGCCGAAGTTGAATCCATCGTTGTTGATGAAGACAGCAACACCATGGAAGTTGCGGTTGCCGAAGATAATCTAGCGCAAGCGATTGGCCGCGGAGGACAGAACGTTCGTTTGGCCTCAGATCTCACCGGTTGGACCATCAATGTGATGAGTACGGATGAGGCGATCGAGAAGCAGGAGGCCGAAGCCGGCGAGATCATGGAGACCTTCATGAATGCTCTCGACGTCGATGAAGATGTCGCTGCTGTACTGGTCGAGGAAGGGTTCACCACAGTCGAGGAAGTCGCTTACGTGCCTCTGGAAGAGATGGCTGGCATCGAAGGCTTCGATGAGGACATCGCGGAAGAGCTTCGCGCCAGAGCTAAGGATGCACTGCTGACCATGGCGATCGCGTCAGAAGAGGAGCTTGGCTCCAATGAGCCGGCGCAGGACCTCCTTGAGATGCGAGGTATGGATAAGCAACTTGCTTATGTATTGGCAAGTATGAGCGTTATCACCATGGAGGATCTCGCTGAGCAGAGCGTAGATGAGCTCATGGACATTGAAGGTATGACCGAAGAGTGGGCTGCGGAGCTCATCATGACTGCTCGCGAGCCGTGGTTCGCGGAAGAGGGGGAGTCTGCGTAAGTAGCGGATTAAGCGAAACGACAGACGAACAACAGCGAGATTAGAGAGAGACGAAATGGCTGAAGTAACGGTAGAGCAGTTAGCAAAGACCGTGGGAACAGACCCCGACAAGCTGCTTTCGCAGATGAAGGATGCGGGTCTTCCGCACAAGAAGGCAGACGAGGGTGTCTCTGATGATGACAAGCGCACCCTGCTTGCTCATTTGAAGCGAAGCCACGGTAGTGAAGAAGCGGCGCCTCGAAAAATTACCTTGAAGCGCAAGTCGGTGAGCACCCTCAAAACGGGTGGCAGCTCCGGTAAGCGTACGGTGAATGTTGAGGTCCGAAAGAAGCGGACCTACGTCAAGCGTCCCGAAGCGGAGGAGGTTGCCGAGCC
>WTJR01000032.1 GCA_011524755.1 Halieaceae bacterium | reverse complement strand
ATACCCAGCAGCGTCTTGGAGACGATTTGATCGACAGTGGGGTCTAGGTCGATAAAGCAGTCGGTTAGGAACAGTGGACCATCATCGAACAACAAGGTGGTGAGGGTCGATGCGCGAACGTCTGAGCCTTGTATGCCAATGACCGAGCGGAGTGTTTGGAAGTGATCGGTGAAACGACCCACCTTTCCGCAGATCATGCCATCGGCATCGCCGTTACGGAGTGCCATGGCGGCGATAACGGTGCTGTCGGTGCGCAGGAGTACGCTACTGCGCTCAACCGAGACGCCGTTTCGGCCGGCTATCTGGTGATAGTCCCGTGAGTACTCTTCGTATTTGTCGTAGCTACGCGGGTTGATGACGTCAACGTCTTCACCCAAGCGAATGCGTAAACCAAGATCCTCGATGATCTCATTCAGCGCAGAGGGCCGTCCGACGAGAATGGGACGAGCAATGGCCTCATCGACCACAGTCTGTACCGCGCGAATCACCGTTTCGTTTTCTGCATCCGAGTAAACCAGCTTGAGTCCACTATTGGTGGCTGCGTTGATGACCGGCTGCATGAACATACCCGACCGGTTGACGTGCTTGCTCAAGGTGCGGCGATACTCATCGAGATCTTCAATCGGCCGACTCGCGACGCCTGTTTTCATGGCAGCTTCGACAACGGCTACTGGTACTCGCTCAAAAAGACGCGGATCAAATGGCTTCGGAATGATGTACTCCGGACCAAATTTCAACGACTGACCATCGTAGGCCAAGGCCACTTCTTCTGATGCCTCCTGTTGTGCTAGGTCAACAAGTCCATAGGCACAGGCGATCTTCATTTCGTCGTTGATGGTTGTCGCACCACAGTCCAGTGCACCTCGGAACAGGAACGGGAAGCAGAGAACGTTGTTTACCTGGTTGGGGAAGTCCGAACGACCGGTGCCAATAATCGCATCGGGGCGCGCCTCTCTCGCGAGATCCGGATGAATCTCTGGATTCGGGTTTGCCATGGCCAAAATAAGTGGGTTTGGCGCCATCTGCTTAACCATGTCTTGGGTCACACAGTCGCCGGTTGAGAGGCCAAAGAAGATGTCGGCGCCTTCCATGGCTTCAGCGAGCGTTCGCTTATCCGTATCGCGCGCGTACCGCGCTTTGAATTCGTTCATGCCCTCAGTCCGGCCTTCGTAGATGAGGCCCTTGCTGTCGCACATGAATACGTTTTCACGCTTGAGACCCAAACTCACAATGAGGTCTGCGCATGACATGCTCGCGGAGCCTGCACCGGAGATAACGAGTTTGACCTCTTCCATCTTTTTACCGGTCAGTTTCAGCCAGGAGATGACCGCCGCTGTGGATACCACGGCCGTACCGTGCTGGTCGTCATGAAATACAGGAATGTTCATTCGCTCGCGGAGCTGACGTTCAACGTAAAAACACTCAGGTGCTTTGATGTCTTCCAGCACGATGCCACCAAAGGTTGGTTCGAGCGCGGCGATGATATTGACGAGTTTTTCGGGGTCGCGTTCGTCGATCTCAAGGTCGAAGGTGTCGATATCCGAAAACTTCTTCATGAGGACGGCCTTGCCCTCCATGACAGGCTTTGATGCCAGTGCACCAATAGGTCCGAGGCCCAATACGGCCGTGCCGTTGCTGATGACTGCAACGAGGTTGCCACGCGCCGTGACTTTTGAGGCGTTGAGAGGGTCCTCGACAATGTACTCGCAGGCGTGCGCAACACCGGGCGAGTAGGCCATAGACAGGTCAGCCTGGGTCTCAAGTGGTGTCGTTGCTCTGACTTCCAGCTTCCCGGGCTTTCCCTCAATGTGATACTTGAGGGATTCCTCTTTGAACGTGGGCTTCTCCATTAGAGACTCCGATGTGTGAGTGAGTTGGTTCGCTCGTTGCGATTGCAAAGAGGAACAGTTGGCTACTTATTAATAGCACTAGGTGAATATGCTAAGTGAAACACGAAACGGGTGGCTTCACGGCGCATACCAGTCATTCTGTGACAAATTGCGCCTAATCGTACGACTATCGTCAGAGCTTGGTTCCCTCAAAGCGCCCTTTGCCCGCGTTTAGTCGCAGAACACGTAGTCTCGAAACGGGCACCAGCCTCAATTTACGTTTCGGGATTCCACAAACAAAAAAGCCTCGCTATGAGGCGAGGCTTTCAGTCGGCACTGAGCCGGCGTTTTTTTAGCTTACTTTGGTGGCATTCGGATACCGCCGTCCAAGCGGATGACTTCTGCATTCATGTAGGGGTTGGTGATGCAGTCAATGACCGAGAACGCAAGTTCCTCAGCGCTACCCAGACGCTTGGGGAACAGCACTGATTTACCCAGGTGCGCTTTAAATGCGTCTGACTCGGGACCTTCTCCATAAATAGGCGTGTCAATCAGGCCAGGTGCCACCGTATTGACGCGAACACCCACCGCGGCGAGATCTCTTGCGATAGGCAAAGCCATGCCTACAACACCCGCTTTTGAGGCTGAGTAGGCACATTGTCCAATCTGTCCATCGAAGGCAGCGGCCGACGCAAGATTCACGATCGCGCCTCTGCCGCCGTCGTCATCGAGTGGTTCCTGCTTCGCCATTTGCGCCGCTGCGCGACTGAGCATGTTGAAGGTGCCAATCAGGTTGACCTTGATGACAAAGCTGAATTTATCGAGCGGGAAGGGCTCGCCATCGCGGCTGACGGTGCGGCCAGCAGCACCCAAGCCTGCCGAGTTCACACAGGCACGCAATGGGCCCAGTGCTGCCGCAGCGGCGACCGCTGCATCGGCGTCTTCGATACTCGATACGTCGCATTTTACGAACGCGCCACCAATCTCGTCAGCAACCTGCTGACCGCGCTCCTCATTGAGGTCGGCAATAACGACCTTAGAGCCTAAGTCCGCTAGTTGTCGGGCGCAGGCCTCTCCGATCCCCGATGCACCTCCGGTGACGATTGAGGAGCTACCCTCTAAATTTACTCGCGGCATACCGCTTCTCCTTATTGTGTTAGATGAACTGTGAGCAGCGCTAAGCGTCCGGCAAGACGCCTAGAATTGCAATTACCTGTCTATGAAACGCGCAGATCTTAAAGCTCAACCCGCGCCGATGTGCCCAAGCCTGGACCGTAAACCAACGCATTTAGCCAAAGGCGACCGACACCTCGTGTCGAACCCCTAAAGTTGGGCTGACCCGAGAACAGAATAACCTGACCTTTTCCGACTCGCTCGCGTGTGACATAGGCAGAATTCGCGATGCGCGCCGCCGCTTCCGGCCAGAGCAAGCCGCTCATGCGGACGGAAACAGCTGTGCCTCGTGGAGCCGTCGACCAGTTCAGCGTCTGGGCCTCGGTCGCTTCGCTATCCGACTGTAACGCGCCCACCCGAACGACAGCCTGCTGCCTTCCTTTTGTCATGAGCGGTGGTTGCTCGCTGTAGAGGAGGGGTAGTGTTTCGGGGGTGCCAAATGTCATCCAGTGCAAACGATCGACCCGCCCGGCAACCATGGCACCTGATGGCATGAAGCGTGACTGCCACGCCTCGCGGCGCTTTAACTCATCGGCTGATAGCGCCTTGCTGCCCTGATCCCATGGGTAGGCCACGTCGGTACTAACGCGGTGGGCGGCCACCGCCGCCACGTCTAAAGCATCGTCCGTCGCCAGTATCTCGCGTTGTAGCGCAATGTCGTATTCTTGCGCCTCGGTCAGGCTATCACCGACTGTTCGCACACCACCAATGCCGCCTTCGCGCGCCAGATTTGCCGCACTGTTGTCGTGAGCCACCAAGGTGCCGCCTTGCTTAACCCAATCACGCAACGCCCCGAGTTCGGCGCCACTCATGGGTCGGTAGCCGTTGGGGATAACGATGGTGTTGTAGCGCCGCAGGTCGGCGCGGGATAGGTAGGAAGTATCGATTTGGCTGTGGCGGATGCCCAGGTGAGTGTCGATGGCCCACCAACTTGAGCCCACGTCATAACTGCTAAAGCCAGCCTGACTTAGGATGGCAATTTGCGGACGCGTGAGTAACCGGAAGTGGGAGCCTCCCCAGTCGGGCAAGTCCCCAGCGCCATAACCCGAGCCAATCGATTTGACTGTTAGCTGAAGATGCTCCGCTTCTGCGGTGATGAGGTCCGTAAGGTTATCGAGCTTCGGGTTGTCCATGGCGGTCACGAAGACCGAGCCTCGTGACAGCGATTTACCGGACAATTCTGTCGCTTTGTCGATGATTCGTACTTGCACGCCCGACTCCATTAGGCGGGCTGCGAATGCTACCGAGCGGTCATCGTCACCGCTCACGCTCCACGCGATGGCTTCGGCTGCAACGTCAATACTCGGTGCTGCGCTCTGCCACGGCCGCAGGCCTTGATTCAGGTGCTCAGGGACAGTGACCGCCGGAAGTCCATACATCATGCTGAAGTTCCACGCTGTGGTGTCGTACATGAGGGAGGAACCGTCACGGAGTGTGCGCTGCCGCTCCTCAACGAGAACGGATTTTCTGACCTCCGCATCAAATTCGAGAATCGCCGCAACCAGGGGTGCGTCAGGCTGGCGATTGGGGATGATGAGACTGCCCTCGGGAATGGTGAATCCGCGTTCTTCACTGCCAAGCTGCGTTGTCGCACGCGCTACTTTCAGAGGAGCATCATTGGTAAACATTTCGATGCCTTGGGCGTCGAGGCGCTCGACCAATGCAGCCATTCGGCCATGATTGTCGTTAGCCAGAATCACATAGCTTTTATCCGCGAATTTACTTTTAGCGGAGACGTTATATTTGCGGCCATCCCAGTAGTCGCGATACATCGCTTGTGAGTGCGTGGCCAGTGATTCGAGATTGGCCATGGTGCTGACAAATTGATGGTGCACAGACTCCATGTAGGTCTGCACGGTTCCCTCCGGACGTCTAACGCCGTCTTCAGCCATCCGCGATTGCTCGTAGAGGATGTGCATGCTGCCGCGGTATTCGGAGTAGTTCGAGTAGCCGGGGTACCAATTTTCGAACCACTCACCCGTGAAGTAGCGCCATGACCGTTCATCAAACGCAGCGCCTTGTTCCTCGGAGAAGGTGACAGCCCATTTTTGCAGGTCGGTATCGATGTTCGTGTTGAGCGGCTGACGGGGCGGACCCATCAGGAAGGTGCTCTGCGAACCCATCTCATGCCCGTCAATCATGATCTGTGGTCGCCAGGTATTGATCAGTGCCACGCGTCCACGGGTTTCTGGCTGCGTCAGTAAAAAGAAGTCTCGATTGAGATCGAAGAAGTAGTGGTTGGTCCGACCAAACGGCCAATCACCGGTGTGTAGCAATGACTGGTCATCGACATTGGGTGCCGTGCCTCGATATTGCTCGAGTGATTTGGCAAATCGAGCGCGGCCATCGGGGTTCATCATCGGATCGATGACCACAACCATGTTATCGAGCATCGCCTCAACCTGATCATCTGTGCTTGCGATGAGGTGATAAATGCTCGCCATCGCAGCATCGGCCCCCGAGGTTTCATTACCGTGGATGGAATAGGCCATCCAAGCAACGGCAGGGAGTCTCTCAATGATGTCATTGGCTTCTTTGTCGGTGATCGCACGTGCGTCGGAGAGCCGTGTGATATCCGCTTCGATCGCCTCTAATCGCGATAGGTTTTCCGGCGAGGAGATAAAGACGGCGAAAAGCGGTCTTCCTTCGTGAGTCTTCGCGTATTCAATGACCTTGAGTCGATCGGACTCGTCGGTCCATTGTTTGATAGCCGCGCTGATCTGAGCGGGGGTAGCGACCCGCTGACCGGCCTCGAAGCCCAAAAAGACTGAGGGCTTTGAGACGCTATCGGTATAGGTCCCTTCCAAAAGGGTGCCGCTGTAAACCAGATCGGGGTCGCTGGTGGGCTTCATTAATAGGCCTGCGACAGCGCTCTGTGCTGTGAAGGCCGTAACCGCGATCAAAACCAACTTTCTAACGAATGACATAGTGTGTTCCCTAATCAAAAACGCGCTCGCTGCGCTCACCTTTGCTCGGCTCCGTGAACTCGGCAAAGTAAATCTCTGAGCACTATTTATTCTGCCTATTCTGCGATAAACCAAGACTGCTTTATCATGCCGTGCAGAAGGTGCACTGCAAACAGGAAATGTGTAATGCGTTTGACGGACTGTCACAACTTCGCCGATTTTCGGCGCTTGGCCAGCAAGCGCCTACCCGGCCCTATTTTTCACTATATCGACGGTGCCGCCGACGACGAGGTGACTTATCGGCGCAACACCGAGGCCTACGAGCAGGTAGACCTCGTGCCGAATGTGCTGAATGGCGTCGACAACGTCGACATGTCAGTCGAGGTGATGGGTCAGAAGTTGGCAATGCCCCTCTACTGTGCACCGACCGCGTTACAGCGATTGTTTCACCATGAGGGGGAGCGAGCGGTTGCTAAGGCGGCCACGAAGTTTGGCACCATGTTTGGCGTCTCATCCCTGGCGACGGTCGCGGTTGAGGAAATTGCCGAGCTCGCGCCGGGCCCCAAAATGTTCCAGTTCTACTTCCATAAAGATCGAGGTCTGAACGATGCGTTGCTTGAGCGAGCACGCGCTGCGAACTTCAACGTCATGGCGCTAACGGTGGATACCATCACGGGTGGCAATCGGGAGCGCGACCTTAGAACCGGGTTCACATCGCCGCCTCGGCTAAATCTTCAATCGGCATGGAGTTTCGCCACGCACCCCGCTTGGGCTTGGAATTTCTTTACCAAAGAAAAGTTCGATATGCCGCATCTCTCGAGTCACGTGGAGCAGGGCACTAACGTGGCAGTTTCGGTGGGTGAGTACTTTTCCAGCATGTTAGATCCGACGATGTCGTGGAAGGATGCCGAGAAGCTCTGCTCACAATGGAACGGACAGTTCGCCTTGAAGGGCATCATGTCCGTTGAAGATGCCAAGCGTGCTGTGGACATTGGTTGCACCGGGATCATGGTGTCGAATCACGGCGGGCGACAGCTGGATGGTTCGCGCGCACCCTTCGATCAATTAGCCGAAATTTGTGACGCGGTGGGCGATCAAATTGACGTCGTTTGTGAGGGCGGTATTCAGCGAGGAACGCATGTCCTTAAGGCCTTATCGGTTGGTGCGAAGGCGGTTTCTGGCGGTCGCCTGTATCTTTATGCGTTGGCTGCAGCAGGACAGCTCGGAGTGGAGCGTGCACTGGGGAACCTGAAGGCTGAGATAGAGCGTGACATGCGCTTGATGGGTGTAAGCCGTGTCAGTGAGCTGAGTCGCGACAACTTACGCTATCGATGAGCCCTCCTGCGAAGACCCCACTGAGAAGTAGCAGATGAACGTTTTTGATTTTAATCAGCGCGCATGGGACCGGCTGGTCGAGTCGGGTAATCGCTGGACGGTCCCTGTCAGTAGTGAAGCTATTGCTAAAGCGAGAGACGGCGACTGGCAGTTGGTGCTTACGCCCTCACTTCCGGTGCCGGCGTCATGGTTTCCGTCACTGACATCTTGCCGCGTCCTGTGCCTCGCATCAGGCGGGGGCCAGCAGGGCCCTATATTGGCCGCAGCCGGCGCCAATGTGACCGTTTTTGATGCCTCCGAGAAGCAGTTGTTACAGGACCGGATGGTGGCTGATCGCGATGGCCTTGCGCTTGAGACTATTCAGGGCGACATGGCCGATTTGTCGTGTTTTGACGACGGCGCGTTCGATTTTATTTTTCATCCATGCTCTAACTGCTTTGCCGAGGATATTAAGCCCGTATGGCGAGAGGCCTACCGTGTCTTGCGTCCGGGTGGCTCTATCGTCAGTGGTTTTGTGAAGCCCATTCACGGACTTTTCGATCCCGATCTTGAAAAGCAGGGTACGTTTCAATTGAAGTTTTCTATGCCTCACTCTGATTTGAAGCTCAGCGATGAAGAGCGCGAGACCTGGTTTGGGTTGGACGCCCCCATTGAGTTTGTGCACTCGTTGGGGGATCAACTCGGTGGTCAGCTCGATGCTGGTTTTTTGATTGCCGGCCTCTATGAAGATGATTGGGGCGGCAGTGAGCCCATCGATCAGTTCATCAAAAGTTTCGTCGCGGTTAGAGCGATTAAGCCGACCGTCTAAGCACCTGAAAATCGATCGGTCGCCGCGACTAATGCACTGGCGTTGGCCGGATCGAAAGCAGAGTGACCCGCATTCGCAATCATGTGGAAGTTCGCTTCGGGCCAAGCTCGATGCAGTTCCCAGGCCGTTGTGGGCGGGCAAACAACGTCGTAACGGCCCTGAACGATCTCGGTAGGTATATGACGAATGGCGTCGATGTTTTCGAGTAACTGATTGGGCGAATCGAAAAACCCGCCATTCACGAAGTAATGACACTCGATGCGTGCCATTGCCAGTGCAGCCTCAGGCTCGTCTAATTTTTCCATGAAATCAGCGTTCTGATGCAGGAAGCTGGTGGATGCTTCCCAGACTGACCAGGCACGGGCTGCAGCGAGGCGCACGGTTTCGTCGTCACTAATCAGGCGTTTGTGAAAGGCGGTGACGAGATCCGATCGCTCATCTTCTGGAATCGGCGCCAGATAGTTTTGCCAGGTGTCCGGATACAGCGAGCTCGCACCTTCTTGGTAGAACCACCGAATCTCTTCCGGGCGGAGTAGGAATATACCTCGTAGCACCAGTTCGGTGACCCGCTCAGGATGTTTTTGCGCGTAGGCAAGACTGAGCGTGCTGCCCCACGATCCGCCGAAAACCAACCATTGATCGATGGCAAGTTCCGCGCGCAGCTGTTCCATGTCCGCGATTAGATGCCAGGTTGTGTTGGCTTCTAAGGAAGCATGGGGGGTTGAGTGACCGCAGCCGCGCTGGTCAAAGAGAACAATGCGATAGCGCTCAGGATCAAAGAACTGCCTTGCTGCGGGTGACGACCCCCCACCCGGACCGCCATGTACAAAAACGCAGGGCTTTCCGTCAGGATTTCCGCTCTCTTCGAAATAGATTGAGTGACCATCACCTACCGACAGATATCCGGTTCGATAGGGCTCTAAGGGTGGATAGAGGCTTGGCATCAGTGAATTCTCCGTAACTCAAGCCCGCAGTGTACTGCTCTTGTGGTGCTTTGCACGATGAGCCTGTGACGCATTTGAGCGGATTTCTTTGATTTCTAGTGGTAGCTGGGAGTATCTTGCTTCGCCTCGTTGAGCGCTCGAGGGGGCCTCGTTCACGTCGCCCGTAAAACGTTCACGTTACTCACAAAAAAGGAAAGAACATGAAGCGTATCGATCTTTGGAAGCTGCTGCTGGTGCTTCCTCTGACATTCACACTCTCTACACCTGTTTTTGCCGAGGATGCGCCTGCGGCGCCCGAGGCCAAAGAGACCGCGCCTGCGGCAGAAGAGGCCCCGGATTCTTCAGATGATGGCGAAGCGAAGGAAAAAGAAGAAAAACCAAAAACCATCGCTGACCTGACAGAAGATACCGATCGGTTCGACGGTCTCTTCACGCTGTTCAGAGACCCCAAGACGGGTGCGACCAAAATGCTGATCGCAGGCGATCAGATCAACAAGGAATTTATCTACTTCAAGCACACCATGAATGGCGTGGTTGATGCCGGTGCATTCACGGGATCGTATGGTGATCAGTTTATTTTCACCATTGAGCGCCGATTCGACAAAGTCGAGTTTGTTCGCCAGAACACGGCTTACTATTTTGACCCTGACAATGCGATTTCCCGGGCGTCTGACAAAAATATTTCCCGAGCGGTACTCGCGGTCTTGCCCGTTGCGGCTGAAGACGAGGAGTCGGGCGATATTCTGATCGATGCAGACTCGCTATTTCTCTCCGAAACCTTCGCCAACGTGGTTCGTGGACGTGGCGGTGATGACGATGGTGATCGATTCCGTGTAGGTAAGATGGACTCCGACAAGAGCCAGATTCTTGCGCTGAAAAATTATCCTGAAAACTCGGCAGTGGAAGTCGAGTACGTCTTCAATAACCCCAAGCCTAAGAACGGTGGCAGCGATGCAGTGACTGATGCACGTAATGTGTCGATCACGGTGCTGCACACCTTGATTGCGGTTCCCGAAAACGATTACCAGCCGCGATTTGCCGATGCACGACTCGGATCGTTTAACGTACAGGTGACTGACCTTACTTCGACTGATTCAGCGCCTTACCGCGATCTGCTGGAGCGTTGGCATTTGGTTAAGAAAAACCCATCAGCCGACATCTCAGACCCCGTTGAGCCTATAACTTGGTGGATCGAGAACACGACCCCCGTTGAGTGGCGTGACCTGATCCGTGACGCGGCGCTGGAGTGGAACAAGGCGTTCGA
>WTJR01000094.1 GCA_011524755.1 Halieaceae bacterium | reverse complement strand
AACAGCCGGAATATCAATCAAAATCTTGTCCACAACTTCTCTCCTTAAAGTTATGTTTTAACGCGAACAGTCCACTCCCCGTTGTTAGAAAGTGAGCCCCCTAGATGCTAAGTCTCAAACGGAGTCAACGCCGTCGCTCTGGACACTGTCTCACCGCAGACGGCTTGATACGTAAAGATGACTGACTCAGGATCATCGTTGGTAAAGCGAGTTAACTTCTGATGACTTTCGTAATACACCCAGCACTATGCTGCCCCATAGACGCTTCGCCTCTGATGATGGATGGGCTGTCGCTTATTTGTGAGAACGGTCACCGTTTCGATGTGGCCCGTCAGGGGTACGTCAATTTGCTGGGTCCCAAAGATAAACGTTCAAAAGACCCCGGCGACTCCAAGGACATGGTGTCTGCACGCGCCGCTTTTTTGAACGCTGACTTTTATCAACCCTTAGCCGATGCTTGCCTCGATATCACGCTAGGTTATTGCTCAACGGTAGCCGATGGCCGCATTACGCTGATGGATGCCGGCTGTGGCGACGGTTACTATCTTCATCACATTCAGGAGAATCTACCCAACGACTTAGACAACCGGACGTCGATCGTCGGCTTTGATATTTCGAAGTGGGCAGTACTGCAGTGTGCCAGGCGTTGTGACGGCACCTGGTTTGTGGGAAGCAACCGACACATTCCCATGGCTGAGGGTAGCGTCGATTTACTCTTCGACATGTTCGGGTTCCCCGACTACTCGTCCTTCCGGAGGATATTAGCTCCCCGCGGAAGATTAGTTCGAGTCACTCCCGGCGATCGACACCTAATCCAGCTCCGCGAGATCATCTACCCGAACATCAAGCCACGAAGCGATAGAAAGCTGTATCCAGAGACCTTCAAAGTTGTCTCCAAGCAGCAAATCACCTACGAAATGAGCGTCGGGACTGAAGATTTGAAAAACCTCCTGCTGATGACGCCCCATATGTTTCGAAGTACACCAGAGCGCCGGCAGCAGGCCCTCAGTCATGACCAGCTGACCCTGACGGTTGACATTATTTTCGAAGAGCTCGAAGCAGCAACCATTGACTGATGAACAACCATCTTGGTGATACATCTCGGCATGGTTAAACACTTGACTGCGACGCTTCATCGCCTATTGTTAGCAGTGACAGTTTGGTATGGCCTTCATAACGATCAAAATAGGGCTTGCCAAGAAGACGAGTAACGTCCGGGAGACACTCATGAACCAAGCCTTCAAAGCGCCTCAACTGCCAGGTCACGACTACGCCTACAACACACCACTAGCTGACCTAGATCCCTCGAACCCACTCATCTGGCCAAAGCAGGAGATGTGGGCAATTTTTGAGCGATTGCGTAACGAAGATCCACTGCATTGGTGCAAAGAAGCGTGGATGTCTGACGAGCGGCCTGATGACATGGAGCCCGTCGGTGCCTATTGGTCCGTCACCCGCTACGAGGACATTATGGCGATTGATACGGATCACCATCGATTCTCATCTGAACCAGCGATTGTGCTGCCCAATCCGGCTGAGGATTTCCCGCTGCCCATGTTCATCGCAATGGATCAACCCAAACATGATGTTCAGCGAAGAACCGTAGCACCCATTGTTGCGTCACCCAGCCTGTCAAAAATGTCAGAGCTGATCCGTGAGCGAACACAGTACGTCCTCGATAGTGTCCCTATTAACGAGGAGTTTGATTGGGTCGACACAGTATCGATCGAGCTCACCACAATGATGCTCGCCACACTGTTCGATTTCCCGTTTGAAGACCGCCGCAAATTAACGCGATGGTCCGATGTCACGACTGCAGGTCCAGAGACAGGCATTGTAGAAAGTGAAGAACAGCGCCGCGCAGAACTTATGGAGTGCGTCGAGTATTTCATGGGACTTTGGCACGAGCGTATTGGCGGCAGTGGTCATGACCTCATCACAATGCTAGCGAATGGCGAAAACACGCGGGATATGGATGCGACCGAGTACCTCGGCAATTTACTGCTTTTAATCGTGGGCGGTAATGACACTACGCGGAATTCGATGTCGGGATCGATCTATGGTTCACACCTGTTCCCAGAGCAATGGGACAAGGTCAAGGCAAATCGGGACCTCATTCCCAACGCCGTCGCGGAGATCATTCGCTGGCAGACGCCACTGGCCTACATGCGCCGAACGGCACTCGAAGATGTCGAGATGCACGGCAAGACCATCAAGAAAGGTGACAAGGTCGCCATGTGGTATGTATCGGGCAACCGAGACGAGCGTAAATTCGAGAACCCAGATGTTTTGGACTTTGAGCGCAAGAATGCACGTAACCATATTTCCTTTGGCTTCGGCATCCATCGTTGCTTCGGAAACCGCTTGGCAGAGCTCCAACTACAGATCCTATGGGATGAAATGCTCAAGCGCTTCTCCCGCGTGGAGGTCATCGGTGAGCCCAGCCGAAACATCTCAAGTTTCGTGAAGGGCTA
>WTJR01000053.1 GCA_011524755.1 Halieaceae bacterium | reverse complement strand
ATGCTGTGCTCTAACCAGCTGAGCTACGTAGCCACGAGGGCGCGTAGTGTGTCGATAAATGGTGCACAGGTCAATTCCCTCGCGCCTCATTTCACCACTTTTCTATTTACTGAGTGCTACTACTTCCAGGTGCCCGCATTCGGATCAGACATTGAATCGGAAGTGAATTACGTCGCCGTCTGCGACTGTGTATTCCTTGCCTTCAAGGCGCCATTTACCGGCCTCTTTAGCGCCCGACTCACCTTGGTAGGAAATGAAATCGTCGTAAGCGACCACTTCGGCACGAATGAACCCTTTTTGAAAGTCTGTGTGGATAACGCCTGCGGCTTCCGGCGCTGTCGCTCCTACTTTGATCGTCCAAGCGCGCACCTCCTTTGGACCGGCCGTAAAGTAGGTCTGAAGATTTAGCAACGCATAGCCCGCACGAATCGTTCGATCGAGACCTGACTCTTCCATTCCCATATCAGCTAGGAACTCGAGTTTCTCATCATCTTCGAGCTCAGAAATCTCCGACTCCAGCTTGTTGCAAATAGCGACTACTCCAGCCCCCTCACTCGCTGCATAGTTGCTGACTGCATCTAGGTGAGGGTTATCTTCAAATCCATCCTCCGCCACGTTAGCGATGTACATCGTCGGCTTCGTGGTTAACAGGTGCATGGTCTTAACAAGGGCCTGTTCATTGTCATCGAGCTCTAAAGCTCGCACCGGTAGCGCCTCGTTTAGGTGTGGCAGCAACTTGTCTTCCAATAGAGATTTGGTTGCCACAGCGACTTTGTCGCCACTTTTGGCTGTCCGCACAACGCGCTGTAGTTGCTTTTCACAGCTTTCTAGATCAGCAAGCGCGAGTTCGGTGTTGATCGTTTCAATATCGGCCAGCGGATCGATCTGGTTAGCGACATGGATGACGTTCGGATCCTCAAAGCAACGCACAACATGTGCGATCGCGTCAGTCTCTCGAATATTGGCAAGGAACTGATTGCCCAGTCCTTCACCTTTTGAGGCGCCGGCAACCAGTCCAGCGATATCAACGAATTCCATTGTTGCCGGAATAGAGCGCTCAGGTTTAACGAGACTTATAATAGCGTCTTGCCGGGGATCGGGCACCGACACAACGCCTGCATTCGGTTCAATTGTGCAGAACGGGAAATTCTCCGCATCGATACCTGCCTTTGTTAGTGCATTAAATAGGGTCGATTTCCCAACATTAGGTAAACCGACAATGCCGCATTTGATGCCCATACTGAGGCTCCTTACAAATCTTCTTTCGTCTTGTCACTGCTGTGAAGGCGTGTCATGGCTTTCACGTCCTCGCCGTCGAGAAGCAGTGGTAAAGCGCTAAGTGACTCATCAATTGAGAGATCAATCAGTCCCTGTTCAATTTTGGAGGCTTTGCTTAATACCCAGCCTGAGACCTTGCTCGCCTGCCCGGGGTGGCCGATGCCAACCCTCAGTCGCCAGAAGGCCTTTGATCCCCCAATGGCTGGAATAACGTCCCGAAGGCCGTTATGGCCCCCGTGACCACCGTCGAACTTGAAACGGCTAGCACCGGGTGGCATGTCTAGCTCGTCATGCGCAATGAGGATCTGCTCCGATGCTATCTGGAAGTACTTGGCCGCCAAGCCCACGGCCTTCCCGCTGTGGTTCATGTACGTGTCAGGAATCATTAGACGCAGATCGTGTCCCGCCACAGTACCTCTGCCCAGTCGTCCTGCAAGCTTCTTTTCGGACTTGAGCTCGATACCGTTTTGTTTTGCGAGTGCTGAAACGAAATCGGCACCCGCATTGTGGCGGGTGCCGATATATTTTTCGCCAGGATTACCCAGACCGACAATCAGTCGAATGCTGGGCATGGCAATTAGCTCTCGTCGCCGGCGTCTTCGCTTGGTGCGTCATCAGTTGACTCAGCGTCACCCGCCTCGTCTTCTGCATCGGTAGCACCTTTGCCGCCTCGTGGCGCCAGTACACTGGCTACACCGATGTCGCGGTCATCGCCCAACGCCAGCGCTGTAGACGTAACACCCTCGGGCAACTTCAAATCAGAGAGGTGAACAATCTCGCCTACCTGCACTTGGCCCATATCCACCTCGATAAACTCTGGAAGGTCGGCTGGCAGCGCAAGCACCTCTACCTCATTTACCGTGTGCTGGATTCGACCGCCACCAAGCTTCACACCCACACAGGTGTCTTCGTTGATGAAGTGAAGAGGAATAGAGACTTTAATGGCCTTGTTCTCTTCGACTCGGAAAAAGTCAGCGTGCATCGGGAAGTCCTTTGCAGGGTGACGCTGAAGTGCTTTCAGAATCGCTTTCTCTTTTTTGCCATCGTAAGCCACTTCGATAATCGCTGAGTAAAACGCCTCTTTCTCGAGGTGCTTTTCGAGATCCTTGCGGATCAGCGATAGGCTTACCGGGGCACTGTCACCCCCATAAATGATGGCGGGTACTTTTGCTTCGAGTCGGCGAAGGCGGCGGCTCGCAC
>WTJR01000058.1 GCA_011524755.1 Halieaceae bacterium | reverse complement strand
CACTGTCAGCTCACCCCTCACTGGGCGGCTAGGCTGGGCAAAAATGAGCTCACGGCGCAGCAAGTTTCACCCCGTGGCGGTGATCTTAAATGCGAGCTCAAAGGTGATCGTGTGCAACTCTCGGGGAACTGCAGGCTGTTTGCCGAGGGAGTGTTACACCTGCCCTCGGCTGATTGATTCAGAGCTTCGCTTTTTCAGCAGCAATCCATTGATTCATGCGGTTTTCGAGCGCATCAAGCGGAATCGCACCTGCGCCCAATAGCTCATCGTGAAAGGCACGAATATCAAATCGGTCACCTAATTCGTCTTCGGCTTTGGCGCGGAGTTCTAACATTTTGAGCTGACCAATTTTGTAAGCGAGGGCCTGACCGGGCCAGCCAATGTAGCGATCGATCTCATTGATAATGTCAGCCTCGGTTTTAGCCGCATTGTCCTTGAAGTAGTCGATGGCCTCTTGGCGCGACCAGCCGAAATAGTGAATGCCGGTATCGACAACAAGCCGTACTGCCCGCCACATGTCATAAATCAGCTGTCCGTATCGGGAGTAGGGGTCTTTATACAGCCCCATGTCATAGCCCAAGCGCTCGGAATACAGTCCCCATCCCTCAATAAAGGCGGTGACACTGCTGTTGCGACGAAACTCAGGAAGCCCCTCAATTTCCTGCGCTAAGGCAATTTGCAGGTGGTGTCCAGGTACGCTCTCATGCACTGATAACACCTCCATCTCATACTTCGGCCGAACCTCGGGTTTGTAGAGATTCACGTAGTACCAACCGGGACGGCTTCCATCGAGGGCAGGCCGCATATAAAAAGCGGTTGTTGTATCCGGGGCGAGCTCTGGTGCGATGGGTCGTACCCCATAAGGCATCCGCGGCAGCTTTCCAAATAGCTTTACCAGTTCAGGATCGAGGCGTTTGGAAACTGCTTGATAACCCTCGAGCAGTTCTTCGGCCGTCTCGTAATAGAACTGCGGATCGGTGCGCAGGAAGTCATTAAACGCATTGATGTCACCGTCAAAGCCTACTTCTTCGATGACCTCTTCCATCTCACCACGGATACGCGCCACCTCTGAGAGGCCAATGTTGTGTATCTCTTCAGGGGTCATGTCGGTTGTGGTGAAGTGTCTCGCCAACATCGCATACACCGCCTTGCCACCGGGTAGGGTGCCAATACCCGGGCGCGCTCGTGTCTTAGGAAGATATTCTTCCTCGATGAAGCGTTTGAACTCCGCATACGCTGGGGTCAGCTGATCGGCAATGATGACTCGCGCAGACGATTTAAGCTCAGCTGCGGACTCAGGGCTGATTGATGCAGGCATGTTCTCGAAGACGCCCCAAAAAGGACTGTCCTCTGGGTTATCCACGATGAGCGCGTCGAGCTGGTTGGGTACGCGTTCAATGATAATGCGCGCTTGTGTCCGTTCGCGGTCGACACCGTCCTGCAATAAGGCCTGGTATTGCTCGAGTTGAGCCGGGAGGTTCTCGAGGCGGGCAAGCCAGTCGACATAGTCGGTCTCTGTCGCCATGGGCAGACGCTCCACCATG
The DNA here is from genome assembly GCA_011524755.1 of Halieaceae bacterium. Taxonomy (GTDB): domain Bacteria; phylum Pseudomonadota; class Gammaproteobacteria; order Pseudomonadales; family Halieaceae; genus Luminiphilus. The sequence goes on along the minus strand of WTJR01000058.1, from coordinate 8,847 downwards.
GTGTAGCGGTGTTGTGGCCCACTTCGCATGTTCAGTGCAATCAGGTGAAGGCCGCTTTCATACGACTCCACCTCTTCTTGCAGCGATGTTTTGAGCATTCGCTGATTGAGTTGCGCCGTTTCACTCAAGGACGCAGGGTCAATACGATCAAGGTCATCAATAAATGCCTTGGTGTCCTCATTGCGACGCTCCAGTACCTCAGCACTCAGGTCGGTCCAGCTTTGATTACCCGACATGTCACCGTATTCGCGCCGATACTCCGGGTATTGCTCCAATACCCAGTCCCAATGATTGCTAATAACGGCGTCGAGAGACTCGTCCGAGGCGAGTGCTGTACCCGTGTTTAAAACAAAAAAAGCCGGCAAAACGAGCCGGCTTATGACATTCATTCTCATAAAATTATTCCTGTCCGCTTTATTCGCGACCCAAGATGGATCGAGCCACCAGTTCGCGCATGATTTCCGAGGTGCCACCGTAGATTGTCTGAATACGAGCATCGACATAAAACCGGGAAATGGGATATTCCGTGGTATAGCCGTAGCCACCAAAGAGCTGCAGACATTGATCTGCAACGTCGCATTGCATCTCACAGCTTGCCAGCTTCAACATCGCTGCTTCTTCGGTTGTCAGTTCGTCGGTCGCATACTTGTTCGCGCACTGCTCGTAGAAGGCGCGATTCACAGCTACCTGAGTTTTCACGTCAGCAAGCTTGAATCGCGTATTCTGGAATTGACCTACCTTCTGACCAAAGGCCTCGCGTTCTTTGACGTACTCGATGGTGATATCCAAGGCACCTTCAGAGGCCGCAACGGCTTGGGCAGCAATGCCCAAGCGCTCACGGGGCAGTTCATCCATCAGGATGGCGAAGCCTTTGTTGACCTCACCCAGCAAGGCATCGGCGGGTAGGCGAACATCAGTGAAGAACAACAACGCCGTATCCGATGTGTGCTGGCCAATCTTCTCGATTTTCTTCGACTTTTCGAAGCCTGGCGCATGCGCATCGACCAGGAACAGCGATGTTCCTTTCGCGCCTTTGCCAGGGTCGGTGATGGCTGCGACGATTACGAGATCGGCGTGAATACCGTTTGTGATGAAGATCTTCGAGCCGTTGAGTACCCACTCATCGCCGTCTCGAACAGCGTTGGTTCGAATTCCTTGCACGTTTGAACCTGCACCGGGCTCGGTCATGGCAAGTGCACCCACGACCTCACCGGTCACCATGCGTGGGAGCCAATGCGCTTTTTGAGCCTCTGTACCGTGTCGACTGAGGTAGGGCGCAATGATGTTTGAGTGAATGCCGTAGCCAGACGCGAAGCCACCAAAGCCCATTCGGGATAGTTCCTCGATCATAGCCAGTGTCACGTGGGGCGTAGTCCCTGCACCGCCATACGCCTCGTCAACGTCGGGGCACAATAGGCCGGCTTGTCCGAGCGTATTCCAGAGCTCGCGAGGCACCATGTGGTTGTGTTCCCACTCCTCGTAGTAGGGCGAAATTTCCTTTTCAAAGGCACGGCGTGCCATATCGCGAAAGAGTGTGAGTTCGTCTAGATCTACTGCTTGATTCACTTTTGAAGCCTCAGTATGTTCGTGTGAAACAATTATGAATCAAACCTTGATCTTGCACCAACTCGAGACGTACCCATGAACGAATGCTATGTCCCCGAAACCTCTTCTGCGCACATAGCGTCCGTAGCACCCTGGTTGCCGGCAGACAAGTTTGAAGCCGCTTTGATCGATGTTCACGATCGCGGCTATGTGATTATTGAAGACGTACTGTCACCAAGCGATTGTGATGACTATCGTCAGATTCTCGAGCGCTTCATGGCGGTATCGCCAACGGGGCGAAATGTATTTGAAGGCACGAGCAGTCATAGACTTTATGCCTTGCTAGCAAAATCTGACCGTTTCGCAGGCATGATCGAGCATCCTTTGGCGATGGCGTTTGCGGAGCACTTCCTCGGCGAGTCCTGCTTACTCTCAGCCTGTTTATCGATTAATTTGCATCCCGGAGAGACGGTTCAGCCCTGGCATACCGACGATGGCCACATCTCCGTACCTCAACCACATGGAATTTTCGGTATTTCCGTGTTCTGGGCGCTCGATGACACCACTGACATGAACGGTGCCACCGAGGTCCTACCGTTCAGTCATCAATGGGATGCCCCCGACATAGCGGGTCGCCTGCAAGACGAGCATTTCGGACAGCTTGAGGACTTATCTGAGACTTCGCAGGGTGAAATTGAATGCGTGAAGGCCACCATGAAAGCCGGATCCGTAATGATCATGCGTAGTGATGTCTGGCATCGCGGCGGTGCGAATCAGACCGACACCGATCGCTTGATTGTCACCCCGCAATATTGTGCTGGCTGGGCGCGTCCGTTGGAGACGATGCTGTTGGCCGTACCGCCGGAGACGGTGGCGCGCTTACCGAGCAGAACACAGGCGCTTCTGGGCTATTCCATACACACACCTTTTATGGGTTATGTGGATGGGATGCATCCGAGTCGTGTTCTGCAGTAGAGTTGAGCTATTAATTAAATAATATGACGTCGTTTCACTTACTGGAGAAAAACAATGCGTGATTACACTAAGTTCTACATCAATGGCGCCTGGGTCGCACCGTCTGGAAGCGATACCTTAGCGGTCGAGAATCCAGCGACCCTAGAGCAGTGCGCCACCATTGCCATTGGTAATGAGACTGATGTCGACACTGCGGTAGCGGCAGCGAAAGCCGCTTTTGAGACCTTTAGCCAGACATCGGTGGAAGAGCGCGCCGCACTGCTGGATAAAATTGCAGAGATCTACACGTCGCGAATTGGTGAAATCGCTGAGGCGATTCGCGAAGAGATGGGTGCACCCATCTCTCTGGCATCGACAGCTCAGGCATACGCAGGCCTCGCCCACATCACGGAAGCGGCAAAGATCCTACGAAACTTTTCCTTCTCTGAGGACCTTGGTGCGCATCGCGTGGTCAAGGAGCCCATCGGCGTCTGTGGCCTGATTACGCCATGGAACTGGCCCATGAACCAGGTCACCTGCAAGGTGGCTCCAGCGCTGGCAGTTGGTTGTACGATGGTGCTCAAGCCCAGCGAAGTAGCGCCACTTTCATCGTATATCTTCACCGAAATTATGCATGAGGCAGGGGTTCCAGCAGGGGTCTACAACATGGTCAATGGCGACGGGCCCGGGGTGGGAACAGCGCTTTCTAAGCACCCTGATGTCGACATGATGTCGTTTACCGGATCAACACGCGCCGGCTCGCTGGTGGCACAGAACGCAGCGCCGACGGTTAAGCGAGTTACTCAGGAGCTTGGCGGGAAGTCACCGAATATTATTCTCGATGATGCCGATCTTGAGGCGGCGGTGACACGTGGTGTGCTCCACATGTACAACAATACCGGACAGTCCTGTAATGCGCCTTCGCGTATGTTGGTGCCGCGTAGCCGATTGGCTGAGGCCGAGCAAATTGCAGCGGCTGTTTCTCAGTCAGTGGTTGTTGGCGATACCGCGAGCAAGGACACGACGATGGGACCTGTGGTTTCTAAGGTTCAGTGGGACAAGATTCAGGGACTCATCCAGAAAGGCATTGATGAGGGAGCGAAGCTGGTGTGTGGCGGCACAGGACTTCCCGAGGGTGTTGATGCAGGTCATTACGTTAAGCCCACGGTGTTCTCTGAAGCAAACAATGACATGACCATTTCTCGTGAAGAGATCTTTGGCCCTGTGCTGACCATGATTCCTTACGATTCAGAGGAAGAGGCGATTCGCATTGCTAATGACACGCCTTATGGCCTTGCAGGTTATGTCCAGAGCGGTGATATGGACCATGCTCGTGCGGTGGCGGCTCGGATCCGTGCTGGCAATATCCACATCAATGGCGCAAGCGGTGGCCCCGATATTCCCTTTGGTGGCTACAAGCAGTCAGGTAATGGCCGAGAGTGGGGTGCTCATGGCTTCACGGATTACCTCGAGATTAAGGCGATCGAAGGCTATACCGCCGCATAACAACAAAACAGCAATGGTAGGGAGCGCGTGGTGTGACTGACCTCATTTTAGCGATTGATCAGGGCACCACAGGCTCAACCATTGCGCTGATGGACACCGATGGCAGGTTGCTGACATCGGTGAACCATGAGTTTCCGCAGATATTCCCGCAGCCAGGATGGGTTGAGCACGATCCTGAGAGTATCTGGCAGTCCGTATTAAAAGGCTTAACCGCCATTTTTTCCGATACGCAATACGCGGTTTCGCAGGTCGCTGCGATTGGCATCACCAACCAGCGAGAGACGGCGGTGCTGTGGGATTCTCAGACGGGAGAAGCGGTACATAACGCCATCGTCTGGCAGTGTCGGCGAACCACCGATGTCTGCGAGAGTCTCAAGGCCGCGGGTCATGAAGCGCTCATCAAAGCCAAAAGTGGACTTGTGCTCGATCCTTACTTCTCTGCCACTAAGTTCAAATGGTTACTCGATAACGCACCAAACGCGAAAGCACTTTTGGCCGAGGGCCGTCTGCTGGCCGGTACCATCGACACCTATCTCATGTGGCGTCTCAGCAATGGCAAAGTGCATAAAACCGATGTATCGAACGCCTCGCGTACCTCGTTGATGTCACTTGAAACCCTAGATTGGGACCCGGAGTTACTCGATATCTTTGGCGTGCCGCGTGACATTCTCCCCGAAATTTGTCCTTCCAGTGGCCGGTTTGCCGTTACAAGCGGTGTTCCGGGTTTGCCTGATGGATTGCCCGTGTCAGGTGTCGCTGGAGACCAGCAGTCTGCCTTATTTGGACAGGCCTGCTTTGATCCCGGCGATGCGAAATGCACCTTCGGCACGGGATCCTTCATCCTGATGAATGCGGGCACTAGCCCCATCGCTTCTGACTCGGGTCTATTAAGTACCCTGGCCTGGCAACTCGAGGGGCAGGATGCGGTTTACGCGCTAGAGGGCGGTGCTTTTGTTTGCGGGGCTGCAGTGCAGTGGCTGAGGGATCAATTGGGCATCATCGACCAGGCGGCAGATATTGAGGCACTGGCTGAGAGCGTGGAGAGTGCCGGCGGCGTGGAGTTTGTACCAGCACTTGCTGGATTGGGCGCCCCTTATTGGGCACCAGAGGCTCGCGGTACCTTGACTGGGTTAACACGTGGCTCGGGCAAGGGCGAGATAGCGCGCGCAACGCTAGACGCTATGGCACTTCAAAATGTCGATATTCTCATGGCGATGGAGGCCGATATTGGTCAGCCGATGACAGCCTTGAAGGTCGATGGCGGCGCATCGGCCAATAATCTTCTGATGCAACTCCAATCAGATTACCTTAATCGACCAATTACCCGCCCTGAGGTCATCGAAACGACGGTCGCAGGTGCCTGCTTTTTAGCGGGTCTGGGCGAGGGCGTCTGGGCCAGTGCTGACGAGATTGCACGTGTTTGGCGCTCAGATCGGGCCTTCGAGGTTAGATTGAATGATGCTGAGCGTGCCGAGCGGATGACATCCTGGCAGGTAGCTGTAGATCGCACGCTGTATACGCCCTCCTAGTGCATGACAGGAAAAGAGTCTCTTTCCTGCCTTCGTGGCCGACACAAGTGGCGGCAGATTAGGCCTGATAGTCTCGCCTTGCTCCGAGGCGAAGTTGTCATGCGTCAGCGCTGTGAGCGTTGCGGGAAGGAGCGAACCAAGGCGCGATAGAGCTCTATTCGAAGCCCCACTCGCGGGTCCTTCACCAAAACAACCGGCCGGTAAAAAGAAGTTGCGTGTAGCACTGTTCCTTTTCAAGGCCAATGGGTCTGTGCGGACAAAACCAACCCCAGCGTGTACTATTTTTGATGCTCATAAGTGCACGAAAATAGCGATCAAAATAGAGGCTGAGATCCTAGGGGGATTGCCATGACATCCATGTTGTATCCGACGACAAATCCATCCGCAGCGGAGCAAATGGTCGTTGCGCGCGGCGAAGGGCCATACATCTATGACCGCTCAGGTAAGCGCTACCTTGAGGGCATGGCTGGTCTTTGGTGTACCTCACTGGGTTACGGCAACGAAGAGATTATCGAAGTGGCGACGCAACAGATGCGTGAGCTCAGCTTTAGTCATATGTTCGGCGGCAAGACCCATGACAGCGCCATGATGCTGGCAGACAAGCTCGCCGGCATGGTGCCGATGAAGAACGCTCGTGTGTTTTTGGGTAACAGTGGATCAGACGCTAATGACACGCTGGTCAAGATGATTCGTTATCACGCCACGGCGACCGGCCAGCCGCAACGCACAAAAATCATTGCGCGAGATAAGGGCTACCACGGTGTTACGGTGGCGTCGGCCTCGCTGACAGGCATACCCACTAACCACAACCACTTCCAGCTACCATTCGATGCCTTGGGCGTTATCCGAACCGGATCCCCTCACTTTTATCGCTCAGCCAATCCAGGTGAGAGCGAAGCGGAATTCGTCGCGCGGCGAGCACGCGAGCTCGACGAGCAAATTGTTGCTGCCGGTCCAGAGACGGTTGCCGCGATGATTGCTGAGCCGGTGTCAGGGGCGGGTGGTGTACTGATTCCTCCTGCGGGTTATTACGAAGCCATTCAGGCAGTTCTGGATAAATACGGCGTTGCGCTGTGGGATGATGAAGTCATCTGCGGGTTTGGCCGTCTGGGAACAGATTTTGGTGCCAATGCCATGGGGATGCGTCCTGAAATGATGGTGTTTGCAAAGGCGCTGAGTTCGGCGTACGTGCCTGTAAGCGCTGCGGTTGTTAGTAGTGATTTCGTCGAGGCGGTTGAGAGCGCCGCATCGGATATGGGTGTATTCGGCCATGGTTACACCTACAGCGGACATCCGCTGGGTTGTGCAGTCGCCCACAAAGTGCTGGAAATTTATGAGCGGGATAATGTGTTTGAGCACGCAGCGCAGGTCGGCGAGTACCTTCAGGAGCGGCTAAGCGCGTTTAGTGATCACCCGCTGGTGGGCGAGGTGTCTGGAAAGGGAATGATCGGTGCGCTCGAACTGGTTTCCAATAAGACCACGGCGCAGCCGTTTGAAGGTATGGCTGTGGGCCAATATTGCGCGAAGGCGGCTGAAGCTGCGGGGCTTATTATTCGGCCGTTGGGTGGTAACCGTGTTGCTCTATGTCCGCCACTGATTCTTCAGCGTGAGCATGTCGATGAACTCATCGATAAATTAACTATTGCCGTTAATGCGACGCTAGATTTTGCCAAGCAAGAGCAATTGCTGACCTAGGTGAGTAAGTCAACGCAGTGAAAGTACTTCATGTCGAAGCAGGGCGTTACCTTTACGGTGGCGCTCAGCAGGTTGTCTGGCTCAATGAGGGGCTTGCCCGCAGAGGCGTAGAGAACGTCCTCGTCTGTCCTACAGGCTCCGATATTGCGACGGCCGTGGCGGGGAGTGCGCGCGTTCACGCCATTAAGATGACCGGTGATCTGGATCTAGGTTTAGTGCCCCGGCTCATGCGAATCCTAAAAGCGGAAAAACCGGATCTCGTCCATATTCACAGTCGGCGTGGTGCCGATATCTATGGTGGGCTCGCAGCGCGTATCGCGGGGATCCCGGCGATTCTCTCGCGACGGGTCGATAATAAAGAGTCTCGGGTCCTTTCGCCTTTCAAATATGCGCTCTACGGCCGCGTGATTGTTATCTCAAAGGCAATCGGCAGCGTATTGGTATCTTGCGGGGTTGATGCCTCAAAGATTGAAACAGTGCGAAGCGCCGTTAATGCCGACGCCTACAGCACAGAAGCCGATAAAGACTGGTTTGAGACTGAGTTTTCCCTGCCGAGTAACGCAAAAACGCTTGGGGTTATCGCGCAACTGATCCCGCGAAAAGGCCACAAATATCTGCTGAACATCCTGCCTCAGTTGCTTAAGGCGCATCCGCAGCTGCAGGTGCTGATTTTTGGTCAAGGTCCGCTCGCCACGGAGCTGACGGATCGCGTCGCTCAACCGGAGTTTGAAGGACGAGTAAAAATGGCGGGGTTCCGTAATGATTTACACCGTGTGTTTCCCAACCTCTATGCCGTCGTTCATCCCGCTGAGCGAGAAGGTTTAGGGGTGGCGTTATTGCAGGCTTCAGCGTCTGCTGTGCCTGTCGTGGCGGCAAGGGCAGGCGGTATCCCTGAGATCGTCCTCGATGACGTGAACGGCATTACCTTTGACATAGCCGATGAGGCAGGGCTACTGAGCGCATTAGACGCCTTACTCTCCAATCAAGCGCTTCGCGATAGGCTCGGTGCAGGTGGCAGTCATCTAGCTCATTCAGAGTTTTCTATCGATGCCATGGTTGAGGGGAATTTGAAGGTTTATCAGTCCGTTCTGGACAGCTAAGAGCGTAGTGAACGACTCCGGAGTCCGTGTTTTCGCATGAGACCTCTGATTTGGTCGTAGCTCAATCCCAGTAATGCTGCCGCTTGCTTTTGGTTGTTGGCTGTTTGGTCTAGCGCCTGCTCCAACCATGACGCTTCTTGTTGGTCGAGTGCTGCTCGCAGATTTCTGGGGAGTTCCGAGTTCAGCACCTTTGTCGCCGGAGTTTCTGGAGGCGGTGATTCAGTTATTTCCGTCTGTCCACGGGGCCAGGGGTTGATGACCAGCTCAGCAATTTGCCCTTCATCTTCACCTTGTCGGTGCAGTGAACGCTCGATGACATTTCGAAGTTCGCGGACGTTGCCCGGCCATTCGTAGCGATATAGTTCGTTTTTAGCGTTAGGCGAAAACCCGGGAAAATGATGCCATCCTGACTCAGCGGCGAAACGAACAGCAAAGTGCTCTGCCAGCAGTGTTATGTCACCGTCTCTCGCACGCAGCGGCGGCATATTCACCACGTCGAATGTGAGCCTATCTAATAG
>WTJR01000105.1:27620-36171 GCA_011524755.1 Halieaceae bacterium | reverse complement strand
CCGATCGGAATATTCAGCGTCAACACAGCAAAAATCGAATGACCGTTTGGGAGCGCATCGAATTCTTGGTCGATGAGGAGCCCACCATTCTTTACCAGAATTGGGGTCCAAACCTTGACGGTGCCTCGCTTGTTACCGCGATTGGCTCCATAGACGGGCGCGATGTCGCGATCTACGGGCATGATTTCACCGTTCGAGCCGGTTCAATGGACGCAACTAATGGTGAAAAGCTTGCTCGACTGTTTGAGCTTGCCGGAGAGCGGCAGATTCCACTGATTGGCCTGAATGATTCTGCAGGCGCCTACATCCCCGCGGGTGTGGGTGGCTTGGATGGATACGCTGAGGCGTTTACGGGTCTGCGTAAGATCTCAGGCGTCGTTCCAAGCATCATGTGCATGTTCGGCTTCAACGCGGGTGGTGGAAGCTATTTACCTCGTCAAGGTAGTTTCCTCATACAGCCTAAGGATACGTTTTTTGGACTGACCGGCCCCGGCGTCGTTAAGTCAGTTCTGGGTGAAGACATCACACCTGATGAACTGGGTGGCCCTGGAGTCCATAGCCAAACTGGAGTGACAGACTTTGTCGTCGAAGATGAAGTTGCAGCGCTGCGTAAAGTTCGAGAAATCCTGCGCTATTTGCCCGATAGCAACGCCAACGCCCCTGAGGTTCAGGCGTGCTCGGATCCAATAGACCGCAGTACCAGCGACATCGACACGCTATTGAGAACCGCATTCGAATCGCCTACAGGCTTTAATACGCCTGTCGACAGCTCAATTATCATCCAGCAACTCTGTGATCACGGGGATTTCCTCGAGATACAGGAGGAGCGGGCTAAGAATACGATCACCTGCCTTGGCCGAATTGGAGGTCATGTTGTTGGCTTCGTTGCTAACAACTCGGCCGTTTCGTCGGGTCAGATAGACATTGATGCGGCATTAAAGAACGCGCGATTCATTCGTTTTTGCAACCTCTACAACATACCCGTGATGTTTTTAGAGGATACGACAGGCTTCCTTCCTGGCCGAGAGCAGGAGCACCGCGGCATTGTGCAAGCGGGTAGGGCCATGCTGGACTCCATTGTTGACCTGAGAACACCGCGCTTCCTCATTCTGATTCGAAACGCGTTTGGCGGTGCCTATGCGTCATACAACAACTACCCAACAGGCGCGGATCTGGTGGTTGCGTTGCCAACGACGCGCGTAGCCGTAATGGGTCCCGCGGGCGTTGAGTACGTTTACAAAGACGAACTGAAAGCGATCCGTGCGGCGATACCCAAACGCACTGCCGATACAAAGGCTGACTTGATGAACCAAGGTGTGTCAGAGGCCGATGCGGATGATCAGGCGTCAGCTGCGGCATCCGAGTGGGCCAAAGCAGCCGAAGCCGATCTGGCGAAACGTTACGAGCGTGAAATTATGAATCCAGAAGAGGCACTGAGCCTTGGTTCAGTATCGCAAATCGTTATGCCCTCTGACCTTAGAGCCGTAATTGCAAAACACCTCATGTTCTGCCTGCGCCACTACACGCCCGAGCCTATGGGTGGTGTGCAGCGCGAATTTCATTAAAAATCAGCGAGTTATATTGGAGTTTTACTGTGTCAAACGAACACTACTTACATAATGCGCTGATTCACCAAGACCGTCGTCTTGGCAACAGCGGCTCTGCTTGGGTGCGTCAATTTGACTGTACTCACATTAAGCCACTCATCATCTGCCGTGGTCCCATCAGAAAGGAAGCCATGGACGTTTTTGCTGAGATGGGAATCAACGACTACGGCATTTTGCTCTCTGAGAAGGACTCTATTGTCTACCCGCGCGCCATCGCGCCTGAGCTTCGCGTCATTGGTGATCCGAACCGGGTCCATCGTGTCAGTGATTATTCAGGCGTCGACAAGGCTGATCGCGAGGCGCGTATCGCTGAGATTATTCAGATCGCCCACGACCACGGCTATAACGCGATATTCGCAGGCTACGGCTTCATGGCGGAAGACGAGACGATGGTCGCGTCTATGGAGAATGCAGGTCTTAACTTTATTGGGCCTTGCTCTCGAACTGTTCGTCAGGCGGGCTTAAAGGACGAAGCCAAGCGCACCGCGCTTAAGTCAGGCGTGTCGGTAACGCCTGGCGTCGACAACGCAACGGCGCTTACCCTGCTGAAGAAATACCCCACAGCTGAAGCACTAGGCGATGTATGTCGCGAAAAGGGCCTCGATAACGTGGATCTGGCCACTGGTGAGCTCGAGGACTTGGCTGATCGCGTGCTCGGTGCGTCTTACAAGGCGGGTATTGATCTCTACACCATTGACGAGCTTATCGAGACGCTGCAAGAGGCCGTTCAGGGGATGAACGACAAGTACCCTAACAACCGCGTGCGCTTAAAAGCCATTGGCGGTGGCGGTGGTAAAGGGCAGCGGATTGTTGAGCGGGGCGAAGCTGAGCGCACTGGTGAGCTCGTCAAGGAGATTTTGCAGGAGGTAAAGGCCTCAGGCGTTGGTGATAACAAGAATGTCTTGGTTGAACTCAACATCGAGTCAACACGCCACCAGGAAATCCAAGTGATTGGTAACGGAGAGTGGTGCACCACGCTGGGCGGTCGTGACTGCTCACTGCAAATGCACGAGCAAAAGCTGCTCGAAGTCTCCGTAACACGCGAATCCCTCATTCAAGCGGCAGAGGAAGCGGAGGCCGCAGGACTGAAGGATGAAGCGGCAGTGCTGAGAGCTGATGTTGTCACTCTGGATACCATGGAAGAGGAAGCTTCTCGTTTTGGTGCGGCTGTAGGTCTTGATTCGGTCTCTACCTTCGAGTGCATTGTCGATACTGATAGTCACTTTTTTATGGAGATGAACACACGTATTCAGGTAGAGCACCGCGTCTCAGAGCTCTGCTATGCACTTAAATTCAGTAATCCCGACAGCAGCGATGAGGGTTTCACTGTCAATTCACTGGTTGAGGCGATGGTTTTGTTGGCCGCGCACGGACCCAAGCTGCCGCCGCCAGAGCGTGTGTTGCGCAACAATGACAGCCTTGAAGCACGGATGAATGCCACCAATGATGCCTTGCAACCGCATGCTGGGGGGCAAATTGAGCATTGGTCAGACGCGATCGAAGGCGAAATTCGTGATGATCAGGGCATCTGTGTCCATAATCCGGACACTGATGTATTCATGAAGTACACGCTTGCGGGTGCCTATGACTCCAACATCGCGCTGATTCTGAGTGTGGGAGACAGCCGACTCACGGCTTATGAGGAAATGGCTGAGATCCTGCGGGTCACGACGCTGCGTGGTCGAGACTTAAGTACCAACCTCAATTTCCACTATGGCCTGGTTCATTGGTTCCTGAGCCGAACGGTGCACGCCCGGCCCACAACAAAATTCATTGTGCCGTATCTGACGGCCGTAGGTGAGCTCGCTGCAGCCGCGCGTAAGATCGATCTTGAAGCTGCGTGGCGGGGTTATGCCCGCGCTAATTCCAGCAGTGGCGCCGGTGTTCTCGATGCAAAGAAGACCTTGGTTTTGCGCCCCATTGAAAAGCTTTTGGCCTGCCCACACACGTTGTCGGGCTGGCTCAGCGCCAATAAAGACGCTTTTGCGTTTGATAATGGTCGTGTGAGCTTTACGGAAAATCCTGTCGATCTTCTGGTCGATACCTATCATTTCTTGAACCTCGATAGTGAGGGTTCAGCTGCGGCATCTGAAAAGATCTGGTCGCAGGACGCGCACCTTTTGGAAACGGCCGAGGCCTTTTACATGGACGCTGCCAAGGCCTTGAATGTCGACTCGTGGGAGACGTTAGCCAACCATTTAGGGGAAAACTCAGCGGATAACTTATCCGATGATCAATGGCGGGCAATTCAGGCGGCGCATGCAGGACACCAGGCAGGCCTGTCGCTTCTACTGTTGCTACCCGCCATGGCTGTACAGACCGGGTTTTATGAGCTTGAGGTCAACTCTGACCTAAGTATTCACATTCCTGATCGGCTTTTAGACGATGCGCATCAGGACGCAATGGCAAAAGCCCTAGCGCCTCCACCAGTCGCAAAGTCCGATGAGATCGTGGCTACCAGTGGTGGCATGTTCTACGGTCGGGAAGCGCCTGGTGAGCCGCTTTATGTCGAGGCAGGATCGACCTTCAAGACGGGCGACCCTTTGTTCATTGTTGAAGTCATGAAGATGTTCAACAAGGTCAATGCACCCTTTGACGGTAGAATTGACGAAGTCTTGGTAGAGGGAGACGGGGTGATCATTAAGAAGGGGCAACCTATCTTCAAAGTGACGCCCGACGAGAAGCCTGAAGACGTCTCAGAGGAAGAACTCGCAGCCCGACGTGCTAAGAGCACTCAGGACCTGCTTGACAGCGTGATTTAGAAACGGAGCATCCAATGATCACAGGTTTAGATCATATCGCTATTGCGGTCCCTGACCTCGAGGCGGCGATTCAGCGCTTTATGGCCGACTTTGGGCTGGAGTATGAGGGCACTGAGGAAGTCGAGGCTGCTAAGACGTCGACGGCGTTTTTCCCGCTACCACCCACCAGTATTGAGTTGGTCCATCCGCTTCGTGGCGAGGGCGCCATCGCGAAATACCTCGAAAAGCGGGGAGGCGGTATTCATCATCTCTGTTTTAGGACTGATGACATTGATGCCGACGTAGCTCGGTTGAAAGAGAAGGGGTATCAGTTCATTGGTGATGAGCCGACGCCGGGCGCTCACGGCGCACGGGTGATCTTTATTCACCCCAAGAGCTGTGACGGCGTCCTAATTGAATTGTCTGAGCCGCAGCAGGGAGATCACTGATGTCGGTTTACAACCCTGATAAGGCAACCAAGGCTGCTTGGGCAGCACTGGTCGAAAAGCAAAGCAAGGGCCTCACGCCTGACGAGTTCACCTGGTTTACTCCTGAAGATATTCCAATGAAGGTGCTGTACACCGCTGAGGACACGGCTGAGCTTCCTTACACGGACACTATGCCTGGGCTCAGTCCCTACATTCGAGGACCGCAGGCGACTATGTACGCTGGTCGGCGTTGGACTATTCGTCAATATGCCGGGTTTTCGACGGCGGAGGAAAGTAATGCGTTCTATCGCAAGGCACTGGCGGCGGGTGGCCAGGGTGTCTCTGTTGCCTTTGATCTCGCAACCCACAGAGGATACGACTCCGATCACCCACGAGTAGCAGGTGATGTGGGCAAGGCGGGTGTTGCTGTCGATTCGGTTGAGGATATGAAGATCTTGTTCGACGGCATTCCGCTGGACAAGGTATCAGTATCCATGACGATGAACGGAGCGGTACTGCCTGTGCTTGCGGGCTATATCGTCGCTGCGGAAGAGCAGGGCGTCGGTCCTGAAGCGCTTGCGGGAACGATTCAGAACGACATTTTGAAAGAATTTATGGTGCGTAATACCTACATTTACCCACCGGTTCCGAGCATGCGCATCATTGGCGATATCATTGCCTATTGCTCCAAGAACATGCCTAAGTTCAACACCATTTCGATCTCTGGCTACCATATGCAGGAAGCGGGCGCTAACGCCGCGCTAGAGCTGGCATACACCCTAGCCGACGGTAAGGAATACATCCGCACTGCCATAGCGGCCGGTCTCAATATCGATGAATTTGCTCCCAGACTCTCGTTCTTCTGGGGTATTGGCATGAATTTCTACATGGAAATCGCCAAAATGCGGGCGGCTCGTTTGCTATGGGCAGAAATTGTGGGTGAGTTCTCACCCGAAAACCCTAAAAGTTCCATGTTGCGGACACATTGTCAGACATCTGGCTGGTCACTCACCGAGCAGGACCCTTACAACAACATTGTCCGAACGACGATAGAGGCAATGGCTGCTGTATTTGGTGGCACACAAAGCCTGCATACCAATGCGCTTGATGAAGCCATTGCGTTGCCTTCAGACTTCGCCGCCCGCATTGCTCGTAACACTCAGCTAGTACTCCAAGAGGAGACTGGCATCAGCCAGGTTGTGGATCCGTGGGGTGGCTCGTACATGATGGAGTCACTGACCAATGAGATTGCGGAGAAAGCCCGGGCACTCATCGCCGAGGTCGAGGATGCCGGTGGTATGGCCCAGGCGATCGAGACAGGTCTTCCAAAGCTCCGCATTGAAGAAGCGGCGGCCAAGAAGCAAGCACGTATTGATCGTGGTGAAGATGTCATCGTTGGCGTTAACAAATATCAGATTAGCGAACAGGACGAGGTTGATATCCTCGAAGTCGACAATGATGCGGTTCGAGACTCACAGATTGAAAGACTCGATCGTATCCGGTCCTCGCGTGATGCTGCATCGGTTGAAGCGTGTTTAAGTGCCTTATCGAAGGCCGCCGAGACGGGCGAGGGCAATTTGCTCGCTCTTGCTGTTGAAGCTACGCGGCACCGTGCTACCGTGGGAGAAATATCAGACGCGCTTGAAACGCACTTCGGCCGCTTTGTCGCAAGTGCACAGACGGTTTCAGGTGTTTATGGTGCCGCTTACGAGCAGGACGAAAACTGGAAACAAATCGCAATGGATATTGAGCGCTTTGTCGAAGAACATGGCCGTCGCCCTCGAATACTCGTGGCAAAGATGGGCCAAGATGGACATGACCGGGGTGCCAAGGTCGTTGCTACAGCTTTTGCAGACGTCGGTTTTGATGTGGATCTATCGCCCATGTTCTCCACACCCGAGGAGGTTGCTCGACAAGCCGTTGAGAACGACGTGCATATTGTCGGTGCATCGAGTCTCGCCGCAGGCCATAAGACCCTTGTGCCACAACTCATTGAAGCGCTTAAGGCCGAGGGCGCCGATGACATCGTCGTCATTGCGGGCGGTGTTATTCCGCAGCAAGACTATGACTACCTCTATGATGCGGGCGTAAGCCTCATATTTGGTCCGGGAACGCCGATTCCTGATGCTGCACGAAAGGTGCTGGATGCCGTTAACGCCAACCGCTGAGGCCATCGTTGCGGGTAATCGACGGGCGCTTGCAAAGGCAATCACGCTTGTAGAAAGCTCGCGACCTCAGGACCGTGAGGCTGCGCAGGCGCTACTTAACGAACTGTTACCGCATACGGGCAAGAGTTTGCGCGTCGGCATTACAGGTGTGCCGGGCGTCGGTAAATCAACGTTTATTGAATCCTTTGGTCAGCATGTCATCGCCAAGGGTCATAAAGTGGCCGTATTAGCCGTAGACCCGAGTTCTCCCATGGCTGGTGGCTCCATTCTCGGCGACAAAACCCGCATGGAGCACCTTTCTCGAGATCCGTCTGCATTCATCCGTCCATCACCCGCTGGGAAGGCGTTAGGCGGTGTAGCGCTCAAAACGCGAGAGTCTATGCTGCTTTGTGAAGCGGCAGGCTTTGATGTGGTACTGGTCGAGACTGTGGGGGTAGGTCAGTCCGAGCACCAAGTAGGAAGCATGGTGGATTTTTTCCTAATCCTGTTGTTACCCGGTGGTGGAGACGAATTACAAGGAATAAAGAAGGGCATTTTGGAGCTCGCCGATGCCATTATGATCAATAAAGCAGATGGCGAAAGCGAGAGCTTGGCACGTAAAACCAAGCTTCATTACCAAAGCGCCATGTCGTTACTGGCGAGCAATGACTTTTGGAAGCCCGAGGTTCACACCTGTTCAGCACTTGAGAGGCAGGGCATCGAGGAATGCTGGTCTATGATGGAGCGCTTTCAGCAAGAGGCGAAGGACTGCCACGCCTACGATCGCAAGCGCGCCGAACAGAACCTGCAGTGGATGTGGCAGCTGACAGATGAAATGCTACGTCAGCAGCTCACTGACCACCCGGGTGTTGGCAAGATGTTGCCGGGGCTGAGGGATCAGGTTGGTCGTGGAGAGCTCACCCCGGTAACCGCAGCCTCTCAAATCATTGCGCAATTACGGGGCGACTAAGCTATGCGTTTTCTTCCTCTCGATAAGTTGATTAATGTTCAAGAGGGCTACCGCAAGCGCTTCAAAATAGACTCAACCGATCTCATCCTCTCAAAAGAAAATGATCAGATTGTTGCCTTTGGTGCCGTCTGTCCTCACCAAGAACAATCACTAGAAGAAGGGCAAATAGAGGATGGCATCATCTTTTGCCCACGTCATCAGTTCGCATTTGATCTCAGAACGGGTGAGCATACTGCTGGGCACTGCCAGTCATTACCGATTTACGAGGTTCACTACGAGGGCAATGAGGTCGGTATTTTAATTGACAGCTGATACACGCTTAATGCGATGTGTCTATCTGCGGTTCCTCAATAAAGCCGAGTGACCACCACTCTCTCAGTATCTCTAGTTGAGGCGCAGTGGCGTCACGGATCATTAAAGCCTGTCCCGAGCTCAGCGTCGTCACGAAAGCTTCGTCAGTGCTCGAGAGACGATACTTACGCCCCGCGAGAAACACCGCAAGGTGATCATCCCTGTCGCGCCAAAGTAGACGCTGACTCGGGACCAGAGCAACGATGTCACTCATAGGCTCCTCGTTTATAGGTAGGTCTTCATCTGTTTCCGAGAGTAATTCCGGGAACCAATCGGTATCACTCAGGGCCTCGATAGCATTCACCAC
>WTJR01000105.1:15192-27520 GCA_011524755.1 Halieaceae bacterium | reverse complement strand
CCAACCTTCCATATCCGTTGGCCTGCGCCTTGCAGTAGGAATACGTCGTACTGATCGAAATGCGGGCCAACACCTGCGCCGTCAGTGGCGTAGCTCACCATGACATCGTCGAAGCGCCATGTAGGAAGAAAATCAACGCAGCCCCGAAGCGCATCAACCTCCGGAAACCATTCATTGACGCGCTGGACGAGTAGGCTCCACTCGCCATCTCTCAAAAAGTCGGTGTCGACAAACGGTCCTTGCTCTAGCTGCCACTGGTTTGCCACTCGACTGACAATTCGGCTGTCAGCCTCGTCCTCCATCGCCAATCCTGCGAGCTCTTCAGGGCTTATGGGAGACTGGAAGTTCGGCAGGGCACTTTTTATGAGCAGTGGGCGCTGTTGCCAATACTCGTCAAGAAATAGCTGCGCGTCGAAATCGAAGCGTGGTGAAATCACCTCGATTACTTACCCCAGCTCTGGGTCAAAGACTCTGCAAGGCCGACATAGCCAGACGGCGTGAGTTGCATGAGTTCTTGTTTTACGTCGTCAGGCAACTCGAGCGTTGATACGAAGGTTTGAAGGGTCTCCTGAGTGATCGCCTGTCCACGAGTGAGTGCTTTTAACTTTTCGTAGGGCTCGGGGATGCCGTATCGGCGCATCACGGTTTGAATCGGCTCCGCGAGTACTTCCCAAGCACTATCAAGGTCTTCGGCCAGACGCTCTGGATTGACCTGTAATTTGCTGATGCCTTTAAGAGTAGACGTGTAGGCTAGCAGCGAATAACCAAACCCAACGCCCATATTGCGAAGCACAGTGCTGTCTGTGAGATCTCGTTGCCAACGGCTGACCGGTAATTTCTCACTCAGGTGACCTAAAACAGCGTTCGCCAGTCCCAGATTCCCCTCTGAGTTCTCAAAGTCGATCGGATTAACTTTGTGAGGCATGGTGGACGAGCCAATCTCACCCGCGATGGTCTTTTGCTTGAAATAGCCCAACGAGATGTATGACCAGATATCTCTATCAAAGTCGAGGAGGATCGTATTGAAGCGTGAAATCGCCTGAAACAACTCGGCCATATAGTCGTGAGGCTCAATTTGGGTCGTCATGGGGTTCCATTCGAGCCCCAGGGACTCCACGAACTCTCGAGACACAGTTGCCCAATCGACATCAGGGTACGCACTCAGGTGGGCATTGAAGTTACCCACAGCACCGTTGAACTTACCAAGCGGCTTAACGGTCTCCACGGCCTTCAATTGCCTCCGCAATCGAACCGAAACGTTGGCCATTTCTTTGCCTAGGGTTGTGGGACTCGCGGTTTGACCATGCGTTCGACTCAACATTGGAAGCGCTGCGTGTGCAGTCGCTAAGGCGTCAATACCATCGATGATGGCGCGCATTTCCGCTGTCAAAACGGGAATGCCATCGCGCAGCATCAAGGCGTGTGACAGGTTATTGATGTCTTCACTGGTGCAAGCGAAATGCACAAACTCACTGGCTTCCGCGAGTGCCACGTCAGACGCAATAGCATCCTTAAGGAAGTATTCGATCGCTTTAACATCGTGATTTGTTGTTCGTTCAATGGTCTTTACAGCAGCGGCGCTCTCAGACGAAAACGAAGTTAGAACCGATTCGAGGTGAGTATTGGAGGTCGGGCTGAGGGGTTTTACTTCAGGAATCTCTGAGGTCTCCGCCAGCTTCTGCAGCCATCTAACCTCGACTTCCAAGCGTCGAGCAATGAGACCATATTCACTGAAAACCGTGCGCAGCGGGTCCAATTTCGAGGCATATCGCCCATCCAGTGGTGATAGGGCAGTTGCAGTGTCGTAGGTCATAAAGGGGCTCCATCGCGAGCGCGTAAGTTTACCACGCGGAGCGATTAATGGAGCGGTCCGTTGTCCGTAACAGGCGATAATTGCTTGCTTAGGTCCGACGCGGTAGCCGCGAGTTTTCCACCTTTGAAAAGAAAGTGGCGGGGCCGCCCCCCTAACTGGCGCCAGAGATGTGCTGACCGTAATCCGGCAAGTAGCAGCGTGCGAACTAAATCAGCGTTCTTCGTTTGTTGAAGATGCTGCACATTGCCTTTCACTTTGATTCGGTAGGGTAGGTGGCTGATCGTGTCCTGATAAATTGCGCTGATACTCGCGGCGAGCTCCACGGCGTCATCACTGAAATGTTGCGCCTTGAAATTAACGTGTCCAAGACGGGAAGCGACAACCTCCTGGAGATCGGGCCGTTTGCCAAATTGATCCTCTAATTTGAGCAGCCCCCTGACATAAGCCCCCATGGCAACATGATCTTCATTTGTGGCATCGGTCAACATATCAACCACGCTCCGCAGGCCGAGCTTCACGCCTTGAATATTTCCGTAAACGGCGTCCACAGTGGGCGCATCGAACGCAAACAGAGAGCGCAGCGACGCCTCAAAAAAAGCCGCAGGATAGGAGCCAGTTTTCGCCACCTGGTCAACCATTCTCGCGGCCTGAACCACGCCTGCAAGGGCGATAACCTGTTGCTGAAGTGGTGTGAAGCTGCTCACGAGGCAAGTTTCTCCAAACGATTGAGTACCGTCTCGATAACACCGCCACCCAGACATTCGTTGTCTCGGTACAAGACAACGGATTGCCCTGGCGTAATCGCACGCTGTGGTTCATCGAACTGAATGAGATAGCCGTCATCGCTAGCCGTTACCGTGCATTGCTGATCGGCTTGGCGATAGCGGATTTTAGCCGAGCACCGAATACTCGCGCCGGGCGCCTCGCCAGCAATCCAGAAGATGTCACTCGTCTGCAGGGCAGTCGCGAAAAGGGCGGGATGATCGTTTCCCTGACATGCCCAGAGCGTATTCGATGGCATGTCTTTATCAGCGACATACCAGGGTGCTTCGCTCGCATTTTTTAGGCCACCGATTCCCATACCTTGGCGCTGTCCTATGGTGTGGTACATGAGACCCTGGTGCTCACCGATCACCTCGCCCTCGGGATTCTTGATCGGGCCAGGATTTTTTTTCAAATACTGGGATAGGAAATCGGAAAAGCGCCGCTCACCAATGAAGCAAATACCCGTGCTGTCCTTTTTCGATGCTGTCTTGAAGTCATTCTCGGACGCCAGTTTACGAACTTCAGGTTTTTCGAGCTCCCCAACGGGAAACAGGCTGTCATCGATCGCATCATGACCCACCTGATGGAGAAAATAGCTTTGATCCTTTGCGGCATCGATACCCTTGAGAAGCGTTGCCTTCCCGTCACGCTGGCCTTTGCGAACGTAGTGTCCAGTTGCAATTTTATCGGCGCCTAAAATGCGGGCGTAGTCGAGGAAGGCGCGAAACTTAATCTCTTTATTGCACAGGATATCTGGGTTGGGTGTCCTGCCAGCCTGATACTCCTCAAGGAAATGCTCGAAGACATTATCCCAATACTCAGCCGCAAAGTTGGCGGCGTGCAGTTTGATGCCCAAGCGATCCGCAACCGCTTGCGCATCAGCGAGATCTTCCTTTGCTGTGCAGTACTCTGTGCCGTCATCCTCCTCCCAATTCTTCATGAAGAGGCCTTCCACTTGGTAGCCCTGCTCTCGGAGCAAGAGTGCCGAGACCGATGAATCAACACCTCCCGACATGCCAACAATGACTTTTGTAGAGTGATTTAGACTCATAGTTGGCGAACCAAATCCAAAGTGACGGCGCTACCCGCGCAATATTGATCAATGACGTCCAAAACAACCGAGTGACGTAACGGAATATCGCTCGTCGCTATCTCATCTCGCGTCATCCAATGAGTTGCAATAATACTCGAGTCACGCTGATAGGTGGTGTCAAATTCCACGGCTCTACCTACAAAGCTGTGTCTTAGATAGCAGATACCGTTAGCGCCATTGACGATCGTGACGCCCAGATAAGCCGTGATTTCGGTGTGCCAACAGGTCTCTTCTAGGGTCTCGCGCGCGGCAGCCTCAATGAGGGACTCCATGGGCTCCAGATGCCCCGCCGGTTGGTTAAGCACTCGTCGCCCTTGGCTAAGCTCCTCAACCAGCAGAAATTTGCCATCATTCTCCAGGACAGTGGCCACCGTTGCATGCGGTAAAAAGCGGTCAGAATCCGTCACGTAGCACTCCTGAGTGAACTGGCAGACTCATACCGACTCTCGCCCGGTTGTAGATTTCCGATGTGGAAGGGACCGATACTTCTGCGAATCAGTCTTAACGTCGGAAATCCTGCCGCCGCCGTCATCCGACGCACTTGGCGGTTTCGACCCTCTCGAATTGAGAGCTCAATCCAGCTATCGGGAATCGACGCTCGGTACCTGATTGGTGGATTCCTATCCCAAATAGTCGGTATTTCCAAAAGTTTACAACGGGCTGGGAGCGATCTGCCGTCCTTTAGATCCACCCCATCAGATAATTGCTGGCATAGAGCGGGGGTTGCCTCTCCCTCAACTTGAACCCAGTACGTTTTCCATTGTTTTCCGCGCGGATTCGCCAGTTGATGTTGCAAAGCCCCGTCGTTGGTAAGTATCAGCAACCCCTCAGAGTCATAGTCTAAGCGTCCAGCGGCTCTGTACTGAGGCGCTTCAAGAAAATCGGCAAGCGTTTTCCTCGGATTATCCGCACGCTCTTTATCCGTAAATTGACTCAGAACGTTAAAGGGCTTGTTGAAGAGTAGAACCTGACTCATAGCGTTGGTTTGCAAGAAAAAGTGGTAAACTTACGACATAACAAAAAGAGTCGCGTTATGACTCACCATAAGCGAATCGCATTACGTGATTCAATCCGGGGGCGAGCCGCAGCGCTCAGCCAGCCAGTCAATCAACAGTAAGGATCTGACTACTATGGCGTATCAGCACATCAAAGTTCCAGAGCAGGGAACTCCGATCACAGCAAATGAGGATCACAGCCTCAACGTTCCAAACACACCTATCATTCCCTACATCGAGGGCGATGGAATTGGTATTGATATCAGTCCAGTGATGATCAAGGTTGTCGATGCGGCGGTTGAGAAGGCCTACGGTGGCGAGAAGAAAATTGCCTGGATGGAGATTTATACAGGCGAGAAAGCGGCAGAGCTGTACGAAGGTGATTGGTTTCCTCAGGAAACGCTCGATGCGATCAAATCATACCTCGTTGCCATTAAAGGTCCTTTGACGACGCCTGTTGGTGGTGGTTTCCGCTCGCTCAACGTAGCGCTGCGCCAGGAGTTAGATCTCTACACCTGCCTGCGACCTGTCCGATGGTTCGAAGGCGTACCTTCACCACTGAAAAGCCCCGGCGACACCAACATGGTGATCTTCCGTGAGAACTCCGAGGACATTTACGCGGGTATTGAGTACCAAGCGGACAGTGATGAAGCCAAGAAAGTTGTCGATTTCCTCATCAATGAAATGGGCGCCACCAAAATTCGATTCCCACAAAACGTAGGTATTGGTATCAAGCCCGTATCAGCTGAGGGCACCAAGCGGCTTGTCAGAAAGTCGATCCAGTACGCTATTGATCAAGACCTGCCTTCGGTTACTCTGGTGCACAAAGGCAATATCATGAAATTCACGGAAGGTTCGTTCCGTGATTGGGGTTACGAACTTGCCATGGAAGAGTTTGGCGGTGAACTGCTGGACGGTGGCCCTTGGGTCAAGATCACTAACCCGAATACAGGCAATGACATCATCATCAAAGATGTGATTGCCGATGCCATGTTGCAGCAGGTTCTGCTGCGTCCACGTGAGTACAGTGTGATTGCAACACTTAACCTGAATGGTGATTACCTGTCAGATGCACTGGCAGCTCAAGTCGGCGGTATTGGTATTGCGCCAGGAGCAAACTTGTCAGATGACATTGCGCTGTTTGAAGCAACTCACGGGACAGCGCCCAAATACACAGGTCAGGACAAAGTTAACCCAGGTTCACTCATTCTCTCTGCAGAGATGATGTTACGCCATCTAGGTTGGAATGAGGCCGCTGATCTGGTCATTGACGGTATGAACGGAGCGATTCAGGCGAAAACCGTTACCTATGACTTCGCGCGTTTGACCGATAACGCAACTGAAGTTTCATGCTCAGCCTTCGGTGATGCCATCATCGACCACATGTAAACGATGCCTGCATTAGCAAGAGCCCGCGAAAGCGGGCTTTTTTTTGCATAAAGAATAATTTCCTACCGACAAAGTAACGACCAGAAGTCCTTCGCGTGCGTACTGGACTATACTGGGGTAACGCTGTTACACATAGACACGATGACGTACCAACACAAACATCTCGATATCCAACTTATGGCGGCAAAACCTGGCAAAGGTGAGGAAGAGGGCGACTTAGCTTTAGCGCCCGCCAAGCCGAAGTTGAAGCGACCACCGCTGTACAAGGTCGTGTTGCTCAACGATGACTACACGCCGATGGAGTTTGTCGTCGAAGTGTTAGAGCATTTTTTCTCGATGAACAGAGAAAAAGCGACGCAAGTGATGTTGGCGGTGCATACCCAAGGCAAAGGCGTCTGCGGTATCTACACGCGAGATGTGGCAGAGACAAAAGCCGAGTTAGTGAATCAGGCAGCGCGCGATAATGGGCACCCGCTATTGTGTGAAGTAGAGCCGTCGCAAGACGAAGAGGACGACGAGTGAGGAGAGTAGTCAGTGCTAAGTAAAGATCTGGAACGGGCCCTGAATGAGTCGTTTAAACAGGCGCGAGCGCAGCGGCACGAGTTCATTACTGTAGAGCACCTTCTACTGGCCTTGCTTGATGACAGCGCAGCACAGCACGTTTTAAAGGCCTGCAGCGCCAATATCGAAGCGCTACGCGGCGATCTGACCGAATTCATTGATGCCACGACGCCACTGGTGTCAGGCGAAGCAGAGGTTGATACACAGCCGACTCTGGGTTTCCAGCGCGTTCTGCAGCGAGCGGTATTCCACGTGCAGAGCTCTGGCAAAGCTGAGGTCACTGGAGCCAATGTGCTGGTCGCCATCTTCTCGGAGCAGGAAAGCCAGGCGGTTTATTTCCTTAAGACGCAGGACATATCGCGCCTCGATGTGGTCAATTTCATCACTCATGGCGTGAGTAAGTCGGATGACGACGAGGAGCATGACGGCGACGAATTGTCTGCCAGCGCTGATACTGGCGACGCTGATGGCGAGGAGGAGAGCCCTCTCGCGAAATACGCGACAAACCTCAATGAGGAGGCGGCGCAAGGCCAGATTGACCCGCTAATTGGTCGGCTTGATGAGGTCGAGCGAGTCGCTCAGATTCTGGCAAGACGCCGCAAAAACAACCCGCTGCTGGTCGGTGAGTCCGGTGTCGGTAAGACGGCCATCGCCGAGGGGTTGGCGAAATTAATTGTAGACGGGCAGGTCCCCGACACACTTAAAGCAGCTGAGGTGTTCTCACTTGATTTAGGTGCTTTGTTGGCTGGAACCAAATACCGCGGCGATTTCGAAAAACGCTTCAAAGGCGTGTTAGCCGATCTAAAGCGACGTGAAGGCTCCATCCTGTTTATCGACGAAATCCATACCATTATTGGTGCAGGAGCAGCCTCCGGGGGCGTGATGGACGCGAGCAACTTGCTCAAGCCGCTCCTCAGCTCAGGCAAGCTTCGGTGCATCGGTTCTACAACCTACGCCGAATATCGAGGTATTTTCGATAAGGACAAGGCGCTCAGTCGTCGTTTCCAGAAAGTCGATGTTCTAGAGCCGTCTGTTGAAGATGCTTACAAGATTCTCAAAGGACTGAAGTCGCGTTTTGAAGAGCACCATGGCTTGCGGTACACCGACAAAGCGTTGCGAACGGCGACCGAAATGGCGGCGCGCTTCATTACAGATCGTTTTCTTCCGGACAAGGCTATCGATGTGATTGACGAAGCGGGCGCCTACCAACAGCTTCAGCCTGTGAGTAAGCGTAAAAAAGTCGTTGGCCCAAGCGATATCGAAGCTGTTATTGCGAAGATAGCCCGAATCCCGCCAAAGACGGTCACCAGCGACGACAAGGAACTGCTTGAGAAGCTTGAGAGCAATCTTTCTCTTGTTGTCTTTGGTCAAAACAAAGCGGTCAGCCAACTAGTGAGTGCTATCAAGTTAGCGCGAGCAGGTCTTAGATCAGGTGACAAGCCCATTGGTAGCTTCTTGCTTGCCGGCCCCACGGGTGTAGGTAAAACCGAGGTAACGAAACAACTGGCGATGCAGCTGGGGCTCGAATTACTTCGGTTTGATATGTCCGAGTACATGGAGCGGCACACCGTATCGCGTCTGATTGGCGCGCCTCCAGGCTATGTTGGCTACGATCAGGGCGGTTTGCTGACCGATGCGGTAACAAAGCATCCCCACTCAGTAGTCTTGCTCGATGAAATTGAGAAGGCGCACCCAGAAGTCTTTAATCTTTTGCTGCAGGTGATGGATCACGGCACGCTCACGGACAACAACGGGCGCAAAGCAGATTTCCGCAATGTCATCGTTGTCATGACCACGAACGCCGGTGCAGAGAGCATTTCTAAGCGCTCTATTGGGTTCTCTGTTCAGGACAACAGTACCGATGCCATGGAAGCCATCAACAAGCTGTTTACCCCTGAATTCCGGAACCGTTTGGATGCAGTGGTACCGTTTGAGCCGCTGAGCCAAGAGGTTATTTTGACCGTGGTCGACAAATTCCTCACTGCGCTGCAGACTCAACTTGATGAGAAACAGGTTCAGCTGCAGGTCGATGACGCAGCGCGCGAATGGCTTGTCGAGGAAGGGTACGACCGCAATATGGGCGCTCGTCCCATGGAGCGTGTCATCCAGGAACACATTAAAAAGCCGCTTGCCGACATGGTTCTGTTCGGCGCACTTAGCAAAGGCGGTATCGCTAAGGTGACGGTCGATGCCAAAGGTGAAGGTCTCAGTGTTGAAGCGGTAACAGAGAAGGCTGAAGAGGCGGTTCCTGCCTAAGCGACGCTTTTTGCGAACACATCCCTATTTTCCTAACGCGCACTTTCCTATAGAGTGCGCGCCATTCGTTTATTTACTAGGTAGGTTTAATGGCTAAAGAAGATCAGATCGAAATGGAAGGGGAGATCATTGATACACTCCCTAACACCACCTTCCGTGTGCGGTTGGAAAACGGACACGTCGTTACGGCTCACATTTCAGGAAAGATGCGCAAAAACTACATTCGTATTCTGACCGGTGACAAAGTACGCGTTGAGGTGACTCCATACGATTTGACCAAGGGCAGGATTACCTACCGCGAGCGTTAATCGCGCGCGTCCCCTGATACGTTCACAACGGGAATCGTCGACAGACCACTTGTGGACGAGTCTCCATCTCCATGCCACCGGCCGTTAGATAACATTTCCAGTGGCTTAAACCGCGTCTTGTAACTCATCTTCCTGCACCCATCGATCCAATAACCGAGGTAGACGTAGGGCAGGCCTAATTTTTTTGCGTGCGATATTTGCAGTAACACCGCAAAGGTTCCGAGGCTGCGTTTATCGAGGTCTGGGTCATAAAAGGTGTAGATGGCAGCTAAGCCGTCGAGCATCTGATCAGACACCGCCACACAGACCAACCGGTCTTTGTCGTAGAGTCTGAAATACTGCGTACAACCCAAGCTGTTGTTTAAGAATGATTCGTACTGTTCTCTATCCGGGGGAAACATGTCTCCATCAGCATGCTTTTCTATGATGTATCGCTCGTAGAGCTCATACGCCTCATCATCGATAACCGAATCTGTAATTTTTAAGCGCAAGTCTGCATTGGCATTGATAACCCGGCGTTGACTGCGTGATGGCACAAAGTCATCGGCAACCACCCGCGCCGCGGTACAGGCATTACAACTGTGGCAGTGTGGTCGGTAGATATGATCTCCACTTCGTCTAAACCCCATCAGTGACAGCTCGGTGTATAGCTCAGGCGTGATCTTTTGTCGGGGATCGACGAATAGGGTGGTTGCTTCCTTTTCAGGGAGATACGAACAACGGTGCGGAAACGTTGTGAAGACCTTTATTTCTCTTAGATTTGCGGTCATAGCGCGTTACGTCTGTTCCCTGAAAGCTCTCAGCTGCGCATCGAGCGTTGAAGATACATAGTCTGACGCAAGCGTCGGACCACGACCAATATCGCCCACGGTGATACCGTTTTTCAACTCCATTTCAAAGTTTTCGCGAGAAATGAGTGTCATGCCCAGTGATGCTAGATGCTCGTTCGGCATCTGACAGTCAATCAAATTTAAGCCCCCGGGCGCACCCAATTCGCACAAGGCTTTCAAAGCTACTTTTGATGCGTTTGATGTCATTGAGAACATCGATTCACCGAAGAATATCTTCCCGAGCTTGACACCATAAAGGCCACCGATGAGTCGATCATTGTCAATGACCTCAACACTGTGCGCGTAACCAAGGCGGTGTAACTCGAGATAGGCGGCTTTCATATCGTCACTAATCCAGGTTTCCTCGCGTCCCGGGGAGGATGCCGCGCAGGCGTCAATAACCTGCTCGAACCGCAGGTCGTATTCGACCTGCCATGTATTGGTTTTTAAGAATTTGCGAAGAGATTTTGACGCATGAAACTCAGTGGGCCTTAACACCGCACGAGGCTGAGGCGTCCACCAAAGAATGGGTTCACCCGGCTCATACCAAGGAAATATTCCGCGCTGGTAAGCCTCCAGCAACCTTGCGGCACTCAGGTCACCACCGACGGCCAGTAAACCGTTAGGGTCTTCTAATGCGGCGCTCGTCGGAGGAAAGGGCTCCATTCCTCCAGTCACCAGTCCCTATTACTGCGCATCCAGAAATTTTTCAGCGTCGAGCGCGGCCATACAGCCGAAACCGGCCGAAGTGATCGCTTGTCGGTACACGTGGTCAGACACATCACCCGCTGCGAAAACGCCCTCTACAGAGGTCAGCGTGGCGTTGCCGTTCAAACCGGAGCTGGTACGAATATAGCCATCAGCCATGTCGAGCTGA
This sequence comes from Halieaceae bacterium, assembly GCA_011524755.1. Classification (GTDB taxonomy): domain Bacteria; phylum Pseudomonadota; class Gammaproteobacteria; order Pseudomonadales; family Halieaceae; genus Luminiphilus. Next base: position 16,633 of record WTJR01000105.1, on the reverse strand, counting down.
CCCGAGAAGATGTCGGTATTTGGCTTATGGCCGATAGCAATAAAGACACCGTCGACCGCAATATCCATGTCATCGTCACCCACAGTTGATGTCAGCCTGACCCCCGTTACACCGGAATCATCACCCAACACCTCATCGAGCTGCCGATGCCAGTTCAACGTGATGCGACCTTCTTCTGCGCGCGAAAATAGTCGATCTTGTAAGACTTTTTCGGCTCGAAGGGCGTCACGTCGGTGTACCAGGTGCACCTTACTGCAGAGATTCGACAAATACAGTGCTTCCTCGACGGCCGTATTGCCTCCGCCAACAACCACAACTTCTTTGTTTCGGTAGAAAAAGCCATCGCAGGTGGCGCAAGCGCTGACCCCTTTACCCATGAAAGCCGACTCGCTGGGCAAGCCTAAATACTGGGCTGAAGCACCCGTGGCAATAATGAGCGCGTCGCAGGTGTATTCACCTGAGCCTCTTAGAGTAAAGGGACGGGTCTCGAGGTCTACCGAGTCAATATGATCAAAGACAATCGACGCCTCGTAACGTTCTACGTGCTCCTGCATCTGTTGCATGAGCGCGGGTCCCTGTAAACCCTCAGGACCACCAGGCCAATTCTCGACCTCGGTTGTTGTGGTTAGCTGACCACCCTGTTGCATACCTGTGATAACGACGGGGCAAAGGTTCGCTCTCGCTGCGTATACCGCGGCCGTGTAGCCGGCAGGTCCAGACCCCAAAATGACTAACCGATGGTGTTGAGATGTACTCATTCGCGTGGATTTTCCATGAAGAATTAAAACTGGCGGGGAGGTTAGCGCATTCTGTAGCGTTTCGAAATGGGAGAGCCTCACGTTCCCGCGAGAACACAGAGCTAAGTAACTGAAAAATAGATGAAATTTTATGAAAATTGAGTTTTTTCTTTATGATATGATGCGACAAACCGGTAGGGGGAAAATGCATTGCCGTCCAAGAATGTACCTTCAAAAATAGCGAAGGGAGAGCCAGAGGTCACTACACCGGGTGCTCTCGCCACGATCGGCTTTTTTACTGGCGTTGCCGCAGCCTGTTTCACCGTATTGAGCCTAACCACCTTTGATTTATCGGATCCGGGTTGGAGTTCCAGTGGCAGCGCTGGTGAACTGATCAACCAAGGCGGGATCGTGGGTGCTTATCTGGCGGATATCAGCTATTCCCTTGCAGGTGTGTTAGCTGGCGTCATCCCACTTGCTCTTCTGTTTTGGGCCTATCGGCGCGTCAAACCGCTACCTACGATTGAGGTAACGCATTCAGACCGTGCTATCACGATATTTGGTTGGTTGGCCTTCCTGGGAGCCAGTGCAGGTTTGGCGACCATGGCACTTCCGATCAGCGAGACGCTGCCGCAGGGGAGTGGGGGTATTGTGGGCACGGCCATCGCAAACTGGTTCACTGCCGCCTTCTCTGACCTAGGCGC
>WTJR01000105.1:8635-15092 GCA_011524755.1 Halieaceae bacterium | reverse complement strand
TATCCCGGACCCGTGGTAACACGGTTCGAAATTCAGCCCGCGGCTGGCGTCAAGGTCAGTCGGATCTCGAATTTAGCCAAAGATTTGGCCCGCTCCCTTGCGGTTAACTCGGTACGCGTGGTTGAGGTCATACAGGGTAAAAGCGTTGTGGGGATTGAAATACCCAACGCTGACCGTCAGACCGTTAATTTCAGAGATGTACTGAGCTCGAACGCTTTTGATGAAGCGAAATCGCCGCTGACGCTAGCTTTAGGACATGATATTGCAGGAAGCCCCGTCGTTGCCGACCTCGGGAAGATGCCGCACGTTTTAGTGGCCGGTACCACGGGTTCCGGTAAATCTGTCGGTGTGAACTGCATGCTGGTCAGCCTGCTGTACAAGGCGACACCTGATGACCTGCGTTTGATCCTGGTTGATCCGAAGATGCTGGAACTCTCGGTCTACGATGGCATTCCACATCTACTCACGCCCGTGATCACAGACATGAAGGACGCGGCTAATGGCCTTAGGTGGTGCGTAGCGGAGATGGAACGCCGCTATAAGCTCATGTCACTCCTTGGCGTTCGGAATCTTGCGGGCTACAACCGAAAGGTCAAAGACGCCGAGAAAGCAGGCACGCCCATCGAAGACCCGCTTTGGATCCCCGATCCCGTGCTGGAATTAACCGGTGAAGAGCAGTCAGCGCCGGCATTGACAACGCTGCCAAGCATTGTGGTGGTCATCGACGAATTCGCTGACATGATGATGATCGTGGGCAAGAAGGTTGAAGAGTTGATCGCGCGGATCGCTCAAAAGGCGAGGGCAGCAGGCATTCACCTGGTGCTCGCGACGCAGCGGCCATCGGTCGATGTCATTACGGGCCTTATTAAAGCGAATATCCCCTCAAGGATGGCCTTTTCGGTTTCCTCGAAAATCGACTCTCGCACCATCCTTGATCAGGGTGGGGCGGAGCAATTGCTCGGTTATGGCGACATGCTCTATCTGCCATCAGGCTCGAGTACGCCCACTCGTGTCCACGGTGCTTTTTGTTCAGATGATGAAGTTCATCGCGTCGTAGCGGATTGGCGGCGCAGAGGAACACCAGACTACATTGATGGACTCTTAGACGAAGGGGGTCAGACCCCGGTAACGGCGCAAGAACTTCAGTCAGCCGCGTCCTCAGATGAAGACCCGGAAAGCGATGCCTTGTACGACGAGGCTGTACATTACGTCTGTAGTAGCCGTCGTGCATCGATCTCATCGGTACAGCGAAAACTGCGCATTGGCTATAACCGAGCCGCGCGACTTATCGAAACAATGGAAGCCGCAGGTGTCGTCTCTGCCATGGGAACGAATGGTCAGCGCGAGGTATTGGCGCCGCCGCCACCGGGTGGTGAGGAGTGACAAAACGATTGAGCCTCTGGCTCATTTCACTCGTGCTGAGTCTCGCTGTTCATGCAGCTGGGGACACCTGGCCCCTCGAAGGCCAAAATACGGCCAGTGGCACATTTCAGCAGACGGTGATGGATATCAATGGTGCAGTGGCATTCTCCAGCACAGGCCGATTCGCTGCGTTAAAACCGCATCATTTTCGTTGGGAAATAGAGTCACCCGACAGGCAGTTGCTTATCGCGACCCCTGAGGCGTTCTGGCAGTGGGATAAAGATTTGGACGTCGTCGTTCTAAGGGATGCCCCTGAAATTGAAGATCTGCCCATATCCGCCATCTGGAATGGCACCGTGGATGATCGCACATCGAGTGATGAGGAACCGGGCCGTTTTGGTGACGAGGTAAAGAATCTTTCCGTTCGTTCTCCCGATGAAAATACCATCATCGTTCGTTTTGAGGACTCACTAGGGCAGAAGACCTTATTCGAATTCAACTTAGAGACGCAGGGCGTTGTTAATCCATCAACGTTCGTCATAACGGTACCGGACGGCGTCGACTTCTACGATGAGACAAGTCGGTCCCAGGGGCGCTCTGGAGCGATCGAGTGATCTATCTCGCCGTGGCCTTGGGCGGTGCACTCGGTGCCTTGTCACGTTTTGGTATAGGCCAGTGGTTGGCAGATTCAGGCTACGCTCATTTGCATCCAGCGACTTTCCTGGTGAATGTGATTGGCGCACTGCTGATTGGTATCCTGTTTATCGGGGCAGAGCGCTTTACACTGTCTGAACCGGCTCGATTGGGCATATCCGTCGGATTTCTAGGTGCATTTACCACGTTTTCAGCGTTTTCGTTGCAACTTCTCACGGATATTCAGGAGGGGCAGGTACTGCGTGCCGTGTCCTACGCCGCTGCTACGGTGTTCCTTTGCCTAATAAGCTGTCTGGTTGGGATGGAGTTGGCCAGATCCGTCTTCGATTAAACATCATTTGGCGTTAAACTAGCGTCCCACACAGGCTGTTACTGACCACCATCATGCTAGACATCAAGCAGGTTCGAAAGGACCCACAATCTATTGCTGAGGCGCTACAGAAAAAGCGTTTCGACTTTCCTCTCGATGAGTTTGTGCGCCTAGACTCGCAGCGCAAAGAGGCGGATGTTAGGTCCCAAGATCTTTTAGCTGAACGAAAAAAAGCCTCTAAGCAGATTGGTGCGTTAATCGCTCAAGGCAAAAGCGTCGATGAGGCCAAAGCAGAGGTAAATGAGACGCTTGACCGGCTCTCAACGGAGTTGGATGCCGCGGTTGAAGAGGCGAAAACGGTACAGCAAGCGCTAGACGAACTGCTCATGGGGACACCCAACCTGCCAGATTCCGCGGTTCCGCACGGTGTTGACGAGGACGATAACGAAGAAATTCTGACCTGGGGCACGCCCCCCGCGCTGTCTTTTGAGGCCAAAGATCATGCAGATCTTGGCGAGGCGCTTGGGCAGCTTGATTTCGAGCTGGCAGGCAAAATAACCGGTAGCCGGTTTAGTGTCATGCAGGGGCAACTTGCCAAGTTGCAGCGCGCTTTGACGCACTTCATGCTCGACTTACATACGACTCGACACGGATACACCGAGGTTTATGTTCCGTTTATCGTCAACAGCGACTCGTTGTACGGAACGGGCCAGTTACCTAAGTTCGCAGAAGATTCTTTCAAGCTCGAGGGTGATTCTGGCTACTACCTGATTCCAACAGCGGAAGTCCCGGTTACCAATATGCTGCGTGATCGCATCATCGAAGATGCAGAGCTGGGTGACGCAGGCATGAAATTCACTGCGCATACGCCTTGCTTTAGAAGCGAGGCAGGTAGTTACGGCAGAGATACTCGGGGTTTGATTCGACAGCATCAGTTCGAAAAGGTTGAGCTTGTACAGGCAGTTCGGCCATCTCAGTCAGATGCCGCACTTGAGGAACTCACAGGACATGCTGAGGCAGTATTGCAGGCGTTAGAGCTTCCGTACCGTAAAGTCCGACTGTGCGGAGGCGATCTCGGCTTCAGTGCAGCCATGACGTATGACCTGGAAGTATGGCTGCCCGGTCAGAATGCCTATCGCGAAATTTCCAGCTGCTCTAATTTCAGAGACTACCAAGCGCGCCGTATGCAGGCTCGCTGGAGAAATCCGGAGACCGGTAAACCTGAGTTACTGCACACCTTGAATGGGTCAGGGTTGGCCGTAGGACGCACGCTAGTTGCCGTGGTTGAGAATGGGCAGCAAAGCGATGGGTCCATCACTATCCCATCAGCGCTCGTTCCTTATTTTGGGACTGACACCATCACAGGCCAGTGATTAAGACGCTAGCGGCTGTCTGCTCGCGCCATAACAGGACCACTAAGGTTAATGGCGTCGGCGAGAATGCGCGCCGTTTCAGTGATGAGCGCGTCCACTTCGTCAGCTTCAGTATCTTCACTAGCTGCTGATGGCTCCTCAGCATTGTCCTGTGGCATGTCAGATGAATCGTCGTCTCCATCTACCAGATCATCCAAGGAGGCGAGGGCATCCATGCCTTTGGCCTGCCGTCGCGTGTTTTCAATGGCTAGATATTGAATTTCCTGCGACGTTCGCTGAGCGATCCTTTCGGCCTCGTTGAGTGGCAACACCTCAGCACCGCGCACCTTTTCGGCGAGGGCCTTTTGATCCCAGATGTATTGGAAGTCAGGATCGGAATTTGCACGCTCAGTGTGTTTGGCCACGAGTGTAGGAAGGATGGCGTCGACCACGCCGTAGTCCTTGTGCCGGACAGGTGCTATGCGATCCCAATCGAGCGCCTTATCGAGGGAACTCTCACCAATCTCGTCGTGCTGTAGCAGGGAAGGGTAGCTAATATCGGGGATAACGCCACGGTGCTGCGTGCTGTCGCCTGAGATGCGATAAAACTTGCTCTCGGTGATCTTTAATTGCCCCTCGGGCAGATCTAGCAGCGTCTGTACGGTCCCTTTACCAAAACTTCGGTCTCCAACAACAATAGCTCGGCCGTAGTCCTGAAGGGCGCCAGCAAAGATCTCAGAGGCTGACGCGCTGAGACGGTCGATCATGATCGCTACCGGACCATCGTAATAGGGGCCCCGCCGGCGCTTGCCGTCTCGCCACACACGGCTTCCAGTGCCGCGTATCTGCACAGTGGGTCCATATTCGATAAATAGCCCCGTTAATTCATTCGCTTCTCGTAGGGAACCGCCGCCATTGCCGCGAAGGTCAATCACCAAACCGTCTACGCCTGCCTCGTTCAGTTCATTAACCAACTTGGCCACGTCACGTGTAGTCGACCTGAAATCGGGATCGCCTTTGCGATACGCGTCAAAATCGAGGTAAAACGCTGGAATATCGATGACACCAATTTTTCTAGGAGTTGAATCCAAGTCATTGATTTCAATGATCTTCGATTGCGCAGCTTGCTCCTCTAATTGAACTTCATTGCGGGTAATAGTGAGGCGTCTCGCTTCATCTGCCCGTCCCGCTGCTGGAATCACATCCAAGCGCACTACCGTCCCTTTTTTTCCTCTCACGAGGTCAACGACGTCATCTAAACGCCACCCAATCACATCGGTCATAGGTCCGGCTTTACCTTGACCCACTGCGATAATGAGTTCCGCGGCTTTCAAGTCGCTTTGTTTATCTGCAGGACCCGCTGGGACCACGCGTACAACCTTGACGTATTCGTCCTCGTTTTGAAGTACAGCACCAATGCCTTCAAGGCTCAGTCGCATATCAATGTCGAAGTTTTCAGCGCGACGCGGAGAGAAGTAGCTCGTATGAGGATCGAATTGAGAGGTGAGGGCATTCGCATATACCGCGAATACGTCTTGTTCGTTGTATTGGGACAGCCGATTTTGTTGGTTTTCATAACGTTTTACCAACGTCGGTGCGATCTCATCTAACGGCTTTTCTGCGAGCTTCAAGCTCAAGACCTGATTCTTGATACGTTTACGCCACCGATCATCGAGTTCGACCTTATCTGACGCCCACGCGCGCTCCGTGGGGTCTGAATCAATGTATTCGTCCTTATCAAAGTCCAGGCCGGCGACGATATCGCTCATGTTCGAAATGACGCGCTCTAGTCGCTCGGACGCTCGCTGCTCATATCGCTCAAAGATCTCAAAGGCGGGGGAGAGCTCTCCCTGTCGACCTAGATCGTCTAGACGCGTCGAATAACGCTCAAATTCAGCGACATCTGAGACAGTGAAATAAAGATGAGACGGGTCAAGGCGCTCTAAATAGGTTTCGAGATGATCCGCAGACATCGCGTCGTTGTAACGGCGGTCAACGTAGTGGTTTTCTTCAAGCTCGGTTACCAAAGCACGCAACGTCCACGTTTGCTGGGTCGTAGGTGATAAATCTGAAGCAAACGAAACTGAGGCTACGACAATGCTTCCAGCAAGTGCCACGAGGTTTTTAGTGAATCTCATCTAGCGTTATCTCTCAAACCGAATTTACTGCTATCACGAAGTTGACACACCGCTGGTGCAGGCGTCGAGCTTACTCCGTGAAGGCATAGATTAGCGCAGTTCACGCTATAACCACAGATACGTGGTAGCAGGGGGATCGGACGACCCGTTCATTTATTTAATTTAACATAATATACATTATGCGCATTTATGTATTCAGGGATATGGGTGTATCATGAGAGGCCTACCTCTGCGACAAGCCCTCCAGCGCTGAACGAATGATTACAGACACACACCAGCCAACTGTCACGGCTTTCTTCGACGAAACGACATCAACCCTTTCGTACGTTGTAGCTGACGTCGAATCTAAGGTGTGCGCAATTATTGATCCTGTGCTGGAGCTTGAGGAATCCTCCGCTGAAATCACAACACGTGGTGCCGACAAGATTCTCGAACACCTACGAGTCAATGGACTCACTTGTGAGTACATCTTAGAAACCCACGCACACGCTGATCACTTGAGTGCGGGCTATTTTCTCAAGCAGCGCTTATCAGCACCGATCGGCATTGGTCAGTCGATTGTTGACGTACAGCACGTATTTGCAGAAATGTATTCTGAGACGCCGAGTTTTAAACGTGACGGTTCTCAGTTCGACTTATTG
>WTJR01000105.1:0-8535 GCA_011524755.1 Halieaceae bacterium | reverse complement strand
CGGTCAATAATCTGCTTTCCGAGAGCCATCTGGTGCACCTGATCTGGACCATCCGCCTGACGACACCAGCGCGCGTAGTTGTAAGCTTCAGCCATCATATAGTCTTCAGTCAGCCCCCCTGCCCCGTGTATTTGCATACACCGATCGATCACCTTCTGCACCAGGAATGGAATCGTAGTTTTGGTTGCTGCAATCATATCGACGGACGCAGGAACGCCCTGCGTATCGATCTTATGACAGGCTTTCAGCAACAGCAGGCGTGCCATCTCGATCTCTGAGAAACATTTAGAGATGTCCTCACGGACGCTCTGGTGTTTGCTGAGTAATCGGCCAAAGGTGGTTCGGCTGTTCGCACGTTGGCAGGCAAGCTCGAGCGAGCGCTGCGCTGCGCCAATAAGGCGCATACAGTGATGCATTCGGCCCGGTCCCAATCGTCCCTGCGCAATTTCAAACCCCCTGCCCTCGCCAAGTAGGATGTTCTCGTACGGCACACGAACGTTTTCGAATATGATTTCTGCATGCCCTATCGGCGCGTCGTCGTAGCCTAGTGTTGTGAGCGGTCTCACGAGCGTCACGCCGGGCGTATCCTTGGGAACCAGTATCTGTGACTGCTGTAAATGTCGGCTTGGATTCTCGGGATCCGACTTTCCCATAACGATAAGAATCTTGGTTCGCTCGTACATGGCGTTGGTTATGAACCACTTATGACCATTGAGAACCCACTCATTGCCGTCCTTTTCAATTCGAAGCTCAACATTGGTAGCGTCGCTAGAGGCAACCTGAGGCTCTGTCATGGCGTAGGATGACCGGATGTCTCCGGCTAGCAGTGGATCAAGCCACTCACGCTGCTGAGCCTCAGTCGCGTAGTTCATGAAAACTTCCATGTTTCCGGTATCGGGCGCATTGCAGTTAAAGACCTCTGGACACCAGATCACCCGTCCCATGATCTCGGCCAGTGGCGCGTAATCGAAAAACGACAGACCACCATGATCGCAGTACTCAGCATGCTCCTCAGGGACAAAGAGATTCCACAAGCCCGCCTCTTTCGCCTTAAGTTTTAGCTCATCCATCAAGGGCAACGGAGCGAAGCGATTTTCAGCGGTCTTCAGCTGATGTGCGTAGGCCTCTTCGTTTGGATAGATATGCGCATCCATAAAGCGCTGCAATCGTGCTGCTAAATCTTGTGATGTCTTGCTGTGTTCATACATAGAATTGACCGTATTGCCGCTGTTATTTGCCGCTAACTGCTTTTAAATTGGAGCCGTATCACTTTGTTTTTATGGGTCTTTTCTCTTAATACTGGTGCAAGCTGAGAGATTACACAGGACTGAGCACCGAGCCCCCGTCCACCACGAGCGATGCGCCATTGACGTACGAACCTGCGCCGCTGACAAGAAGCAGCAGTGGTCCCGTCAATTCATGGTACTCGCCGGTCCGCTGCGGCACGAGCCGCTGTATATAGGCTCGGCCTTGCTCTGTCGCAAACTCCTTTTCGTTGATCGCCGTCTCGAAATAGCCAGGACATAGCGAATTCACCCGGACCCCCGAGCGTGCGAGTTCAAGCGCCATATTTTTGGTGAGCTGATCTATCGCGACTTTTGACACGTTGTAATCGGCTTTATGAGTACCGGACACATGGCTGTAAATAGACCCCGTATTCACAATGTTGCCACTGCGCTGCTGCTTCATGCGTCGCGCCGCCTCTTGCGCAACGCGCCATGCACCAGTGAGGTTAACGTCAAGAACAGGGCCCCAATCGTCTTCCGTCGCATCGACAAAACGCAGGGGTGGATTGGCAATACCTGCGTTATTTACCAGGATATCGAGCTGAGAAAACTGTGCATCAAAGGCCTCAAACGCGTCCCGAACACTTTCCCGCGACGTGACGTCCATGGTGATGGCGTCTGCCTTCCCGCCCCGATCGCGTAGCATTTGCACCAGCGACGTCAACTTATCTGCACGTCGCGCGGCAACAACAACATGTGCACCTGCGCCCGACAGCACCTGAGCGAAGTGCTCACCCAGTCCACTTGATGCGCCTGAGATCAGCGCAACGCGCCCTTCTAGCGAGAATAAGCTCTCAAAATCGATGCGGTGTGCCATGGCGTTTCCAGTCAACGTTGCTCTTTGGGCCTTTCTAATAGAAAGCGTGTTTTATAGAAAGCGTGTCTCGTTGACGCGCTTCCACAGTCGCAAAAACAGTCTGTCAGCCGCCGCTTCAGCGGCGAAGCCCATCTTTTCGGCCAATTTTTGCTTACGCTTATATCGGACTTCAATCAGGTCTCGATCCTTGGCCAGCCGCTGCAGGTATCCATCGGAGGTCGATATTTCATCAATCAGCCCAACGTCGATGGCCTGTTGGCCATACCAAACCTCACCCGTAGAAATCTTATCAATATCAATGCCTTGCCGATTATCCGAAACAAACTGCTTAAACAGACCATGGGTATCTTCTAATTCGGATTCAAACTTGCGGCGACCCTTATCGGTATTCTCAGCAAACATAGTGATGGTGCGCTTGAACTCGCCAGCAGTGAACTGCTCAACATCAACATCATTTTTCTTCAGCAATCGATGAAAATTAGGCATCTGCGCTACGACACCAATGGAGCCCAGGACAGCGAACGGCGCGGCCAGGATGCGGTCACCCACGCACGCCATCATGTAACCCCCACTAGCAGCTACTTTGTCCACGGCAATGACCAGTGTCACACCCGCTTCTTTGATTCGGCTGAGCTGGCTCGCAGCAAGCCCGTACCCGTGTACGACACCGCCGGGGCTCTCCAGCCTCAACAAAACCTCATCACCGGCTTGCGCATTCGGAAGCACAGCCGATATTTCCTCGCGCAAGGCTTCAACCTGAGAGGCCATCATGTCGCCCTCGAAGCTTAGGACGAAGGTACGTGGGCGTTCGCTCGCTATGTCGCTTGGGCTATCAGCCGCTTTGCCTACTTCTTTTGCACGTGCCTTATCCGCCTTCGCACGCTCTTTTTCAGCCTTTTTGTCTAATTTCGCGCGCGCTTTCGCGACTTCGTCGGTATCTGATAGTTCTCTGATAGCAGCGGTATATCCATCGAATCGATCATTGATTGATCGCACTTCGATAAAACCTTCGTCCGTACCCTTACTCTTTTGTCCGGCACTGGCAGCAATCACCATAATGATGGCAACAATGCCCAACACAATGAGTAGGGTTTGTGCAGCGAAGAGACCTAATTCATATAAAAATTCCAAGAGATACCCTTTTACTAATTGGATGCCGAGTCTGGCACTGAGGTTAAGACAATGATTTTAAAAACCCATTAATGAGCTGTCCCGCTATTGAGAACGGGGGCGGTACAGGTGGTAAATTGTCGGCCGTGCACCAGATCGCCTCATCAATTTCCTCGGGGTCAATATTAATATCTCCGCTGCGCCATTTCGCCGTGAATCCCAGCATCAATTGCCCCGGGAATGGCCATGGTTGAGAGCCGTGGTACTGAATGTCATCCACCTCTACCCCAACCTCTTCCATCACCTCACGTTGCACTGCTTGTTCACAAGTTTCCCCCGGCTCTACAAAGCCCGCAAGGCAACTATAGAAACGTCTGTTAGACCCTGCTCCTGCCGCCAGCAACAGTTCCTCATCGCGCGTGACGAGCACGATCACACACGGTGATAACCGCGGATAAACGCTCAAACCGCAGGGCTCGCAGGCGCGGCTCTGACCTTTGTCCGCTAGCGACGTCTCCTTACCGCAGCGGCCACAATGGCGATGATCTCTCTCCCAGCACAGCAGTTGATACGCCCTGCCAATAACATCAAATTGCTCGCCAGCAATCCGGCCGATCAGCGCAAATAGGTTACCGCTGGTGTACTTCATCACGTCCATATTGGCTGTCTCTACCGCGCAGGCAAATACGGGTTTGTCATTAAGAAAGCCGACAGGCGTGATATCGGTCACCGTTGGAAAGTCGCTCATCAACTGACCGAGCGGAATGGGCGCTCCAGGCGACCCCATCAGCTCGCTCACTAAATGGCGTCCCTGGAATGGCCACACCAGGTCGGTAGCCGAAGCGGTCGACGTGGGACGCGTAAAATTCAACATACTGACTCTCCTTGAAAGGACATACTAGGGGGCCATACCAGCCTACTCAAGCAATCTGCGAACTGATCGACAGGTAGGTAGAAAACGTCTTTTATTTCTTAGTTTGCTTCGTATAACCTGAAGGCACCACATACACGTCCACTCGCTGCCCCAATGCGTATAGCAACGGGCGTTCTGGGCGCTCACATTACATTATAAAAGGACAACGTTGTATGAACACTGCGGTAGCTAATCCTTACTGGCAAAACTTCCTTGGGGCCTCCCCTGATTGGTACAAGAAAACGATCATTGCTTTCTTGATCATCAACCCGATCTTGCTCTACGTGGCGGGACCTTTTGTCACCGGTTGGGTGCTGATTGGGCAGTTCATCTTCACACTTGCCCTCGCCCTGCAGTGTTATCCCCTGCAACCTGGCGGCCTGCTCGCGATCGAGGCCATCGCCATTGGTATGGCGGACCCACATACGGTCTTTCACGAGGCAGAAGCCAACTTTGAAGTGATTTTGCTGCTGATGTTCATGGTTGCGGGTATCTACTTCATGAAAGAGCTACTGCTCTTCATCTTCACCAAAATCTTGCTCCGAGTTAGATCTAAAAAGCTGTTATCAGTCCTGTTCTCGTTTGTTGCAGCGGTCCTATCGGCGTTCTTGGACGCGCTTACAGTAACCGCGGTCCTTATTAGCGTGGGTGTTGGCTTCTTTACCGTTTATCACAAGGTGGCGTCTGGCACCGACTTTGATGACTCGCAACACGACCACACGACCGACGATGCAGTCAAAGCCGAAAATGAAGAGAATCTCGAGCAGTTCAGAGCCTTTTTGCGAAGCCTCCTGATGCACGGCGCTGTGGGTACGGCACTCGGTGGCGTCTGCACGCTTGTTGGCGAGCCTCAAAACCTCTTGATTGCGACGGTGGCTGGATGGGAATTCATGGAGTTCTTTTGGCTGATGGCACCCATCACAATGCCGGTGCTCGTAGCTGGGTTACTGACCTGCCTCTTCCTTGAGCAAACCAAAATCTTCGGTTACGGGACAGAGCTTCCTCCAAAGGTCCGCTCGGTTCTTGAGGACTTTCAGGCTCAGGAAAATGCAAAAGCGACACCCGCATCCAACGCACGGCTGGTCATACAGGCGTTGGTAGCCATCGTTCTCGTGATTGGCCTTGCGTTGCACCTGGCGGCGGTTGGTCTGATTGGTCTTATGATTATCGTGCTGCTAACGGCGTTTAACGGCATCGTAGAAGAGCACAAACTGGGGCATGCATTTGAAGAAGCACTCCCCTTCACAGCGCTACTGGTCGTGTTCTTTGCCATTGTGGCAGTCATTCACGAACAACACCTCTTCTCGCCGGTCATCGAGGCCGTATTGGCAATGGAGAGCAGTGTTAGACCCGCAATGTTCTTCCTTGCGAACGGTATTTTGTCGATGATCTCGGATAACGTCTTTGTCGCAACCGTCTACATTGGCGAGGTCAAAACAGCATTGGATAACGGTGTGATAACACGCGCGGAGTTCGATCAGCTGGCAGTTGCCATTAACACAGGGACTAACCTGCCTTCCGTGGCGACGCCTAACGGACAAGCAGCGTTCCTGTTCCTTCTGACATCAGCGCTTGCGCCGCTGATTCGTCTCTCCTATGGGCGTATGGTTGTCATGGCGCTACCCTACACCATCGTACTGACTGCCGTAGGTCTGACTGCGGTTGTTTACGCGCTCTGAAAAGCCGGTGGTGTGGCGTTAACGACGCCACACTGCCCCGTTTTCAGCAATCTCCGATAACTTATCTAGACGAGCCTCATGGGCTTGCGCCTCATCGTCTGTTGCAGAAATGACTCTCAACTTGGGCCTGTCGGCTGGCAGCCGCCGAATTGCGCCTGCACTGCCTGCGGTAGATCCGGTCGCATCGTCATCTGCGGATAGGCCAAGCGTGGTCTGCCCGCCCGTCATCAGCAGATAAACATCAGCCAGAATCTCAGCATCGAGCAACGCGCCATGCAAAGTTCGGTTGCTGTTATCGACAGCGTAACGTTGGCACAACGCATCTAGATTATTTCGCTGTCCCGGATGTTTTGCTCTGGCTAACTGCAGGCTGTCAGTGATCTTGCATTCAGACGCAACAAGGCGAGCGTCCGCATCCAGTAGCTTAAGTTCAGCATCGATAAAGCCCACATCGAAGGGCGCGTTGTGGATGATCAGCTCGGCGCCTCGAATGAAGTCCATAAATTCGTCCGCAACGCGCGAGAAGACGGGCTTATCGGCCAAGAATTCTTCGGTAATGCCGTGTACTTCCAGTGCGCCTTGATCAATGGCGCGCTCGGGCTTGATGTACTGGTGGTAATGACGACCGGTAAGCTTCCGGTCAACGATCTCAACACAGCCAATTTCAATGATCCTGTGACCTTGGCTTACTTCAAGTCCCGTTGTTTCGGTGTCCAGTACAACCTGACGCATGCTAACTAGCTCCTAATTCGTCCATCGCTAAGTTCGCCAACCCGTCAGCGCGCTCATTTTCAGGGTGCCCAGCGTGTCCTTTTACCCACCGCCAATCAACCTGATGCCTCAGACACTCAGCATCCAGTCTTTCCCATAGGTCTTTATTTTTGACTGGCTTCTTGGCGGCTGTCTTCCAGCCATTGGCTTTCCAGTTGCGAATCCAGCGAGTGATACCGTCTTTGACATAGGTAGAGTCTGTCGTGAGGACAACCTTACACGGTTCAGTCATTGCCTCGAGGGCGCTGATCGCGGCGAGCAACTCCATTCGGTTGTTGGTCGTGTTTTCCTCTGAGCCGCGAAGCTCCCGTTCGTGGCCGCCAAATCGGAGCACCGCCCCCCATCCGCCAGGCCCCGGGTTGCCTCGGCACCCCCCGTCAGTGAAAACCTCAACTGTTTTCATTCAGAGGGTTATTTCCAGAGCGCTGATGCGTCTCGGCACCGACAGCCGGTCTCGACACGGGTATAGGCACGAGGCGAGGTCGGACGCGCCGTCGCTGAAGTCCTTTAATGCCTGCACCCACTTGCTTCTTCGCATGCACAACGAATGCGCCACCCATGGGTACGCGGTGATCAATCAGCCAATCGTCGAGACGTGCCATCCAGCGGAATAGCGCACCTTTGCCAATAGGCCTTAAGACAAGTTTATGCTTGGGTTTGTCGACCTGAAAATTCAGCAGTGACAACCAGTCCATCAGCTTGGGTATGCGCTCCAGTTGAAGATCACGCCACTTTCGAGGCGAAATGAATCGAGCCATTAACCAACCCAGCCCAAAGAAACTCTCTGGATTGAAGCCCACAATGATCACATTGCCGTTGGGAACAAGCACGCGGTGTATTTCCCTCAGCACCTGGTGAGGCTCGCCTGCGACCTCAAGACTATGAAACACAACGACTGTATCAATCGTTTCAGTACCAAAAGGGAGCCACTCATCGGTACAAACAACACTTTGCGCACCTTCAACCACAGCGCCATCAGTAGAGGCCACCAGTTTGTTCTGTGAATGCGCGACATCTTTGATTGATAGATCGGGCGGCACACCCAGAAATAGCGTGTGATAGCCAAATAAGCGCTCTAGCTGGCTGTCTAGCTCATCCACCACTTGCTGTCGCAACCGGCGGCCGACAGGCGCAGACGTATACCACTCGTGCAAATGGTCTCGTGTCGTGATGTGGTGCTTTTTGGCGGCTTGATTTCCCATGCACCAAGGGTATCGTTTCCCGAGTTGACTGCAAATAGCTTAGGTAACCAGAAATCCTATGAATATCACCCCAATTCCTGCGTTTTCCGATAACTACATCTGGATGATCGTTCATGAAGGTAGGGCCGCGGTCGTTGACCCGGGCGATCCAGCGCCCGTGCTTAAGACTCTAGAAGAGCAAGGCCTGATACTCGATACCATCATCATCACGCATCATCACTTTGATCACACAGGCGGTGTTGGCGCGCTGAAAAGCGCTACTGGATGCCGAGTAATTGGTCCCGATAACCCCAAAATTGCGGACATTGACGAGACATTGACTGAAGGCGCTCAAGTCACGGTTCTTGGGTATGGATTCGAGGTCATGGAAGTGCCGGGGCACACCCTAGATCACATTGCCTACTACAGTGCAGAGGATGGGACACTGTTTTGCGGTGATACCTTATTCGTAGGCGGCTGCGGTCGGGTATTTGAAGGCACTTTTCCCATGATGCAGCAGTCCCTGGCGAAATTGAGCGACCTACCCAGCGAGACCAAGGTCTATTGCACGCATGAATACACCATGGCTAATCTCAATTTTGCGCGCAAAGTTGAACCTACGAATGCCGATTTATTGGCTCATATTGAGACCTGCGAGCAACGGCGTGAAAGTGATTTACCCACAGTGCCTTCGACCATTGGGCAAGAACTGCTCATTAATCCCTTCCTCCGGTGGCACTCCCCCGCCATCATCGCGCAGCTCAAACAGCAAGGACGC
>WTJR01000013.1:8764-10468 GCA_011524755.1 Halieaceae bacterium | reverse complement strand
TCTATCTGAGAGTCGGTTGTCAAACCGGAATTCAGCCGCAAATTATGGAGACCCTGCTGAAAAAGATTGGCTGCTGACTCTGATTGGCCCAACCGCATCGCCTCGTGTGCAAGTAGCAACCAGCGTTCCGCAAGCGCAGGGTGGTAAGCCCCCAGATCTGTTTGCGATGCAAGCACGTCTCGCACACGCCGTTCGTGATCGAGTAGCGCTCTTGAATCGACTACGACATCGTCATCAAGAATATGGCCCTCAACGGGCAATACGAACATGCCAACCGGTTGAGGCACCAGTGTCGCTTGAGCGCCTGCAGAAAAGCAGTAGCTGAGAATGGTAACAATGGTAATAAGGCTGCCCTTGTGCATAAACACAATATAGCGCAAAACATCATAGGCAAAAAAAAGCCCGCAGATATGCGGGCAAAAAAAATTCCTGAGCGGATCGCATAACTAAACACGATACATTCGCAGTATAAAAATAGTGCAAATTAATTCAAATTTATTATTATCATGAAATACATTCCTTAGGGTTATGATTATGGATATTAGCAAGCTCGCAAAAGCCGACCTGAACCTACTTGTTGCGCTCCATGTGCTTATCGAAGAGCGCAGTGTGTCAAAGGCTGCAAACCGACTGCACGTAACCCAGCCCGCCATGTCCAAGACCTTGAATCGGCTGCGAGAGACATTCGACGACCCGCTCTTTGCTCGAAGCAAACGTGGCATACAGCCTACGCCTCGTGCCGAGGCGCTCGCTAACGAACTGATTCACGTACTGTCAGACATCGAGGGTTTGCTCGATGCAGGTGAATTCAGCCCACAGGCCTTCAGAGGCGAGATTGTTATTGCGATTTCCGAGTATGTAGGTTTCACACTGCTACCCTCCCTCACCGCTAGGCTCGAGACGCGCGCACCGAAATTAAAATTAAGAACCATCACTCGCGCGGAGCAGCAGCTCGACCTCCTCGCCGACGGGCGCTTGGACTTTGCTATCCAGCTAAGCCGAAATAGCTATCCATCAGAATTCAGACATCATGAGCTCGCAAGTTCTCCGCTAGCCGTATTCGTGCGCCGTGACCATCCCCTGACGCAACA
Organism: Halieaceae bacterium; assembly: GCA_011524755.1. GTDB lineage: Bacteria > Pseudomonadota > Gammaproteobacteria > Pseudomonadales > Halieaceae > Luminiphilus. Next base: position 9,377 of record WTJR01000013.1, on the reverse strand, counting down.
ACCCATATCTGAGGAAAACTTACGACTCTTCCCGCAGATTAACCTCTATATCGCTGACAGAGCAGAGATCGATGATGTGGACCTGCCGCCGTCAGAGGTACTAGGCAGTGCGAAAGGTACAGTAGAGACTTCTCACCTACTCACTGCATTTGAAATCCTGCGAAGCACGAATTACACCTTGGTCTGCCCCGCGTATATGGCCAGAAATGACGGTGCAACCCGCGATCTGGTAACGCTGCCTATACCTGAACAATACGGTCGAACAATTGAATACTCGCTTGTAGCGCACGACCGAACAGCGCGGTCGCCCATTCATCAGTGGTTCTGGAACGAAGTGATAGATGCTGTGCGGGCATTGCGTGTCCGGACCGTGCACAGAGGTTAAGGTCAAAGGCGCAATCTTTTTCACGTCACCTGTGCCATAATCCGCGCCGTTTTTCGTGGAGTCAGATATGAGCAAGAAGGCTCGACCACCGATCCCCCAACTGAATGGCAAGATAATCGAGACACATTGCCATCTCGACTACCTGTCTGGGGAAGAGCTGGAGGCTACGATGAACAAGTCGCGAGCTGTAGGCGTTGATCGGGTCATTACCATCGCGGTGTCACGTGA
>WTJR01000013.1:0-8664 GCA_011524755.1 Halieaceae bacterium | reverse complement strand
CTTGAAACCGACGCGCCGTATCTGACGCCAGTACCCTACCGCGGCGTGCCAAACGCGCCTTTCTATCTCCCGTTTATCGCTGAAACCATTGCGGATCTGAAACAGGTTTCAACCGACGAACTGCTCGCGACTGTTCACAAGAACAGTCTAGATTGCTTCTTTCCTGATCAGTCATGAGTTTTGCTATTGGACAGCGCTGGATCAGTCATGCTGATCTAGAACTTGGGCTTGGTATATGTGTTGAGGCTGACACCAGAAGAGTCACCTTGCTGTACCCCTCAGCTGAGGAAGAGCGCACCTATGCAACGGATAGAGCGCCCCTTACTCGTTACGAGCTAAAGGTCGGTGATCGCCTTGTGCATATCAATGGTCGCGTATTGGAAGTGACTCAGGTTGATGAGATCGCTGGAACACTCAGCTACGACACAATCGAGCGCGAGTCAGGCGAGACCTTCACAGTACACGAGCAGTTCATCGCCCCCGAAGTATCGGTTAACACACCACAGGACCGATTACTGAACAACCAGTTAGACAAGGTCGGTGACTTCAACCTCCGATATCAAACGCTCTCGGAACGTGCCCGTTTTCTCTCGAGCGATAGCAGTGGACTTATCGGAGCGAGAACGTCCCTCTTGTCTCATCAAGTTTATGTTGCCAGTGAGGTGGGTAATCGATTTGCGCCGCGTGTCTTATTAGCCGACGAAGTCGGCTTGGGTAAAACCATTGAAGCGGGCCTGATCCTCACTCAGCAGATTTTGAGAGGTCGGGTGCAGCGCTGTTTGGTCGCAGTTCCCGATCCATTGCTGCATCAGTGGCTTGTTGAAATGCTGAGAAGGTTCAACCTGCAGTTCGCTATTTATGATGAAGCAAGACTCGACGCTGAGGCAGAGGAGTTCGACTTCGAAAATGACCAATTGGTCCTAATCCCGTGGTCGTTTATTCAGAAGAATGAGAGCGTGACCGAGCAGCTATTGGCTTCGGAGTGGGATTTTCTGATCGTTGATGAGGCGCATCACCTGAACCTGGGTGACGACGCCAAAACGGCGGCCGATAGAGCGTTGACAGAGTTAGCCGCCTCCGCTCGAGGTCTTCTGTTGTTGACAGCGACGCCAGGGCAATCCGGAATCGATAGCCATTTTTCTCGATTGAAATTACTCGATTCAGATCGATTTAACAGCTTTGAGCAATTTATCGAGGAACAGAAGCAGTTCGAGGATACCCATGGCTTGATTGAGGCACTGCGGAACGGTGAAGTCACCTCTGATCTTCCTGAGGGTATCGATTCCTCACTGCCTGCAAATGAAATCGCAAAGGCGCTTGTTGACCAATACGGTACAGGGCGGGTCTTATTTCGAAACTCCAGAAAGTCAGTGCAAGGCTTCCCTGAGCGACGCCTGCATCATTACCCGCTCTCCGCAGACTTTAGTACTGACTTGAGCGATTCAGAGCGGCCGAAGTGGCTCGCCGAGCTCCTAAAGTCCCTTAAACAAGAAAAGGTGCTGGTGATTTGTCGCGACAAGTCCACCGCGATGGCACTTGAACATTACCTTCACCTTCAAGTGGGGATACGGTGCGCGTCATTTCATGAGGACTTGTCACTGATAGAGCGAGATCGCGCCGCCGCTTACTTTGCCGATGCGGAAAGTGGTGCGCGTGCGCTAATTTGCTCGGAGATTGGCAGTGAGGGTCGCAATTTCCAGTTCGCTCAGCACCTCGTCTGTTATGACCTACCCTCGCATCCGGACCTCCTTGAACAGCGTATTGGTCGGCTTGATCGAATTGGTCAAATGGGTGTTGTGAATATCCATGTGCCGGTATCGGAAGGTTCCGTCGAAGACGTGCGGTTTAAATGGTTCCATGAAGGCTTAGACGCCTTCGAATCCAGCTGCTCGATAGGACACCTGATCTACGCAGAGTTAGGAGCCGCGCTGTCGCAGTGCGAGGAGTGTGGGCGCCTGTCTGACACCTTGCTGCAACAGACAGTCGCACTTAAAGACCAACTGTCTGCTCAAATGGATCGGGGACGAGACCGTTTACTCGAAATCACCTCCCATGACCCCGAGAAAGCAGCCCAGCTGATCGCGACTATTGAGCGCAATGAGCGAACAGACAGCTTGATGGAGTTCACTGACCACCTATTTGACCGCCTGGGAATCCACACCGAAGCTGGCGCGGACGATACACTGATCTTAAAGCCAACTGAAAATCTCGTCACCGGCGAGCTGCCCTTGCTGGATGACGATGGCATTACCTGTACGTTCTCAAGAGAACTTGCCCTTAGTCGGGATGATCTCCATTTCCTGACATGGGAGCACCCACTGGTTCGAGAGACTATCGATGTGGTTTACAACTCCGAATTGGGTAATGCCGCAGTCGCACTCATCAAGCAGAAGAGTATCAAGCCCGGGACCGTACTCATCGAAGCACTATTTAACGCGGACTGCCCAGCGCCCAAGCGTCTGCAGATCGGTCGCTACCTCGATCAACAACCCATCCGCTACCTGATAACACTCGACGGTAGGGATCTGAGTGAGGCGATTGGTTGCGAGGCATTTACACGCCTGCTAAAGCCAATAAGCATCACCCAAAGCGCGGGTGTCGTCAGAGAGCTCCGCACCAAAATTTCGGCAGCGCTCACTCATCTCGAAGGTCGCGCCGCAGAGCGAGTAAGCTCATTACGCGATGCCGCAACATCCATGATCAGTCAGGAACTCAACAGTGAGGCCACTCGGCTAGAGGCGTTGGGTAGCCGCAACGGTTCCGTGCGTGATGACGAAGTAGCGATGATCAAGCAGGTTCAAAAAGACAGCGTTGAAGCCGTCACTCGAGCAGAAGCGAAACTCCAAGGTGTGCGGGTAGTCGTTGCTACCTAGCCGTCACTCACTTGGGCGATACCAAATGGGCGATGAATAGGCACGCTCCTGTACGGTATCAGGCCTGCGGGTGTCTACATCGCCGCCCAATGCTAGCTTGTCGAGTAGTGAGTGTCGTGGCGTCGGCACTTCGAGGACACGCACGTAATAAAAAGCGGTCACCGCAGGATCAAACTCGGGGTCGCGCCACTCGGCTGTCAAGGTAGCAGCACCGGCATCGTTGCTCCAGGTACCGGTCTCCAGATCGACCGTATTAGGCACTGGACGTAAGGATCCGTCTGCCTGCATTCGATCTGGCGAGGACCAGGCAACATCAAAAATCTGCTCATTTGCCTCACCGGCCTCGTCAACCCAGCCTTTCACAATCTGGATCCGATCCAGTGTGCCTGACTTTGGATCGGCCATGGCGTGCACTAGGAAAACAGGCGCACTGCCCTCCTTTGGATCGAGTTCGCCCCCCATGGGTACGGCGCCACTGCTCTCATAGGGAAAGGCTGACGCCTCAAGCGCCGTCGCATCGAGTCCATAGCCCCCATAAAAACGGAGCCCAATGCGTGGGCCCGTCGTCGCGTAAGTTTCACGGCGCTTCATCGCCTGCATAATGGACTCACGCGTGTTCTCTTCGGCCCACACTGCTGCCAGACCTTGAGCACCCATCGCCCAGCCAAACGAGCTGTTCGCGTTATCCGACCAACCTTCCAATTTCGATGAAGGCATCGAATCAGTCGCGAATTTGCCATGGAAATTATTCTCTTCAGCTGCAGCAAGACCCGTGTGCGCATCGGTCGAGCCAATCACACCAAACTGATAGGGGTTAACACCAATCTCGCGCTCAATCTGCATACCCCGAATCAACGCCGAACGCATAAAGTCGCCCACCTGCGGCTTGTACTCAGTCCAGTCTCTCTGAATGTAGTAAGGGTAATCTTCAAAATCGGCAAACGGATCGTTGGGCGACAAAACCGGATGGGTCTCGGAATCGCCTTTGTATTGCGTCACCTCAACAATCGGTTCCCACCGCCTTCTGATCTCCGCGTACTCTGGGCCAATCGGCTCGTTACGCATCGTGATCGTGTCGAACATGGCCCCTTTTGAAATATTCGAGTTGTGAGGAATGGCAATAAAGTTACCGCCTGTCTCTTCACTGGTCTTATCCAGCCAGGCCCATAAGTCCTCGGGATAGAGACTGTCATCAGAACCAAATGGCTGAAATACCTTAGCGGACTCACCATCCAAGTCTGTCATGACAACACGGTGAAGGTTTGCACCACCCGGTATCAGACTGTATTCCCAGCCTAAAATGGCGGAAAACTGTCCAGGGATGTTGTTGGCTTCTGCGGCATCGGCAATGTCGCTCCAAGCCTGATCCTCAAGTATGGGCACTCTTGGAAATACCGAGCCAGCGAGGTCCCACTCCGATATTGCTTCTTGCGGGGTATCAAAGGGCTCCGGAAGCTGTCGTACAAAAAAGGCGCGTCCTTCACCTTTTTTAATAGCATCGCGAATCAGGTATTGAACGTACCAGACGCGCAATTTCTGAAAGAAGCCCATGCCCTCTGTGGGTATGCCTACGTTATAGAGATGGCGAATGTTGCCGAGGAACTCAGCGTGATCTGAGACCACAAGAAAGTCGAGTGGCGTCTCTAATTGAACGCGAGCCTTGTGTCCCGGGTGCTCTACGGGCAGACCTCGCGCAAAACGATAGGCCTCGTCGGGGCCTACTGAGAAATTGCGATTAGTAAAGGCGTCAAATGAGCGGTTGGTATGTAGGTGTGTATCACCCCATAAAATTTGCTTTTCCGTAGCCCATGATTGGGTGACAAGAAGTGCAGACAAAATGCCCGCGGCCGCGCGAATTTTCATTGTTTTTATCCTCAAAAAGGCGCTGGTCTTATCTAGCGGCCTTTCCACTCGGGCTTTTGCTTATTGAAGAAGGAAATAACGGCGTTTTTGGCGTCTTCACTATCAATGCACATAGCCTGTAGCTCCGCTTCTTTCGAGATTGTCTCATCCAGTGTGTGCGTCTGACCAAAGCTAACAGCCGCTTTGGTGTAACTCAGTGCAAGCGGCGATCTATCAGCGACCTCTTTGGCATAAGCAATACCGTCTTCACGAAGCGACTCGTCGGGAAATATCCTGTTGACCATACCCATCGCCATGGCTTTCTCCGAGCTCAACTTTTCGCCAAGCGCCATGAGTTCATACGCGCGCTTGGTTCCAACTAAGCGGGGAATCAACCACGTTGCGCCACCATCTGGCACCAGACCGATTGCTGAGAAGGGTTGATATAAATAAGCACTCTCGCCCATACAGGCCAAGTCACAGGCCATTGCATATGAGTAGGCAATACCAGCACATGGACCATTAATTACCGCGATCCAGGGTTTTGAGCTGTTATGAATGGCAAGCACACCAGGCTTGTATTCGAAATTCAGATCACTCTCTACCGACTTGCCATTAGCCATGCCGTCGCCATCCGACAGGTCTGCGCCTGCACTAAAGGCCCTTCCATTGCCTGTCAGCACCACGGCTCTGACGGACTCATCGAGATTGGCTGCAATTGCTGCCTGCGCAATTTCGCGCCGCAGCGCGATATTAAACGTATTCATTTTCTCGGGGCGATTGAGCGCAATGACCATTACGCTGCCGTCTTGAGTCACCTCAAGCGTCTCATACTGACTCATGATGTTGCTCCGTGTTGACAGTGCCCTCTACGGGGCTACTGATAGTTAAATCAAAGGTGTTCAGTCTGCAGATGCTGGATCGAGCACTTCACGAAGCTCGCGCTTCAAGAACTTACCGTTTGCATTTCGTGGAAGTGGCTCTGCCAAGAACCAGATGTACTTGGGCACCTTGAACGCTGCTAGGCGCGTCGACAGATGCTCGCGAAGACCCGATGCATCCAACATGGCGCCGTCTTTCAGATGGATTGCCACACCCACTTCCTCGCCAAGTCGCTCGTCCGGTACGGCGAATGCGACGCATTCGAGAACCGCCGGATGATCGAAGACAGCGAATTCGACTTCCGCGCCATAGATGTTCTCGCCGCCTCGAAGGATCATGTCTTTCGCTCGATCCACCAAGTACAAGAATCCCTCTTCATCAAAATAGCCAATATCTCCAGTGTGTAACCAGCCATCAACAATCGTCTCGGCGGTGGCCTCTGGGCGGTTCAAATAGCCCTTAATGACGGCCGCACCTTTGACACAAATTTCGCCCATCTCCCCCACAGGAAGTTCCTTCCCGTTTTCGTCAATCACTTTGCCGTCAAAGGTGGGCGCCAGGTAGCCGCAACTGGATGGGCGTTCAACGAATACGTCCCCAGCAATATAGGTAATGATTCCGCAGACTTCGGTCATGCCATAGCCCTGCGCAGGTCTCGCTTTCTTGGTGACCGCATCCACCTTTTTCACAAGATCCGGCTGAACCGCCGCGCCACCGCCGCCCATGCTTGCGAGGCTTGAGGTGTCGTAATCGTTAAAATCAGGGTGCGTCAAAAGCTCCCGCGTCATCATAGGTACGGCGCTTAGGGTATTAACACCCTCTGCCTCGATGAGCTTGAGCGCCTCGAGCGTGTCCCATTTGTACATCAGGACAAATCGATTACCCGCAAGCGTCCCCGCTTGCAGCGCGCAGTTATTCGCTGTGACGTGGAATAACGGAGTTGCAATCAGGCCAGTGGCCGCGGGCGGTGATTGCACCTCTACCCCCTGATCGCCATCTGATTTAGCGAGCGCCGAAGCGGTCGCGAAGGCTCGTCCCATAGACACCACGTTCAACACATTGGTGATGCAACCACGATTGGTTAATTGCGCACCTTTAGGCCGGCCGGTCGTGCCTGATGTATAAAAAATACAGGCGACGCTGTCGGGGTCGATGTCAATCGCAGGTAGCTGAGCACCGTCGACCATGGCCGAGTGAAAGTCTGTTGCCGCGACAGGCGAGTTAGGCTCACGCACCGAGACCACCTTGATATCAGGATGTTTCTCCTGAATTTGTGCAAAAGCCTCTAGACGACGATCGTCTGCAATCAATACTTTTGGCTTCGAATCGTTGAGGGCGTAGTCCATTTCATCCGCCACCCACCAGGCATTCATACCCACGATTGCAGCGCCAATACTGTTAACCGCCCAATGCGCCATCATCCACTCCGGATAGTTGCGCATGGCAATCGCCACATGATCTCCGGGGCCCACGCCCTGCTCCATTAACCAGCCACCAAATTCCGCGACGATTTTGGCAGTTTGCGCGTAGGTCCAGCGCTCATCGTTGTAGATCAGGTATTCAGCATCCCCGTGACCGGTCGATAAGGCCCAGAGATCACGCATTGAACCCGGCGCCTGAGCGAAGGCTTTTACGGGCACGCCATCGCGCTCGATCGTGGTTAACTCGAGTAAGCCACCAGGCGCCGTGGTCATCTCAAGAGCTGCTTTAAACTGGGCTACAACAGACATAACGTATTCATCTCCGTACAACTTGTGCTTATCGTTATTAGCCGCCAAGGCGGTCGCATGCGTTTCTTTACCCTAGTTTGCGAGTCGCAATACCAGCGTGTATAACGCGCTCAAGAACAATACTGAATCGGCAAGCACTTAGCTACATCGGAGATCAAAAAATGGCACAGGGACTCGACTTAACGCATCTAGATCAATGGATACGAGACCATGTACCCGCCTTCGAGGGCGATCTCAAAGCTGAAAAATTCGCCGGTGGGCAGTCAAACCCGACGTTCAAGTTAACAGCAGGCGAAAATAGCTACGTTCTTCGTCGCAAGCCCATGGGAACACTGCTTGCGTCAGCGCACGCCGTTGACAGAGAGTTCAAGGTTTTATCTGCACTGGCTCCAACTAATGTACCCGTGCCGACCCCCGTCGCGCTGTGCGAAGACGATAACGTCATCGGTTCGATGTTTTACATCATGGAATACCTTGAAGGGCGTGTCTTCTGGGATCCCGCTTTGCCCGAAGTATCCGATGAGGATCGGGCTGCCATTTACGATCAAATGAATCAGGTAATGGCAGACATGCACAGTGTGGACATCCACCAGGTTGGCCTCAGTGACTACGGCAAGCCAGGCAATTACTTCGAGCGTCAGATAGGACGCTGGACAAAACAATACCGTGCGGCAGAGACGGAAACGATTCCCGAGATGGAAAAGCTCATCGATTGGCTTCCCCGGAATATGCCAGCGGATGACGGTCGCGTTTCACTGGTGCATGGTGACTATCGATTGGACAACATGATTTTTCATCCCACTGAGCCGCGTATCATTGGCATCCTTGACTGGGAACTATCGACTCTGGGCCACCCGCTCGCCGATCTGGCCTATCAGCTTATGGCGTGGCAATTCCCGCGCGAGGCCGGCATTAATGGTCTTGCGGGTCTCTCGCGCGCAGAATTGAACATCCCAGATGATGAGACTTACATCCGGCTTTACTGCGAACGTACAGGGCAGCCCGGCATCGAGGATTGGAATTTTTATATGGCCTTCTGCTTCTTTCGCTTAGCCTCAATCACACAAGGCATCAGAAAACGGGCCTTAATCGGCACAGCATCAAGCCCTGAAGCCGAGGCAAAAGCGGCAATGGTGGTTCCTTTGTCCACCATGGGCGCTGCTTACACGGACTGAACCGCCTCACCTGCCAAAATGGCGTGTTGGCATTAGTGTATGGTCAACGCCTAAGCTGAAGCAATGCGAACTCAGATTGAAAATTTGGTCTGAGTCTCATCAATAAAGAATAAGGAATGCGTATGGAGATTTTTGGCTATCTGGGACTTCTAGGCAGCGTTG
>WTJR01000103.1:4845-10559 GCA_011524755.1 Halieaceae bacterium | reverse complement strand
CTCAGGCTGCCATCAATCTGGTTAATCAGTAGATCGCCATCAACAATGGTGTAGTGAGCGGCTTGCTTGTGGCTGCCCTGGTTCAATGGGAAGTGCGTGTCAAGGAAGTCACGTGCCCACTCGATGACTTTGTGACCACGGACTGGGTTGTAAGCGCCAGCCCGGACAGCCCCGTCTTCCTCGGAAATGACATCGGTACCATACAGCGCATCGTAGAGAGAGCCCCAGCGTGCGTTGGCCGCGTTAAGCGCGTAGCGCGCGTTCATCACTGGAACAACAAGCTGTGGACCTGCGATTTCTGCAATTTCAGGGTCTACGTTCTGAGTCGCGATTTTGAAAGGCGCAGGTTGGGGCAACAAATAGCCAATGTCTTCGAGCATGGCTTTGTAGGCTGCTCGGTCATAATCCGCGCCGGGGTTCGCTTTATGCCAGGCGCTGATCTTGGCCTGCATCTCATCGCGAACGGCAAGAAGCTTACGATTTCGAGGCGTGAAGGTTTTGACAATATCCGCCAGTGCCTTCCAAAACGCAGTAGCTTCTAAGGCCGTGCCAGGCAGTATCTCGTTCTCAAGGAGTGCGTGAATCTCCGGATCGACCTGAAGTCCCGCGCATTCGATACGTGCTGACATGATGTGCTCCCAATTAACTCGGCATTATTACGAGACGCCATTTTCGTTTGGTTGTTACGTCGAGTGGAAGCGGACTGATTTATGACCACCATAAAAAATAATGATGGTGGTACATAAAATAATTTTAATCAGTGATAGTTGCCAGCTTGCGGCTAGAGATGCCTGCCATGACGCGCAAGACGTCCTCGAAGAGGGGGACGTGAACATCGGCGTCGATCTGCGCGGTGGTGATGAAGTTCGGGAAGGTGTGGATCCGCAGGAGCTTGAGGTCACCCGATTTCGTGAGCAGTGTATCGAGTGCAAGTACTGCAAACGCCTTCTCTTCAGAAACACCTGCGGCAGATGCCTGACGCACCTCGTCAAATAACTCCGTCATATCTATGGTGAGTACTTTAGCTGCCTCGGTGAGCGTTGCCGCATGCGGTGTTTGGTTGCCGGGCACTAACTTGATATGGGAGCCCGTGTCTCGGTAGCTGCGGTTATCCACCTGCGATGCATGATTCGCATCATTGGGCGCATACGCCGCACCGTGAACAAACACGACGCTGTCTTCGTAGCACATCAAGTGACCATCCACGGCAACGATGTAGAAGCGTGCCGTAAATTTGTGCTGATCAATAAGCGCGAGCCCGTCCACGGCTTTTTGTAAGAGATGACCGCTCGGAACCGTCGCCGCCGCCATGATGGGCGTGGGTAGGCAAAGGGTCTTGTCGTTTGCCCCGCGGAACTGACTGCGAACAAACCAAAGATCATCAGCCTTGGGCTGTTCATTGAGCGCATCCTGAACCGAGGCATAGGTCTTGGGTACGCGATCAGCAAACCCGAGTTCAGCCATTCTTGCAGCGATCTTACCTGCATCGGACAGCGGGTTTAGAACGCTTCGCTCCACCGTTTTAAAACGAGGACCTGACCACCCATCGGGAGCGGACGGTTGAGGCTTATTGCCGTAGCTATCCCAGTAGCTCAAGTGAACAGCAGGGAAGTGGTTGTCGCGCGCTTTCAGTGTTTTAACGGCTCTCTGCCACAGGACGTCAGCGCGATTAGCGACAACTCGTAAGCTCTCGCCTTGAATTGACACGACGTTGTCGACAGCGTCTGGTCGTGTGGGTGCTGTTTTTTCCATGTCGGGGGCGTTAACACCATCGTTAGCCGCTTGCGTGTCTGTCGTAACGTTACCGGAGACCGTGCTGGTTGTCGCATCAAAGGCGACTGACGGCAGCGCTCTGTCTTTGTCGAACATTTCCCGAGTGTCGTGGTGTCGGAACCACAAATTGAAGGCCCATTTTTCGCCCGCTTCCACCGGCATACCGGCGTGTAGGCTAAGCGGGTGGGGACCACTGATGTCTTCCGTGGTGTTGTGAAAGATCACCATGCGCCCGGGAGAGGCAGGGACGGTAATGCCCAACTTAGGGAACTGCGTCGCACCGCCACCCTCGACTTTATTGAGGTAAACCAAGGCGGTAACCAGGCGCTGCCCACCCCACTGAGCCGCTTTTTGTCCACGAGCGAGCGAGAGGTTGAAGGCATCGAAATGCGGCCGGTATTCCTGCTCGGGACCGTAGTGGATAATTTGCATCGATTCGGCGTTTTCCAGGGGGAGGCCAACGATATCGGCGATTCGCTGGCCAATCGATTTGACCACATCATCTTCGTCGTACTTAAGCCAATAGTTTGAGCCGGTTCGACCCTCACTGGGTTTAAAACCCTCGTCCAGTACCACGCCTGCGCGTTTGATATGCGGTTTGGCAAGTTCAATCAGGTAGGCGCATTCAATGGGCGAGATGACGTTATTGCGAACAGCTACAAGAGGTTCGCTCGAGAAGACCTCAGCTCCCTCGTATTCGCTTTTTAACTGAATCGTATCGCTCATTGACTAAACCTATGGTCTATCTCGCGGCTCCCGACTGTCGTTGCGCAGTATCAGTTTCCCTCATGCCACTCCATGACACTAGATGGAGCGCGCTATCTTCGTGATGAGCTGACGGATCCAACGGTGACCCGGGTTGTGCTGTAACAAGGGGCTCCATGCCATTTTGAGCTCCAGTGGCGGAATGTCGAAGGGGACATCGCGCACAACCACCCGCGGATTATCGCGTTTCAATTGCGTTGCTCGCGTGGGCAGTGTCACGATGAGATCGTTTTGCTCAGCCAAGGTCATGGCCGCTTGGTAGTGGCGCGTGAACACGCGGATGCGGCGCTTTTTACCGAGCTCCCCGAGCGTCGAGTCGACCCAGCCAAGGCGTTGAACATCATCGGGGTTTACACCGACTCCGACCCCCATGCCGGTCTTACTGACCCAAATGTGATCGGCTGCAAGATAGTTATCGAGCGTGAAGTCCTCAAGAATGGGGTTCTCCGGGCTCAAGAGGCAAGAGAAGGTGTCCTGCCACAACGTAATCTGGTGGAATGACTGCGGCATCTGAGCAAATCGGTTGATGACCAAATCGACTTTGCCTCGCTCCACGTCGAGAAAGCTGACATCCGAGGGATTCATGATATCGAGCGTGATGCCCGGCGCCTGCTCACGAAGCTCTTTCAGTACGTAGGGGAGCAAGGTGGATTCGGCGTAGTCACTGGCCATCAGTCGGACCACACGATTCTCAGTCTCTGGGACAAATTCTTCGGTGGGCTGCAGTGCGCGGTCGACGTTCGTCAGAATCTCGCGTAACTGGGGCTCGAGTTCTTCTGCCTTTGCGGTTGGCGTCATGCCATCGGAGGTTCGAATCAGGAGCGGATCGTTAAAGACCTCGCGCAATCGCTTGAGTCCGTTACTCATGGCGGGCTGAGAGAGACCGAGGCTATGCGCGGCTTGCGTAACGTTGCGTTCGCGAAGCAGCGCATCGAGGTAGACGAGGAGGTTTAGATCAACGCGACCAAGGCGACTCATTTAGTGGGTTCTCCTAAGGGACGTACTATTCACCATATGAATAATACATCTTCTAGGGTGAAGAATAGAAATTCTTGGTCTGAACGGATGAACAGCTACAATAGCGACACGTTTTGGAGGGCTTATGTACAACGCACCGTTAGATGATATGCAGTTTCTGATCGACGATGTCTGTCGGGCGGGTGAGCGACTGGGAAATTTGCCGCGCTTTGAGGGCTTGGACGTTGGTGCGGATTTGACCACGGCGCTTCTTGAAGAGGCGGGCAAGCTGGCAGCGGACATGGTTTCACCGCTACGTCGCGTTGGTGACCAGCAACCTGCGCGCTGCTCAAACGGTGCTGTGACCATTCCTCCCGGCTACGGCGATGCCATCAAAGCACTCGGTGAAGGTGGTTGGGTAGGGATTTCGGCTGAGGCATCTCACGGAGGCCAAGGTTTACCCGAGCTCTACGGTACGGCCGCCTGCGAAATGTGGAATTCAGCCGATATGGCGTTCGCGCTGGAACCCTTTTTGAGCACAGGTGCTGCGCTTGCGATTTCGGCGCATGCGAGTCCCGAGCTTAAGGATAAGTACCTGCCTAATATCAACGCCGGTATCTGGTCAGGCACCATGAACCTCACCGAGTCCGGTGCTGGTTCCGATCTGGGTCCCATGAAAACTCGCGCGGAGCGCCATGGTGATCACTACAAGATTTTCGGGCAGAAGATCTACATTACTTGGGGTGATCATGACGCTACCGAAAACATTATTCACTTGGTATTAGCCCGTTTGCCCGATGCCCCTGCAGGAAGCAAAGGTATCTCGTTGTTCATCGTACCCAAGTTTCTCGTGAATGACGATGGAAGCTTAGGTGAGCGAAATGACGCCTACCCCGTATCGGTCGAGCATAAGCTCGGCATTCATGGCAGTCCCACCTGTGTCATGGCCTACGGCGATAATGGTGGAGCAATCGGCTACCTCGTCGGTGAGGAAAACAACGGGCTGGCCTGCATGTTCACCATGATGAACGAGGCGCGCCTAAAAGTCGGCCTTCAAGGGCTGGGTGCTAGCGAAGGCGCCTATCAGAAGGCGGTCGCCTATGCGCGCGAGCGCGTTCAAGGAGGCGTTCCGATCATTGAGCACGCCGATGTAAAGCGCATGCTGATGACGATGCGTGCGCTCAATGAAGCCATGCGCGCGCTTGCCTACATTGAGTCACTCACGATGGATCTCTCTCATGGCGCGCCAGCGGATGAGCGTGGTCAATGGAAGTCACGCCTCGATCTCATGATTCCAGTGATCAAGGGCTGGATGACTGAAGTGGGCCAGGAAGTCACCTCACTCGGCGTGCAGATTCACGGCGGCATGGGCTATGTCGAGGAGACCGGTGCAGCGCAGTTCTTCCGCGATGTGCGCATTACGCCCATCTACGAGGGCACCAACGGTATTCAAGCGGCTGACCTTGTTAACCGGAAGCTCGCCCGCGACGGCGGTGCCATGATGGAAACGGTACACGATGAAATTCGCGGCGTTGCCGATGCGCTGATTGGCTCTAGCGATGATCGTTTGGCAGCCATGGGTACGGCCTTATCCGATGCCCTCGCAGCTCACGTCATGTCCACGCAAACCATTTTGGAAATGTTCAAAGTCGACAAGAATGCGGCGATGGCTGCGTCATTCGACTACATGATGCAAACCGGCTACCTGTTTGGTGGTTGGCATCTAGCGGCGAGTTCTCTCGTGGCCATTGACCTGCTCGCTCGCGACGAGAAAACCCTGTTCTGTCAGCGAAAAATCGCGACGACAGAGTTCTACCTCCATCGCCTGATGCCCCGTGCCAGCGCACACGCGGATGCGATTTTATCGCCCGTCAGCCAGCTGGATGGGTACGCGGCCGATTGGCTGTAGTTGAGGCTTCGATGCTGAGTACACCCGACCTGTCCGATCTGAACCCGGACGCGAGCGTATTGCCATTTCAATTTCGTGCGTTCGGTTTGCGCACATCGCTCTTCGGTCCTGTTTCAACCATTGCCTGCTTCGAGGACAACTCGCGAGTCAAAGAGGCAGTTGCCGAGCCCGGTGAGGGCAGGGTGTTACTCATTGATGGTGGTGGCTCACTTGCGAAAGCGCTGACGGGTGATCTGGTCGCTAAGTCTGCGATGGATAATGGCTGGGCAGGCATGGTGATTATTGGCGCTGCGCGCGATGTCGAAGTCAT
>WTJR01000103.1:0-4745 GCA_011524755.1 Halieaceae bacterium | reverse complement strand
CGAGAAACTGGGTCGTGGCGAGCGCGGCGTTATTCTGACGTTAGGCGGTGTGGATATCAGCGAGGGTAACTACCTTGCGGGCGATGAGAACGGTGTATTGATTAGCCGTGACCCTTTCCTCGAGGCTTAGTACTCAGCATCCTTGAGCGGGTTTTCAAGCCCGTTCAATCAAGACAGTCGCATCGATAAGTCGAGCGGCATGATGACTTTGGTTAGCGCGCCAATCGATATGAAATCGACACCGGTGTCGGCAATACCCCGAAGTGTTGCCTCCGTCACATTGCCGGATGCCTCAAGCTCAGCTCGGCCCTTGTTCAAAGTCACCGCCCGACGCATATCATCCAGCGAAAAATTATCGAGCATGATGCGATCTGCGCCAGCGTCCAACGCTTGCGACAGCTCATCCAAGCTTTCCACCTCGACCTCTACCGGCTTTCCTGGCGCATTGACGCGCGCAGTTTCAACAGCCTCCCGAATACCGCCGCAAGCCGCAATATGGTTTTCCTTGATGAGGAACGCGTCGTATAAACCGATGCGATGGTTATGACAGCCACCGCAGGTCACAGCGTATTTCTGTGCCATACGAAAGCCGGGAATCGTTTTTCGTGTATCCAGCAGGCGCGTCGATGTTCCCTCAACCAGTGAGGCGAGTTTCGCACTGTAGCTGGCGGTGCCTGACAGCATCTGTAGAAAATTCAGCGCGGCACGCTCAGCGGTCAAAATACTGCGCGCGGTGCCCGACACCGTAAATAGGGTGTCATCGGGCAGGAGTGTGTCACCGTCAGACTTTTGCCAGATGATCTCAAGCGATGCATCGACCGCGGCGAAGACAGCATCGACAAACTGTGTGCCACACAAGACGCCTGACTCCCGTGTGATCACAGTGGCCAGCGCCTGCTCGTCCGCGCCGACTAAGCCCGCGGTAATGTCGCCACTGCCGATATCTTCGGCTAGCGCGAGAGCTACGAGGGGCGCTATGTCACTTTGCGTTAACACGTTTTGAAATCCTGATGGTTTTTCCTGATAGGTAGTTGTGTCTGGTGAATACTGGTGCCTGATATGATGCGGTATTGAAACACAGCCGAAGCAACGTTTTTCAAGTGAGTGACAAT
Source organism: Halieaceae bacterium (assembly GCA_011524755.1). Lineage (GTDB taxonomy): Bacteria > Pseudomonadota > Gammaproteobacteria > Pseudomonadales > Halieaceae > Luminiphilus. Next base: position 3,633 of record WTJR01000103.1, on the reverse strand, counting down.
AAATACGGTCAAATTTCTGAAGGTTGGCTCCAGGGCTGCGAGCACATCCCGTCACCTAATTACGGGGAGAGACCCGTGGGCGCGACGGTTGAGCTCGTCGTGGTCCACAATATATCGCTGCCCCCGGGCGAATTTGGTGGGCCTCACGTTGCGGAACTCTTCACAAATACGCTCGACCCGCAGGGACATCCGTATTTTGAGGACATCGCTGACCTCCGTGTATCCGCGCATTTTTTGATTCGTCGAGACGGTCACGTCATCCAGTTTGTCTCGACCAAGGACATGGCTTGGCATGCAGGTGTGTCTCAATGGCGTAATCGTGAAAAATGCAATGAATTCAGCCTTGGTATTGAACTTGAGGGTACTGATACCCATCTATATACGCAGGAACAGTACGCGCGGCTGGAGGAGATCATCCTAAAGTGCCGTACTGCGCATCCAGGTATTGAAGAGGATGCTATTGTTGGACACAGTGATATTGCACCCGGCCGAAAAACAGATCCGGGAGAGAGCTTTGACTGGCAGGAATTACAAACCCGATTGGGGGTTGAATCGCTGCCGCGCAGCTAGCGTGAGTTAAGGGGGAGTTAGCTTGAGTTATCTGGCGTTTTTATCGTTCATTGTGGCGACCGGCCTGTACTGGCTGATGGGCCCGGGCGGACCGCTGCACTCCATCGATTTTCTCTCCGTCTTTCGCTCGCAGATCAGCGACGAAGAAGAAGGCTCGTCAACACGTTCGGCGCTGATTCTCGTTGTTGCGCCATCGGTCGTGTTCGCACTCCTATATATCGTAGTAGAGGGCGTTTTCGGCGGCGCCGCCATGCTTTTACTCGGAACAGCGGCACTGTTTTTTGCCTTCGGTCGCGAGGACTTCCCCACCTTGACGCAACGATTTCTTGCGAGAGCCCGCGTGGGCGACAACGAGGGAGCGGCGATGGTAATAGAGTCTGCCGGTGGTGACAGCTCGGCCGATGATGTTGACGACTTCGGCGATGTTGCGGCTTCGTTTTTTAGTTTGATGGCGTTGCAGCGGTGGTTTGGCCCCGTGATCTACTTCTTACTCTTAGGTCCCGTTGGCGCAGTGGCGTATCGCCTTGCGCATTTGACACAAGAGACAAAGACGCCCCTGAGTGACTCACTAATGAGGATGCTTGAATGGTTACCGTCTCGCTTGCTGGTGCTGAGCTTCTCCGTATTTGGGGATTTCGATAAATCTCTTGAGCACCTCACGAGCAAGGGGATGACACTAGACATTGATACCGGGGATTTTCTGGAGGATGCAACGGATGCGGCCGTTACTTTGCCGGCAGATGCATCTGTCTATGATCGACTGTCTGCCGTCTTTCATCTACTCGAGCGAAGCTTTCTACTCTGGCTAGGTGCGGTTGCGCTGCTTGTCCTAATTTAGGCCGGGGTAGCTCAATCGCGAGGGCGACGCGTCGCCTGCACAATATTGTAGAAGTGCGTCGTCATCTCCTGACGACTCGTAATATGGCCATAGTCTTCCGGAGAGTGATGCTTTCCGACATCCAGCGAGACGGTGGTGCCAAAGCGCTTGAGTGCCTCCCGCATATGCATGGCCATACGAAACGGCTCGGCGATATTTGAAGCCACGTGGAAGAGACGTGTGTTCTGCCCGTGGAAGAACACAGGAACTACCGTGGGCTGATACTGCATGACCAGCTTGGCGATAAACGTGGTCCAAGGTGCATCAACCACATCACCGAATCCGGGTGCGTCTGCTGTCGATACATGACCGGAAGGAAACAAAATCAGTGGCACCCCATTTGCGAGGGCTTTGCCAGCGAGCTGCTTGGAGCGCACGTTCCGCTTTGCGGCTTCTTTCGTTTCTGAAAAATCGATGGGTAGGAAATGCGGGACCAAGTCGCGGTCCTGACAGAGCAATGAGTTGATGACGACTTGGAAGTCATTCGCGTAATCCAAGGCCATATTGCACATGATCAGGCCGTCGATAACACCGAACGGGTGGTTCGCAATGAACAGAACCGGACGATCTTTAGGGATGTCAGCGAGAGGACTGGTATCCCCATCAAGCGTGATATTGGTCAGCTTAAAGGCTTCCCGGAAGAACATCTTCGAGTCGATATCTTGGGCTTTTAGCGCCTGGTAATGCCCTTCCATTTCATGACGACCCAGAAAACCCTCAAGGACGCGCACGAAGGCGCGTGTTAACGGACCATCCTCGGGTGACTCGTAGGTCAGCTTTGGCTTATCCACCAGGTAGTACTCGAACATGGGGTCCACGTCGGGTAGGAAGCGAGGGTCATTAATAGCTGGAGTGTCTGTCATGTGCATTATTGTCTGCAGTACCGATCCGCCTAATCGTCATACGCATTTTTGTGGACTTAAGACCAGCGCGAGTTTAGGTGCTCTCGTTATTCCATTCCAGTGGCGTTTACCAAATTTGGAAAAGCGCTGTGCCAATAAAGGTGCCGAGGGCATAACCAAGGACACCGACGAGGACGCCAGGCGTGACCTGATCATGCCAGCCTTTGGCTGCGGCCATGGCCGGGGCTGTGGTAGCTCCCAAAATAGCGGCGTTGCTAGCTGTCAGCAGCTCCGGAATGGTCAATCCAAACTGGCGACCGACGATGAGGAGTACCAAGAGGTGCACGCTTAACAGAATGGCCACCAGCACAATGAGTAACGGTGCGACGCTGATCATTGCCCTGATATCAGCGCCAGCTGCGATGGCGGCAAAAAAGGTGAATGAAAGGGCAACACCCACCTCAAATGCGCCGGCAAACCAGTCACGAATTTGCGGAACCGCGGTCGCGAGACTCACGGTGATCAGCGTCATGATGGCGTAGCGCCAGCTAGGAATATCCAGCCACCAACACAGTAAGTCGGTGATGGCCACGATACCGGCGGATGCGGCCAATGCATAACTGATGCTCGATGCGGTGACCGTCGTCTCAGCCATTTTGCTCGCACTGCTATCACCGTGCGCAACGAAGCGACTGGCAATCCAATGCGCGCCCGGAATAAGCGCAATGATGCTCAAAAATACGGCTGAGAAGAGGTTGTCTGCTGCGGTGGCTGCAGAAAAGAATGAGGCGTCTGCGCTCAAGCCTGTGATCTCTCCAAGCGCCGCGTAATTGACCGAGCCGCCAATGTAGGTCGACGCGAATAGTCCGACGACGCCTGCCTCGCGACGATCAGCAGCCAATTCGGAGGCTGTTCCTAACTGGCTTAAATCGAGGAGTATGGCGGCCACAATGACGCCGGCGACGGTACCTAATGTGGCAATAAGGAAGGCGGCAGTTGTTCGCGACGCTTCACGCGCCAGTCGTCGGATATCTGCTTGAAACAGAAACAAGGGGATCAGCATTGGAACGATGTAACTGAAGATGAAGCCGTACGCGGGAGCCGAGTGAGGAATGACGCCCACATTGGCCGCAACAATGGCGAGCAAGATGACGACGACAGTGCCGGTAATCTTCCGTCCGACAACCGTTCGCTCCGACGCAAATGCAATGGCTGATAAAAATAAGATAGCTGCTATGACAGCAAAGTGCTGATCAGCCGGTATGAGAGACATAGCGTCACCTTGTTTATTGTTTTCTTCCCAGAGACCAAAAGAATACCGCAGTCACGATCGGCCGTCTCTGA
>WTJR01000124.1 GCA_011524755.1 Halieaceae bacterium | reverse complement strand
CGGTCGAGCTGAACGGTTTCCGCTGCTGAGATTGACGAGATTCGATCGAGGTTATTGGTGCCTAGGACTGGCGTGATCTTAGCCGGATGAGCTAATAAGAATGCCGTGGCTACCGCGGCCCGATCGACACCCGATCGTTTGGCAATGCTATCCAAGCGATGGGTCAACTCATTTGAGGCGGTCATCAGGTCGCCTCCGCCTAAGGGAGACCACGCCATGACGACGTGTCCGTGCTGCTGATGGAAAGCCAAGTCACCATTGGTGAATGGCGCTATGTGTTTAAGGCTCAACTCAATCTGATTAGTCACGAGCGGATGACGCATGGCCGATTGGAGCAAGTTCCAGTCCCAGGGTCTGAAGTTAGACACTCCTACCGCGCGGACCTTCCCCGCATCCACGAGCGCATCGAGCGCCGCACCTGTTTCATGATGGTCCATGAACGGGTCTGGCCGATGAACAAGAAGCACATCAATCTCATCGATACCCATTTCTGAAAGAGAGGCATCGACACTGGCGTTAATGTGCGCTGCGGTCGTGTTGTAGTGCTTAACACGTGCTCCGGAGTGGCGGCCCGCGTCAATGACAATGTCGCACTTGGAGACAATTTCCATCCGCTGGCGCAGTGAAGGATTCGCCTTCATTGCCGCTCCCATCACAGCTTCGGCGGTATAGCCACCGTAAATATCCGCCTGATCAAATGTCGTGATGCCCTGATCGAGCGCTGCGTTAATTTTGGCATCGACATGCTTCACTGATGTATCGCTGTCGTCTGCGAGCCGCCACATGCCATAAACAAGCCGGCTAAACGACAGCCCCTGCGCTAATTCGATGCGTTCCATAGGTCATCCTTCATCTCGAGCTTTTATTGTACTGGTCAAAACCCATCCCAGCGAACCTCATAATTCAATGCCGCTCTTGACAGTCACAGGGGTTCTTGGCGATAACAGTGTTGGTTTCAGAGGGTTGCCCATGATTGAGTTTTTAAATCCAGACGCTGACGTTGGCATTGAAAATACGCCGTATGACTTATCCGTAAAGGTGGACGGTGGCGGTGCCACAACCATTGGTTTACTGGCCAACGGATTCCCTGACTCCGTGCCCTTCCTTGATGAGGTTGGGAAAGCAATTGGTCGGCTTCGACCGGGCATCAACCTCAAGGCCTACAACAAAGGAAATGCCACCATCGCTGCGCCCGAGAAACTACTCGGCGAGATTGGTGGCGATTGCGTGGGTGTCATCGCCGCCTACGGGCACTGAGGCTCCTGCACTACCGGCACCGTGCGTGACGGCATAAACCTCGCCAAACTTGGCATACCCTCGGTGGCACTGGTGACTGAGGAGTTCTGGGCGCAAGGCAATTTTGTCGCTGAATCACTGGGTATGCCTGGCGCACCCAGAGTTCAGCTGCCGCATCCCGTCGCAGGAACCGGCGCGGAAAACATGACGGCGGTTGCAGACTCCGTAGCCCAGGAAATCCTAGCCGCGCTTGAGGCAAGTAGTGACTAATACCCTATCCGCGCGAGACGAAGAGGCAGCACTCGAAGAACTTCATCGCCTCGGCTGCACCGATGGCCTTCCAGTCGTCATCCCCACAGCCGAGCGCGTCAATCGAATGGTTCTGGCATCAGGTCTCGAAGCGGACATGATGTTAGGCACCATGGGACCGGGACACGGTATCGCAACCGTTGAAAAAGTAGCGATTGCAGCGGTAATGGCGGGCTGTCTACCCGACTATATGCCGGTTGTCATCGCAGCGGTGAAAGCAGTGATCGATCCCGAGTTCGATCTCACTGAAATGCAGGCTACAACGCACTGCACAGCGCCATTGATTATCGTTAACGGGCCAGCACGGCACACCTGCGGTCCGATTGCTTCAGGTACAGGCGCCCTCGGTCCGGGTCATCGCGCCAACGCCACCATCGGGCGAGCACTGCGGCTGACCATGATTAACATTGGTAAGGCGCGACCTGGTAGTTCCGACATGGCGCTGCTCGGTCATCCGGGGAAGTTCACCTTCTGTTTGGCCGAAGATGAAGAGAACAGTCCCTTCACACCGCTCCATGTGAGCCGTGGTTTCGATGCGGACGACAGTGTGGTCACGGTGCTGGGTTCAGAGGCACCTCACTCGGTTATCTATGCCGGTGATGGCGATGATCCCAATAGCTACAAATCGCTACTTGAACTGCTAGCCATGGGCTTAGCCAACCCGCCCAGTAACAACGGTACGCTGACAGGTGGATGCGCAACGGTGGTATTGAACCCCGAACACAGTGCCATTTTGCATGGGGCTGGACTTACGAGAGAGGATATCGCTCAGGAGCTATACCAGCGCAGCTTTGTCGAGGCGAGCATCGTTAAACGCCTCTTCAGTCAGTTTGCAGGGCCCGATCCTCAAGATCGCATGGCATTCAAGGGTCCGGAACAAATCTTGATTTTGCAGGCCGGTGGATCAGGTGTGTATTCGATGGTCATGCCATCATGGTGCGTCGGCGCGCATGCCAACTCAGCCGTTAGCGTCAAGGTCGAAGCCGATATGTTCTGCGAAAT
>WTJR01000012.1 GCA_011524755.1 Halieaceae bacterium | reverse complement strand
TCCAAATAACCCATGTCGCCAACGGTTCCCCAACCTCTTGAGTCAAAGGCCTCGTCAGTCTTCCCGGGTTCGTCGAAGTATTCGAAGCGCGCTACCTCGGCAAAGTAGATTTGACCCACCTCCCCAACAGGCAGCTCTTGGAGATTATCGTCGAGAATCTTCGGAATACCGGTCAGTGGTCGGCCTACCGAGCCGGGGTGGTTTAGCCAATCCTCAGAGTCGATGAGCGTGAAGCCCACACCCTCGCTGGACGAGTAATACTCGCAAATAACCGGACCCCACCAGTCAATCATCTGGCGCTTAATATCGATAGGACATGGCGCTGCCGCATGAATGGCGCGTTGCATGCTCGAGACATCGTATTTTGATCGAACCTCCTCTGGGAGCTTCAGCATTCGAATAAACATGACCGGTACCCACTGACTATGAGTCGCCTTGTGGCGTTCTATCAGCGCTAGCGCCTGCTCGGGATCAAAGCGCTCCATAATGACCGAGGTCCCACCCTGAATCAGATTCAGCGTGTTGTAGTGCAGCGGCGCAGCGTGATAAAGCGGTGCCGGCGAGAGATAAATGGTGTCCGTGTTGAAGCCATAGTACGCACCCGCTAGTTTCAGCGGGTGTGGCGCATCCAAATCGATATTTTCAGGCGCTCGGAAGACCCCCTTGGGTTTCCCAGTGGTCCCTGACGAGTACAGCATGGGAACACCCAGACTTTGATCAGCAATGGGTTCTGATGGCTGCTCCGCCAAGGTCGAATGCCAATCGACAAATCCTGCCCTTTCACCACCGACAATGAAGCAGTGCTCGAGGGCCGGTGCTTGCGCTGCTGCTTCTGCGGCAACGTCCGCGAGCGAGGCAGATGCAATAAATAATTGCGCTCGGCAGTTGTTGATGATGTAGGCCGTCTCATCTTTCTTCAGGTGAGTGCTAATTGGCGTGAACACAACTCCAGCTCGCATACAGCCGAACATGATCTCCATAAACTCGCGGCAGTTTTTCATCATCATGGCGATGTGCTGCCCCTGCTGAACACCCGATGCTCGCAGTAGCTGAGCTACTTGATTGGCAATGGCGTCCAGTTCGCCAAAGGTGACTGTCTCCCCCGTTGACCCCATGATGAACGCCGGCTTATCCGGGGTCGCAATGGCATGATCTGTGATAGTGGGCATATCTCTTTATCCTTTTTATGTACTGCTCTGCTCCAGTACTATAAGGCGTTCCCTGAATGTAACAAGAGACGGGAGAAACAAAGGATACGATGGCCATGACAATCGCTTTTTTAAATGATGAGTTCGTTCCCTTGGAGGAAGCGAAAATATCGCCCATGGACCGAGGTTTTTTGTTCGGAGATGGCATCTACGAGGTGATTCCCTCTTACGGCGGAAAATTAATTGGCCTTGATCTTCACCTTGCGCGACTGGAGAACGGACTCAACGAGATTGGAATCAATACCCCCTGGAGTCGTGGTCAGCTCACCGATATTTTCACGGAGCTGATGAAGCGAAACGGAAACGGGAACCTCGGCATCTATCTGCAAATTACTCGGGGTGTCACGATGAAACGCAATCATGCGTTTCCGGCCAGCACTACGCCCACCCTCTTCGCCTATACATTTGATATCCCCGCGCCTGTATCGGGCGATCCAGACAAGGTGACACATTGGAAGGTCACGACGCGTCAGGACCTGCGTTGGCAGCGCTGTCACATCAAGAGCACATCGCTATTGGGAAACGTTTTGCACATGATGGAAGGCGTCAACGATGGTGGCGGTGAAATCCTGCTATTCGATGCGAACAACCAACTGACGGAGGCTGCAGCCTGTAACGTCTTCGTTGTCCACAATAACGAGGTCAAAACCCCACCCCTTGACCAACACAAGCTCGCGGGTGTCACCCGTGATATGGCACTGCAAATACTTCGAGCACACAGCTCGCTCGAAGTACTTGAAACTCAAATTACCAAAGATGAAGTACTCGCCGCTGATGAAGTTTGGTTAAGCAGTTCAACTAAAGAACTGGAACCTGTCGTGAGTATTGATGGCGAACCCGTTGGTGATGGCAGACCCGGCCCGATTTGGGCGCAAGCTCAGAGTTTGTTTGACCTGCATCGCTTCGATCATTTCGAATGAGTCGACCGACACAATTCACAATCGATCTGCAAGCGCTTTGCGAAAATGCAAGGACGCTAAAAGACCTTGCTGGACCGCGATGTACCATGGCTGTTGTTAAGGCCGACGCCTATGGACATGGCGCAGTGCAGTGCGCGAGGGCCCTTACACCCCTGGTCGATGCGTTTGCCGTAGCCATCACGGAAGAAGCGGTAGCACTTCGCGACGCAGGTATTGATTTACCCATACTTGTCCTTCAAGGACCCCATTCGCTTGAGGACGCACACATCATGTCCTCAGCGGCATTATGGCCTGCCATATCGAGTGAGCATCAAATCGACTGGCTAGAGCAAACGGGTGCTCAGTTCGAACAGGTTTGGCTCAAATGCGATACCGGCATGCATCGACTGGGCTTTATGCCAGATGAAATTACGTCTGTTCGATCTCGCCT
>WTJR01000082.1:6398-10617 GCA_011524755.1 Halieaceae bacterium | reverse complement strand
TTCTCATGCAAGATGTCGGCGCTTCATCCGGGCGGTGATCATCACATTATTGTTGGTGAGGTCGTTGACTTTGAGAGCCATTCAGGTGACCCACTCGTCTTTTTCGGCGGCGCCTACAGCCGTTTAGGCTAACTTACATTCCGTTAGGGTAGGGTGTTAGATCCGCAGCTCCCGATGCGCGGACCTGCGCTAGCGCATCGGCATAGGCAATAAGCTGTTTCATGCAGTACAAGCTGCGTTCCGAAATGTAGCTATGCTCGCCCTCGTCGTTTTCTGACACATCCTCGTTCATGACCACCATGCAGTTTCGTACGATCAGATGCTCTGGCAGGTAACAGAGGCGATTGTTCTTATAGCTGCTCGTTCGAAGCTCATTGATGGGATAGGTTCCGCCGGGGCCGACTGACACACCCACAGGAAGCGCTGGTTTATGGGCGAAGGATGCACCGCCGCAGACCAAAAAGAAGTTCTTGAGAGCGGCTGGGACCATCCCATGCCACTCGGGCGCAATCATAATGAAGGCATCGGCTGCATCGATTTTTTCTGTCAGAGCTGTCAGACCGCTCCATTGAGGCGCATCACTGCCAATTTCCTCGTCCCAGAGCGGCAAGGGATCTTTTCCAAGGTCACAAATCCAGCAGCTATGATCTCCAAGGCCTGTGAGTTGACTCGCCAGAAAACGGGCAACCTTAGCGCTCTGAGAGTCCTTCCGATGGCTTCCGACAATGATGGCAATCTGCATGAGAGGTTCTCGCTCGCTGGTAGGGTCAACGATGATACTGATGCCACTAATGCATGGCTAGGCACTGCTGCCAAAACATCAGCGCTGCGGGCGTTAGTTGAGTGCCGTGCCGTCTAATTAGGTAAAAGCGACGCGCCATTCTTGCGGGGAGCGGAGTGGCAATTTCGATGAGCGTAGCGTCGGCCAATTCTCTCTCTACGACACGTCGCGACAGGCATCCAATGCCAACGGTCCTGGCCACGGCCCGCTTGATGGGCTCGTTATGCCGAAACTCCATGGCGATATCGATATCACTTAAGTGAGCTGAAAAAGTGTCGTTGAACATGGTTCTGGCGCCTGAGCCTCGCTCCCGGAGCACCCAGGGCGTGGATACGAGATCGGTCATTGATACTTTCGTTTTCGTCGCCAGTGGGTGATCGGGACTTGCAAATACAACGAGTTCGTCCTCGAGCCACGGTTCACAAAAGATGGCGGGGTCTGTGACTGGGGATTCAATCAAACCAAAGTCCAGGTCACCGCTGTTGAGTCGATCTGTGATACCGGGCGAGTTGTCACTGGTAATGCGTATTTCGACGCCGGGATGTCGTTTTTGAAAATCGACCATAGGGTCCACGATGACGTGGTTAGCAATCGTAAAGCTCGCGCCAATTTCAATGACACCACCGATGGCATTGCCTGCGAACTGCTGATCGAGCTCTGCCGCTTGATCAAGCAGTGACGCAATATTGGGTAAAAGCGATTGTCCAAACCGGTTTAGAACCAACTGACGGCCAGCGCGCTCAAACAACTGCTGTCCAACATTCTCCTCGAGTTGCTGTAATGAGGAGCTGATGGCTGACTGAGACAATGCGAGAGCCTGACCCGCGGCTGTTGTCGATCCAAACTCATCGATGGCCTGAAGGACCCGTAGTTGTTTTAACGTAAATTGCATGCCGACACGCTCACTCTCAAGTGAATCGCTAATCTACCTATTTAATCGATTGATATTAACAAAATAAACCATTTTTATTAGTAAGTTAAATCGAATACAGTCTCGACGCTATTTAGGGGGAAGAATATGGCTGAGCAAAAAGCAACCAATATCCATTGGCACGAGGGAGATATCACGCGCAAGGAGCGAGGTGATCTCTTAGGTCATGGTGGCGCAACATTATGGTTTACGGGACTGTCAGGTTCCGGAAAGAGCACCGTTGCCGTGGCGCTAGAGGGCGTCCTGCACGATATGGGGGTGCTGTGTTACCGCTTGGATGGTGACAATGTGCGCTTCGGTATTAACAAGAACCTGGGTTTCAGCGAGGAGGACCGCGCGGAAAATATTCGTCGTGTAGGCGAGATCTCGAAGCTCTTTGTCGACTCCGGAGTGTTAGTGCTGTCGAGCTTTATCTCGCCGTATGTGCGAGATCGGGATTTGGTTCGTCAGGTTCATGAAGAAGCCGGCATGGATTTTATTGAGGTCTTTGTCGATTGCAGTCTTGAAGCGGCGGAGTCCCGCGATCCAAAGGGGCTCTACAAAAAGGCCCGAGCGGGCGAGATCAAGAATTTTACTGGTATTGATGACCCCTATGAGGCGCCTTCAGCACCCGAAATTCACCTGCATACTGATCAGCAAACCCTAGAGGAAGAGGTCGCGCAGATTATTGACGTGCTCAAGGCACGCGGCCTCATCAGTGCTACGTAAGGGAGAATCGAGAACATGAGTTTAATCACACCTCACGGAGCGGCATCGCTGACGCCGCTCATCGCAACGGGCCAGCGATTGGCTGATCTGGAAGCAGAGTCAGCTACGCTGCCGTCCATTACCGTGTCGTCTGCTACAGCGGCGAACGCCGTTATGTTGGGCGCGGGCTATTTCACTCCGCTTAAGGGCTACATGAATCGCGCCGACGCACTGAGTGTGGCGACCGATTTAAAAACTACCGACGATCTCTTTTGGCCAGTCCCTGTGCTCAATATGGTTGAGCGTTTTGATGGCAACGTGGGTGATCGTATTGCGCTGCGTGACCCCAATGTTGATGGCGCTCCTGTCATCGCGGTCATGGATGTCACCGGTATTGAATGTCTGTCGGATGACGATATGGCGTTGATGACGCGCGAGGTGTTTGGCACCGATGATCCAAATCATCCGGGTGTCGCAACGTTCAATTCTCAGGGTCAGGTTCTGCTGTCAGGGCCCATCGAGGTTCTGAACTATTCCTATTTTCAATCGGACTTTCCCGGCACGTTTAGAACAGCTATGGAAATACGGGATGAAATTGAGTCGCGTGGCTGGAAACGCGTTGTTGCATTCCAAACCCGCAATCCGATGCACCGCGCGCACGAGGAACTTTGTCGCATGGCGATGAGTGACCTGAACGCGGATGGCATCCTAATTCACATGCTCCTTGGTAAGCTCAAGGCAGGCGATATTCCCGCCGATGTGCGCGACGACTCGATCAGAACAATGGTTGACCACTACTTCCCTGAAAATACGGTCATGGTGACGGGCTATGGCTTTGACATGCTCTACGCCGGGCCCAGAGAAGCAGTGCTGCATGCAGTGTTTAGACAAAACGCTGGCTGTACTGAGCTGATCGTTGGTCGTGACCATGCGGGTGTAGGCGATTATTACGGTGGATTCGATGCGCAAACAATTTTTGACGAGCGCGTGCCCGAGGGTGCACTCGAAATCGATATCTACCGTGCGGATCACACGGCCTACAGTAAGAAACTTGATCGGGTCGTCATGATGAAGGACGCACCTGATCACTCCAAGGAAGACTTTGTGCTGCTCTCAGGAACGGCCGTACGGGAAATGCTGGGGCAGGGTATTGCGCCACCTCCGGAGTTCTCTCGTCCTGAAGTCGCTAAAATCTTGATGGACTATTATCAGTCGCTAGACCAGTAATCCTTTGCCGACTACTTCTCGAGGTATTGCTGTCGGGCAACGGCCACTAAGCGTTCGATGCCCTGCCTGACAGTATCCTCATCTCCGGCGTAGTTGAGTCGGAGACACTCGTTGGCGTGCTGCCACGTCGCATCCAAACCCTGGAAAAAATGACGTCCTGAGACGGTAACAACCCCTTCACGCGCAGCTCGTCTATAGAGCTCGTCTGCGCCGCCTGGGAGGTCTTCAAACCATGTCCAAAGGAACATAGCGCCATTGGGTTGATGAATTCTGACCGGCAGATCGTGCGCCGCAGACATCATTACCTCAATCGCCGAGCGCTGCTTGCGCAGGTAGTGCGGTCTTATGACCTGCTCAGATAGTTCAGACAGTCGATGGTTCATGAGTAGAGGAAGTACCAATTCAGGGCCGGTTCTTGCGGGTGCCAGCCCATTGATTGCATTGGCATTGCTGATCAGCTTTGTTACTTCGGGTGGCCCAACGACGATGCCTGTCCGCACGCCCGGCAACCCGAACTTGGACAGACTGAGGCAGAGAATCGTGTTGTCGTCCCAAAACGGGGTGGCCTCGGTATAAATCATACCGGGAAAGGG
>WTJR01000082.1:2005-6298 GCA_011524755.1 Halieaceae bacterium | reverse complement strand
CCAAATAGCGACGAGAGCTGATCAGCTAGGTACGCTCGGAAGACTTCATGTCCTTGCGGCGCGTCGTAATCTCCAATCATTCTGGCGAATCGGTTGGTGTCGCCGATCAGTGCTGCCGCGCTGTCTCTGATCGCATCTTGGACCTCCTGAATGTGAGCCGGATTACCCCCACCGAGGGGATAGAGTGTGGTGCCCTCAGGTGCTGCAATGCTCAAATCCTCCATTAGCTGGACGATGCCGCTTTGGCTACTGTAATGTTCAGCGTAATTCGAAAAATTCACGTCTTGCGTACACCTTCGGGTCCGATCAACTCACACTCTGGCTGTGGCCAGGCGGTCGATATCGCGGTTAAGAGACAGATAGAATGATAACACCGCTAATCATTGCGAACTGGAAAATGGCCATCGATGCCGATGGCGTTGAGGCGTTCAAAGCGACATGGAATTCGAAGCCATCGATTCACGGTATCGAGGCCGTTGTCGCACCGCCCGCACCTTACTTACCGCTCGTTCAGGGGCTTAGCCAACTCTCTTTATGTGCTCAAAACGTATCAGAGAATGAGCAGGGCGCTCACACAGGTGAGGTTGCCGCATCAATGCTCACAGACTTTGGTTGTCAGTATGTGCTCGTTGGACACTCCGAGCGACGCCAAAATCAGGGGGAGACTAATGCCATCGTGGCGCAGAAGGCGAAGCGTGCCCAGGCAGTGGGCTTAATTCCCGTGGTGTGTGTTGGTGAGCCCAGCGATACCCGCACTGAGGGTCACGCAACCTCGTATGTGAGAGATCAGGTGTTGAGCAGTTGTGAGGACCTAACTGAGGATCTTGTTATTGCCTATGAGCCTGTGTGGGCCATCGGCTCGGGCGAGGCAGCGTCCGCCGATGTCGCCAGCGAGATGCATCTCGAAATTAAAGCGGTGCTTGCGGATCGATATCCTGAACTCCGCGTTCTTTATGGCGGTAGCGTCAAACCCGATAACTGTGCCGCATTTACCATGGCGACGGGGATTGATGGACTCTTGGTGGGTGGGGCATCGCTGTCCGCTGAGTCCTTTTGGAATATATGTGCATCGGCCAAAGGAGCTGAGTAATGGAAGTAGCAGGTAATACACCTGTATTGGTATCGGCCAGCCAAGTTGTTGATCGATTGGATGAAAATTGGGAAAAGCTGGGGCCTGCAGACATGGCCGCCAAGGCAGTTTCTGAGATGCTTGCATCGACAGCTGTTGCGGATATTGGCTCCTATGTTGACCGAGTAATGGTCATGCGCACCTTTGTCGACTCTGTGCCCGACCGAATTAAACCGCTGCTCGCGCCCTTCGGATTTAGCACCAAGTTTGCTCGATCAGTCGCGACTAGAGCAGGTCTCGACCATGCCGCCGCACACTACGCCACGGCTGGAGGTCAGAGCCCCCAGCAATACACGGCTAGGGCTTGCCGTGAGATTTCCAGCGGTGAAGCCCGCGCAATCGTTCTCTGCGGTGCAGAAGCTATCGGCACCATGCGGGCTCACCAACGCTCAGGCGAAACCTTGGATTGGTCAGAGAACCCAGCGGGTGATCAATCTGATGACGGGATGGGTCTGGAGGATCAATTCGTACCAGCCTTAGCGGCTCACAAAGTCATAGCTCCCATTGATATCTACCCTTTGATGGAGCACCGCAAACGAACGGGTCGCGGCATGTCACGCCCCGATTACCTCACGTATCTGGGTGAAGTCTTAACGCCTTTGTCGAATGCGGCGAGGGTTAACCCCTTTACGATGTTCGAGAATGTGCCACAGCCAGATGAAATTGCGCTGGTTTCTGGACGTAATCGTGTGGTGGGTGATCCCCATTTGAAGTCGATGGTGGCGAAGGATGGGGTGAATCAATCAGCCGCTGTCTTGGTGATGAGTTTCGAGTTGGCATCCGAATTGGGGCTTGCCGACAAGGCCGTATTTCTTCGGGGCTTTGCGGAGGCCTCGGAGCAAGCACTGCTCGAACGCGCGGATTTATCAACCTCGCCAGCGCTAAGATGGGCTTACGACAATGCCGTAGCATCTTCGGGGCTCTCGGTAAGCGATATCGAAGCCTTCGATCTTTACAGCTGTTTTCCTGTTGCCGTCATAGAGGCGATGGAAACTCTGGGAATCGATACTGACGATCACCGCCCAACGAGTTTGACGGGCGGTCTGCCTTTCTTCGGTGGACCCGGAAACAACTATTCTATGCACGGTATTGCCTCCGCAGTTTCGGCTATTCAGGAAGGCCAATATAGCCACGTGCTCGTGGGCGCATTGGGTGGTCACATGTCAAAGCATGCCGTCGGCGTCTACAGTTGCACTCCCGGAAGTGGTGACTGGCTATCGTCTGAAAAAGCGTTTGAAGAAGCTGGAAATAGCGTCTCGCTTGCCTCAGAATTCAGCGGCTCCGCCGTGGTTGAGACCTTCACCGTCAAAATGATTCCAGAGGGACAGTGGCTTGCTGTACTCGCGATCAATGACGAAGGTGAGCGTGTCATCGCGGCGTCGTTGCTTGAGCCGGGTGAACTTCATGACCAGTTCACGCAGGGAGAGCCCATAGGGGAGAGGATCGCGATCGAGCCCTCCAGTGAAAACACCCATCGTGTCGTTGGACTTGTCTGACGAGAACAGAGTAAACAGAGGAAAGTTATGGATATTTCAGGAAGAGCCGCCGTTGTTACCGGTGGTGCATCGGGAATCGGACAAGCGGTTGCGCGACGCATTTTTGCCGACGGTGGCAATGTCATTATCTTTGATCTCAACGCCGAGGCGGGCGCTGCTATGGTCGAGGAAATGGGCGCCGATCGTTGTCTTTTTGCCGAGGTCAACGTCGCCGATGAAGCTTCTGTTGAAGCTGGCATCGATGCGGCTATCGAGAAATTTGGCGCCATTTATGCTGTCGTCAACTGTGCCGGCATCGCGAATGCGTCGCGTACGGTAGGTCGCGATGGTGCTTTCCCACTTGCTCTCTGGGACAAGGTTATTGCCGTCAATTTGACAGGAACCTTCAACGTGATCCGTCTTTGCGCGGTTCGCATGCAACATAACGAGCCTGTGGATCAATACATGGGCCGCGGCGTCATCATCAATACGGCGTCTGTCGCAGCTTACGAAGGACAGATGGGACAGGCAGCTTACAGCGCTACCAAGGGCGGCATCGTCGGGATGACACTGCCAATCGCACGTGACCTGTCCAAGATTGGTATTCGTGTAAACACGATTGCACCCGGCATGATTAATACGCCGCTCTTTGCAGGCCTGCCACAGGATTCGATTGATTCGCTATCAGCCGCAGTGTTGTACCCGCAACGATTGGGCACACCGGAAGAAATCGGTAAGCTGGCTGCAGCGATTATCGATAACGATTACATTAACGGCGAGACGATTCGTATGGATGGCGGCATCCGTATGCAGCCTCGCTAATAAAAAAGCGGACACATAAGGAGAAAGATAATGAGTGAACCAGCTGTTTTGACGGAAGTTGCTGATGGCGTCATGACCATCACGATCAACCGCCCTCAGGCAAAGAATGCAGTGAACAAAGACGTTGCTGTCGGCATTGCCGCAGCGCTCGACGCACTGGACGCAGATGACAATACTCACGTAGTCATCCTAACTGGCGCGGGCGGTACATTCTGCTCGGGTATGGATCTCAAGGCCTTCGTAACGGGGGAGACTCCCTATGTGGAAGGACGCGGATTCGCTGGCATGGTACAGCGGTCAACCGATAAGCCATTGATTGCTGCGGTTGAGGGCTACGCCTTGGCAGGCGGCTGTGAATTGGCTATCACCTGTGACCTGATTGTTGCGGCAGACAACTCGAAGTTCGGCATTCCCGAAGTAAAACGTGGGTTGGCAGCTGCGGCCGGTGGTTTGGTGAGATTGCCTCGTCAGATTCCAAGCCGTGTTGCGATGGAAATGGCATTGACGGGTGATTTCATGGATGCCGATCGTGCGCTGAGTCTGGGCCTTATTAACCAGATTGCACCCGCGGGTGAGGCACTTGCTCAGGCCAAGGCGCTCGCAGCGAAGATTGCTGAAAATGGTCCGCTTGCGGTTAAACGCAGTAAGCAGGTAATCAAGGAGTCGATTGACTGGTCGCAGGACGACATGTTCGATAAGCAACAGGCGATTGTTAACCCTGTCTTCTCGAGCGAAGATGCGATTGAAGGCGCGACGGCGTTTGCGGAGAAGCGAAAGCCCAACTGGAAAGGCCGTTAAAGCGACGTGTTAAAACGACCCGGCAACGCCGGGTCTTTTTTTTTGAGGGGCATGTTTTTTAAGGGGCAT
>WTJR01000082.1:0-1905 GCA_011524755.1 Halieaceae bacterium | reverse complement strand
ACGATCAATTATCGATTGGGGCCACTCGGGTGGTTCGCACACCCCGCCTTAGGGAGCGGTCCCGGCACAATTGCTAACTTCGGTACGCTGGACATCATTGCTGCCCTCGGATGGGTGAAGCGCAATATCGGTGCCTTTGGTGGTGACGCGGATAACGTCACAATTTTTGGTGAGAGTGCGGGTGGGCACAACGTGTTCACGCTGCTTGCAAGCCCACTGTCCGAGGGGCTGTTTCACAAAGCCATCTCGCAGTCGGGTTATGTGCGAAGTCTAAGCCCCAGACAGGCCCACAACCGAGAGCGAGAGTTCGCTGAAATCGATCGAGGCAGTTGGGAGTTTACCGAGGCACTTGGCTTGTCCAACGACACGGTGACCGCGGAGTCGTTACGTAGTCTAAGCGCCGATGACATCATTACGACGTTCTATGATCTCTCGTCTGACCACAGCTCCCCCGGCATCATTAACGACGGGGTCGTCATCCCGACCGAAGGTTTTGCCGCTGCCTTGGGTAACCCCAAATACGCCAAACCTTCAGTGCCTGTCATGGCGGGCGCAAACAACGAAGAGGTGACGCTGTGGATTGGGTTAAACCGCTATTTCGTCAACGCCTCATATCCGCTAACCAAATGGCTACCGCCCAAGGTGAGCTTAAAGAATCCGGACATGTACAAGTTCTGGGTCCGTCAGCGTTCAGAAGGTTGGAAAGCACAAGGTGTGGATCGACCGCTGATGT
Organism: Halieaceae bacterium; assembly: GCA_011524755.1. Taxonomy (GTDB): domain Bacteria; phylum Pseudomonadota; class Gammaproteobacteria; order Pseudomonadales; family Halieaceae; genus Luminiphilus. Next base: position 1,172 of record WTJR01000082.1, on the reverse strand, counting down.
CACTCGAGGCCGCGGGCTACGAGTCCTTGTATGCCTATCGCTATGACTGGAATGATCAAAAAGACAGTTTTCTGATCAACTTTTCTGAGGTGTTAGGGGCAGCGCATGCGAGCGAGATCTCATTTATCCAAGGTAAGGCCATGTACGGACCAATCGGCTCTTACATGTATCCCGATACAGAGTCTGCAAGAGATATGACAGATATTATGATGACCGCGTGGGCAAATTTTGCGCGTGACGGGGCACCGGGAGAGGTGAAAGGCGATGCATGGGCGCCGTTTAGCGCTATGGCCCCACATTACATGGTGCTGGATTCGTTAGATCAGCATCGACTCGAGGCCGACATAGCGAGTATCGATGAAATTCTGAACGAGGTGGCTGACAGCACGCTGCTCAACTCCCAGGAACGATGCATATTGGCTTGGGAGCTCTCGACTGCACTGGGTGACCCTTCTTATGGCACCTACCGACGTTGGAATGGCGGTGAATGCGCAGCCACGGATGTGCGAGCCTTGAGGAAGACGATTCGTGAAGCGCTGGAAGATGAATTCGGTAGCGCGTCTGTTCTCTAGCTAGCAGTCAGTCATCACGATGACGGTATGAATAGCGGCGAATGAAGATGGTATGTAGCCTTCATTTGAGTATGATCTGGGGAAGCACACTACAGTGTCGATTGTTGTAGCGATTGTAGGGGCGTCTGGCAGCGGTAAATCGCATCTAGTCGCGTCTCTGACGCCCGAGATATTGGGTGCAACTGTCGCCGTCTTACGCGTTGACGACTATTACCGTGACTTGGCGCATCTCAGCTTCGAGGACCGGGATGCTATCAATTTTGATCACCCTGATGCGATCGAGTTTGAGCGCTTGGTCGACGATCTCGCATCGCTTAGGTCGGGCGAAGAGGTTCAGACACCTGTTTACGACTTTACCCAGCACACGCGCTCAGGGCTTAGTCAGTCGGTGCCACCAGCCGATATCATTCTTCTCGAGGGTGTTCTGGCCATGTCTGACTCTGCGACTCGTAAACTTGTCGATTACACGATCTTCGTCGATACCCCGCTCGAACTTTGTCTCGCTCGGCGTATTGACCGAGACGCTGCTCAGAGAGGCCGCTCAGAGGCCTCTGTGCGCGATTTCTGGGAAACTCGAGCTGAGCCTATGTTTGCGCAGTT
>WTJR01000109.1 GCA_011524755.1 Halieaceae bacterium | reverse complement strand
AAGGGCAGGGTTAAAAGATCGTCATGGTTAATCATCATCCGGATACAAATACACTACTAGAGTTTGCAGCGAGCTCACTGCCGGCTGCGCAAAGTGTTGTTGTTTCGACGCACCTCCAGTTTTGCTCTGAATGTCGCTCAAGGCTTGCACAATTAGAGAGCCTTGGTGCCACAATGTTTGAGGATGCTGAACCCGTTGATATCAATCCGAGTCTCTTCGATAGCGTTCTTGCTCGTCTCGATGAGGTGCAAGACGACCGTGCGGCCAACGATGCGAACGCTTCAACAATGTCATGGACAGTGAAGCAAATCCGCAAGGGAAATCTGGATGAGCTTCAGTGGAAAAAAGTGACTCGCTCACTGCGTATCGCAGATCTGGGCGATATTGATGGCGCGGCGGAGTTCTCGCTTTACCACATCGCTGAGGGTGGCCGTATTCCTCAGCACAATCACTCCGGGACAGAGATGACCTTGGTTCTGCAGGGTGGTTTTAGCGACGAAAGTGGCTCGTACCATGCCGGGGATTTCATCACCCGTGAAGCGGGTGACATTCATGCGCCGACGGCGCTCCCCGGTGGCGACTGCATTTGTCTGGCGGTTCTCGAATCACCGTTACGATTCACTCGCTGGCACCATCGTTGGTTGAGCCCACTGCTGCAGCTGCGCGCGGGCTAGACTTTTCCAAACCAACCGCTTCCGTACCGGTCGGGTGCGGAAGTAACTAAACACTGCTCGATAAGGCTCAGGAATTTATTTGGGCTATTCGCGATATTGCGGATTTTTGTATCGATAAAGCGGACTCGATGAGATCCTCTTACATCCAATAGACGTACAACCCCCAAACTTTAAAAAGCGAGCATCTTCCATGCGTATTGTTATTCCTCGCGAGTCGGTTGCAGGCGAGCGACGCACCTCCGCGACTCCTGAAACTGTAAAGAAAATGATCCGTCTCGGCGCCGAAGTGGCTATCGAGTCTGGCGCTGGTGCAGCGGTGGGCTTTGATGACAGCATTTATGCGGAGCTTGGCGCAGAGATCGTCGCGGATCGTGCCGCCTTGCTTGGCTCTGCCGACATGGTTCTGAGGCTTCGTAAGCCCGAGCCGGACGAGATCGGCATGATGAAGTCCGGTTGTATCCATGTGTCTTATTTAGATCCGTTCAATGAGCGCGATTTAATTAAAACACTGGCTGACAAGGGCATTACTGCCATCAGTATGGAAATGATTCCGCGCTCCACGCGAAGCCAGAAGATGGATGCGTTGAGTTCGCAAGCGAACCTGGCTGGCTACGTTGCCGTCATGTTGGCAGCAGCACAGCTTCCACGCATTTTCCCAATGCTTATGACGCCGGCAGGCACGCTTAAGCCAGCTAAGGTATTCATCATTGGTGCTGGCGTTGCCGGTCTTCAGGCAATTGCTACCGCAAAACGTCTCGGTGCTCGAGTCACTGCATTTGATACGCGCCCTGTCGTTGCAGAACAGGTTCAGTCGTTGGGCGGTAAGTTTTTGGAAATCGATCTTGGAGACACCGGTCAGACGTCTGACGGCTACGCGAAAGAATTGACGCCTGAGCAGGTGGAGATTCAGCGCCAGGCTCAGAAAGATGTGATCGCTGACTCTGATGTCGTAATTACCACGGCGCAAGTGTTTGGCCGTAAGCCACCTGTTCTCGTCACCAAGGACATGGTTGAGGGCATGGCGCCAGGTTCGGTGATTGTCGATATGGCCGCAGAGACCGGCGGCAATGTTGAGGGATCAGTTCCTGATGAGACCGTTGTCGTTGATGGTGTGACAATCGTCGGCACCGCGAATCTTGCGAACGAGGTCGCCAAGGACGCGTCTCAGATGTATGCCAGCAACCTGTTTAACTTGGTTGAGGACACTTGGGATACGGAAGCGAAGACATTTGTTCTCGATATGGAGAACGATATTTTACCGGGCTGTGTCATCACGCACGGTGGAGCGGTGGTTCACCCCACTATTAAAAACCTAATGGAAGGGGAAGGCTAAGATGGATGTCTCATATCTTTTATTCATTTTGATGCTCTCAGTTTTTCTGGGCTTTGAGCTGATCAATAAGGTGCCTGCGACACTGCACACCCCATTGATGTCAGGCGCGAACGCAATCTCAGGGATTACGGTCGTGGGTGCGATTGCATTGGCAGGAAGTGGCAATGCCGATATGGCTCAGTGGTTGGGTGCTGGTGCGGTAGCACTAGCAAGTATCAACGTTGTCGGCGGTTACATGGTGACCGACCGGATGCTTGGCTTCTTCAAGAAGAAGGAGGGCTAAGACATGGATCTCGAACTGATTATTCAACTGGGTTACGTCGTTGCTGCAGGCCTCTTTATTTTTGGCCTCAAAATGCTGGGGTCTCCCGATACAGCCCGCAGAGGTAATGGCATATCCGCGATTGGTATGCTGGTGGCAATTGTTGCTGCGCTGCTCGATCAGGGCATTGTCCAATACGAATACATTCTAGGCGGCATGGTTGTGGGTGGCCTCATTGGTGCAGTCGCTGCGCGCACGGTTGCCATGACCTCGATGCCTGAGATGGTGGCCTTATTCAACGGTGTTGGTGGTGCAGCATCTGGTCTTGTAGGTGTCGCGGCGCTCTCGATCGCAGACGGCAGCTTTACCTACATCACCATTATTCTCTCCATCCTGATTGGTGGTGTGACCTTCACTGGCTCACTGGTTGCCTACGGCAAGCTGTCTGAGACCATTGGTAGTGGCGCCGTGACCTTTGGCGGGCAGAAATTCGTCAACGGTTTGATTGTTATCGGTATCTTGGCGAGTGCCGTGATGTTCGTCATGGATCCAACCAATACCAACATGCTCTACACAGTGGTCGGCCTGTCACTCCTCTTTGGCATCATGGTGGTGATCCCAATTGGCGGTGCGGACATGCCAGTAGTGATCTCGTTGCTGAACTCATACTCGGGTCTAGCGGCCTGTGCGGCTGGTTTTGCCGTCGATAATAACGTGCTGATTGTTGCCGGTTCGCTGGTTGGCGCGTCAGGAATTATCTTGACCCAGATCATGTGTAAGGCGATGAACCGCTCATTGAGCAACGTCTTGTTCTCAGGCTTTGCCAGCGTCTCCACGACGGTTACAGAGGTTGAGGGCGAGATTAAGCCTATCTCGGTAGAGGATGCTTACTACGTGCTCGAGGCAGCAACTAACGTCGCTATTATTCCTGGATACGGCATGGCGGTCGCTCAGGCGCAACACGTTGTGAAGGAGCTCATGGAGCTGCTTGAAGCCAATGGTTGTGAGGTGAATTACGGTATTCACCCAGTGGCAGGTCGAATGCCCGGTCACATGAACGTGCTTCTGGCCGAGGCAGACGTACCGTACGACCAGTTACTGGAGATGGACGATATCAACCCGCGCATGGAAAGCGTCGATGTCGCGATCGTCATTGGTGCCAATGACGTCGTGAACCCAGCTGCTCGCGAAGTCGAGTCGTCCCCGATCTACGGAATGCCGGTAATCAATGTGGCTGATGCACGAACCGTTTTTGTATTGAAGCGATCTATGGCCTCTGGCTTTGCGGGAATCGAAAACCCGCTCTTCTACAAAGACAACACACGTATGCTCTTTGGCGATGCGAAAGAGTCTATTGGTGGCCTGGTAAGAGAGTTCTCTTAATCGCTCGGTCGGTAGTGACCTTATGGAAAGGCGCCAGAACACGGCGCCTTTTTTTTACCCGTTATTCGGGCAATAACTGGGGATACGTTTTTGGTTGCAATGAGCGCTTTCGCCGGAGTAGCGTTTGAGCTGAGGCTCGAGAGATAAATAAAAAAAGGAAAGCCGTGCTATGACCATTAAACGCATCCTGGGACTGAGTGCTGTATTGCTGCTCGCTGTCATTGCTTATCTCTTTTTTGATATCTCCCACAGGCTCGAAAAGGCACAGAGCGAGGATCCGCTTGTCTGGGCCTCGGATATTGAAACGTTTGCGGAGCGAGGTGTCGGCGAGCCCGAATCCCTCTTGTTTGTAGGAAGTTCCAGCATCCGATTCTGGGGTGAGCTTGCCGAGGACATGACGCCTGTACCCGTCATAAACCGCGGATTCGGGGGCTCTAAAATAGGTGATGTTGTGCACTACGCCGACACCTTATTTCGGGCAGATAACCCGCGCGCTATTGTGATTTTCGTCGGCACCAATGACATGACGCCCCAGCAGACAAAGTCAGTCGATACGATGACCGCCAGGTTTGCAGCCATGATGTCGGCTTTGAGGAAACAGCATCCGAATGTGCCCGTTTACTATATTGCGATCACGCCATCGCCGTTGCGCTGGGCTATCTGGGATGAAGCGGTTGCGGTGAACGAGGCGATTCAGACGCTCATTTCGCAGATGCCAAATACGCACTTCATTGATACAGGTGAAGCCTTGATGAGCGACGGTGAGCCCAACCCCGATAACTACGTTTTTGATAGGCTGCATCTCAGTGCCAAAGGCTATGATATTTGGGCTGAAATTATCCGGTCGCGGCTATTTAGCGATCTGGATTTGCCCTAGGCGGCAGGCGATGTGATCTGCGCTTCCTCCGCCGGCGCCTCTTTAAATTGCATACTGGCAAGGCGCTGATAAAGATCGCAGCGCGTCAACAGCTCAGAATGCGTACCCACGTCGACGACGGAGCCTGAGTCGATCACCGCGATAGCGTCCGCGTTAATGATGGTGGACAGCCGGTGCGCAATGATAATGGTCGTTCTACCTTTAGTGAGCTCGCCAAGAGCCAGTTGCACGTAGTACTCGCTCTCTGTGTCCAGCGCGCTGGTGGCTTCATCCAGCAAGAGGATTTCAGGGTTCTTCAAAATGGCTCGAGCAAGCGCGATCCGCTGACGTTGCCCGCCAGATAATTGGACACCTTGTGCGCCTATCTCGCTTTGATAACCCTGTGGCAATCGCTCGATGAACTCTTGAGCATAGGCCGCCTTTGCCGCGGCTTCGATGTCGGCTTGGCTGGCGTCCGGATTCCCGTAAGCAATGTTGTAGGCGATGTCACCTGAGAAAAGGATAGGCGCCTGAGGCACCAATGCGGCCTTGCTTCGCCAGTCCTGTAATGGGAAATCGGCAAGCGCGATGTCACCGTAGGTCAGGGCGCCCTCGCTTGGGTCGTGAAAACGTTGTAGCAACTCGAAGAGCGTTGATTTGCCAGCGCCTGAGGGGCCGACGAGTGCCAGGGTTTTTCCCGGGGTAATGGTTAAATTGAAGTCTGAGAGTGCAGGATTTTCTGGTCGTGCGGGATAGGTAAAGCCGAGGCCTTTGGCAACCAAGGCTTGACCGTGCGGGATAGGAGATGAGCCACGATCGGGAATATCGCTCTCCTGATGGAGAAGTTCTACAAGTCGCTCGGCGGCACCGGCAGCGCGCTGCAAGTCACCCCATACCTCCGATAATGTGGCAAAGGCGGTACCCAGCATGACAGCGTAGAAAACGAAGGCGCCGAGGTCGCCGCCACTCATTCTGCCCGCGATAACATCTTGTCCGCCCGTCCACATCATCCCCACCATGCCACCCAAGAAAAGGAAGATGGCGCAGGCCATGAGCCAAGCACGCTGCTGGATCCGTTTTTTGGCAATGTCAAAAGCGCGGCTGACCTCCTGCTCGAAGACGTCGCGCTCCATTGTTTCCCGCTGGAAGCTTTGAACAATCTTGATGGACTGAAGCACCTCACCTGCCCGATTACCCACACTCGCAATGCTGGCTTGGCTTTTATTGGACAGGTTCCTTACCCGCCGACCGAGATAGAGCACGGGAAGCAAGGTGAGTGGTACACCGATCAACATAATGAGTGTCAGTTTTATATTGGTCAGCGACATTAATATCAGGGCGCCGACGAGTGTTAGGGCGTTGCGTGCCGCAAGACTGACCGATGAGCCAATCAGAGTCTGCAGGAGTGTGGTGTCGGTCGTTATCCGCGACATGATTTCGCCCGCGTGATTCTTCTCGTAAAACCCCGGGTGAACCGTAAGCAGGTTGTTGAAGACATCGCGGCGTAAATCCGCGCTCACGCGCTCACCCAGCCAAGACACCATGTAGAACCGGATGAAGGATCCGCAGGCCATGGCAAAGCCCACGCCCACCATAAAGAGAACGGCCCGGCGTAAACCCTCTTCGCTTTGATTGGAGAATCCCTGATCAATCAGAATTTGAATGCCGTAACCCAGTGACAGTTGGGTCATGGCAGTAAATACAAGGGCGGCACTTGCAATAATCAAACGGCCTTTATGGGGCCAAAGGAACCCTAGCAGCTCTCTTAACGGCCGGAGCGATTTTGACTTTCGGGTGTCGTTGTCGCTGGGTATTGGGCCGGCGTCACTCATCGTCGTTTGGGCTCCTAGACAGGGCGCGGCCCATGACAAGACCAACCTCAAACAGGAGCCACATGGGTAGTGCGAGCAGTGTTTGGGAAATCACGTCGGGTGGCGTGAGTAGCATGCCCATGACGAAACAGCCGACAATGACATAAGAGCGGTTATTTGCGAGCTGATCGGCGGTAACCACACCGGTGAGTATGAGAATCACCGCTGCGACTGGAACTTCAAAAGCGAGGCCGAAAGCAAAGAAGAGTTTTAAAACGAAATCGAGGTATCGATTAATGTCGGTCATGACCGAGATGTCCCCGGGACCGACGGTGGTAAAGAAACCAAAAAGAAGCGGGAAGACAACGTAGTAAGCAAATGCGACGCCGGCATAAAAGAGTATGACGCTGGACGTCAACAACGGAATGGCAATTCGCTTTTCCGATTTGTACAGACCGGGTGCGATAAAACCCCATAGCTGAGCCAGTATGACTGGCATGGCGACGAATACGGCGAGTACCAGCGACAGCTTAAACGGCGTCAAAAAAGGTGACGTCACTTCAGTCGCAATCATGGATGACCCCTCGGGAAGGAGTGATCTCAGCGGCTCCGATACGTAGGTATAGAGCTCATTAGCAAATGGAAATAGGCCAAGAAACGCTATAAAGACGGCAATGAGGGCATTTCGAAAACGATCTCTCAGCTCGCGCAAATGCGCGACAAGGGGCATGGGCTCGTCAGTACTCACCGTGGTCAAGCTCCTTTCTCAAGGGTGCTCTCTACCTCAGCAGGGCTTTTTACAGCGCTCTCTACAGTGGCGATTTCTTCGGTCGGGTCGTCTGCGTCAGTTCGCGATGATAGGTGTGTGTTTGATTCTGGTTCGGAGGCGTTACTGTCAGCCTCATTCCCGTGAAGTGATGCATCGCTTTTTTCACTATTCTCAGTAAGCGACAAGGCGCTGCTGACGTCGGTCAAATCTTGCACTTCATCGCGACTCTCTTTTAATGCCCGCATTACCTCTTCGTTGTGCAACTCTCGGCTCACATCGGACTTGATTTCCTCGAAGCCACGACGCACGCGTCCCAACCATAACGAGATAGAACGTATAGCACTTGGGAGTCGTTCGGGCCCAACCACAAAAAGGGCTACGGCGCTGATGACAAGGAGTTCAGCAAAACCAATATCGAGCATGATGGGGTGGACCTCTTAAGGGTCTTCTTTCCGATCCTCAGACTTGTCGATTTTGGCGGTATCACCGTCGTTGCGCTTCATTCCTTCTCGGAAGTTGGTAATAGCGCTGCCCAGGTCTTTTGCCGCACCAGGAAGACGCTTGGTACCAAAAATCAGAACTACGATCGCGAGGATGATGAGTAGTTGCCAGATTCCAATGCCGCTAAATCCCATAGTTATTCACCGTTTGTTAAGTCTGCTGGGCTTCTATGCCTTAATCAGCGTTGCGTGATGCCTTTTCCTCGAGGCCAGATACACCTTGCCGCGCGGCCAAAGCTGCCATGACGTCATTATGACTGATACCAAGCCGATCGAGCATCACCAGAATATGAAATACGAGGTCAGCCACCTCGTTGATCACATCTGCAGAGTCACCCATCGAAGAATCGGCATTCTTAGCAGCCAATACCACCTCGACGGCTTCCTCGCCGACTTTTTCAAGAATTTTGTCGATACCTTTTACATTCAAACTTGCGACGTAGGAGGTTTCTGGATCCGAATCACGCCTTTCGGCGACGACTGCAGCAATAGCATCTAGAACATCACTCACGCGTCATTGCCCCCTAGTATCCAGCCCTGATCGCCGGGCTCGTAGAAAAAACAGGAGCGGCGGCCTGTATGGCAGGCGCCACCACCGACTTGGTTCACTTGCAATAATAAAGTGTCTCCGTCGCAGTCTAGTTGCGCGGCAATGAGACGCTGGATGTCCCCTGAAGTTTCACCTTTACGCCATAAACATTTGCGAGAGCGAGACCAATAGACGGTGCGCTTTTCGGCGAGTGTTAAGCGGAGCGCCTCCTCGTTCATCCATGCCATCATCAACACTTCACCCGTATTGGCATCCTGCGCAATAGCCGGTATCAGGCCGTCTGCATTCCAGTTTGGCTGCATAGTCGCTGGTGTATCGCTGTATTGGTGAGTGCTCATGACGCGATTATGCCACGTCGGTGTTGCCTGATCACTTGCGCCGACGGATCAGGCCCACAATGACAAGAAGGGTTCCTACGGTGACATACCAGGGGTTACTCAGCTCCGCAAGTAAAGTGACGATCAACGTCGCAATGCCAGAACCGACTAACAGTGGACTACCTTCTGATGGTTTGCTCTCGCTAGGTGCTGTCTTTAGCGCTTCTCGTTGCGTCGCAAGAAACTGTGGAATTACCTCGGGTAGTTGCGAGGCGTGATGCACAAAGGCTGGTGCGTCGCGCTGCAGTTGTTTGATGACATTGACAGGGCTGTATTGACGTTTGAGCCAGTCCTCAAGGAAGGGCTTGGCTGTTTCCCAAAGATTGAGCTCCGGGTAAAGCTGGCGTCCCAGGCCTTCAATATTGAGCAGTGTCTTTTGCAATAGCACGAGTTGGGGCTGGACTTTCATGTCGAAAGCGGATGCGGCCCTGAACAGATTAACCAGCATGTGCCCCAGCGAAATTTGATGCAGTGGCCGATCAAAAATGGGTTCGCACAACATGCGAATGGTGGCTTCGAAGTCCTGAACACGTGTCGAGGAGGGGACCCAGCCGCTTTCTATATGAAGCTCTGCGACCAGCCGATAGTTTCGCTGGAGTATCGCTAGCAAGTTCCGAGCAACATAATACTGATCACCTCTGGAAAGTTGCCCTACGATGGCGCAGTCAATAGCAATATACGTCGGGGTCTCTGGCGACGTCGCATCCACAAAGATATTGCCCGGGTGCATATCGGCGTGGAAAAAGCAGTCATCAAATACCTGAGAGAAAAAGATTTCAACGCCGCGTTCAGCGAGAACCTTCATATTGACGTTGGCCTCATTGAGAGCGGCAATGTCGCCAATGGGGATACCGGAAATTCGTTCCGAGACCATGAGTCGGGGTGTGCTGTAGTCCCAGAAGACGGTGGGTACAAATACGAGTTTGCGAGCAGCGGTATTTTTCTTCAGCAGCGACGCATTGGCAGCCTCTCTGCGTAAATCGAGCTCGGTTGTTATCGTGACTTCATAGTCTTCCACCACCTCAGGTAGGCGCAGTCGCTTCAGGTCATCGGACAGCCGGTCGATCAAGCTGGCAATTCGCTTGAGAAGACGTATATCGGCCTCAATTTGTTTTTCTATGCCCGGTCTCAGCACCTTCACAACGGCTTCTTCACCGTCGTTTAACCTGACGGCATGGACTTGAGCGACCGAGGCTGCTGCGAGGGGCTCGCTGTCGAACGTCTGAAAAGCAGTGGCGATGTCCGCTTGTAGCTCCTCTTCGATAATGTTGATGGCTGACTCGCCCGGGAAGGGTGCGACTTTATCCTGCAGACGAGCCAGTTCATCAGCGATATCGTCCGGTAGCAGGTCCCTGCGAGTGGATAATAGCTGACCGAACTTTATTGGCACGGGACCTAGCGCTTCCAAGGCAAGGCGCAATCGCTCTCCTCGTGGTCCATCGCTGCCCTTAACCTTGGCTCCTAACAGGCGCTTCAGCAGGCTGGTCGTTGCCGAGCTGTCGGGGATAAGGGCACCCAACCGGTGTCGTCTCGCGATCAACAAAAACTTCAGTGCGCGCTTCATTCAATAGCTCCAGTCAGACTGGCAGCCCGCTTTTTGATGCGCTTGAGACGAGACTCGATACGATCCGTTCTGAGCACGAGATCGTCTACTGCGGTGAAAAATGAATCGAGCTCAGGTTTTGGTGGCGAGAGGCGACCTTCCTCGAGAATAAACTCACTCAGCTGTCGCTTCATTCGCCGGTGCGTTGTCCCTGACGTTCTCGTTATTGCACGAATAACCTCCGCCAATTGGTGGCCGAAAACAGGGCCGATGGCATTGACTATGGGTGCTTCCCAGTCGATGTCGAGATCGCCCACAATCGTCTGTAGTTGCATGAGCGGCGCGGTGTCACCGCTGATTTTCACGTCGCCATTGATGAGCGCCGCAGCGGGGTCTGATGCCGTTGCAACGCGGGAAAAATCCCTCCAGGTACCCTCAATTGAAACAGTTGCTTTCGTTTCCCGGTAACTGGCGATTTGAATGCCGCCGTCTTCTTCAACACTAACGAACATTTTCAATGCGGGTTGTGTGCAATGAATCTCAATGGTCAGCGGGTGCAGTTGCTTCA
>WTJR01000141.1 GCA_011524755.1 Halieaceae bacterium | reverse complement strand
TCATCAAACTGCTGCCGAATTGAACACTGTTTATGAGCAAAAACTTAAAACCGGCATTGATATCGATCCCGATCTCTGGGACCAACTCAAACAGCACGGATTGGCGACACTCGTTGAGGCTGACGACGCGTCGCGGATGGGTGCAGGACCCTCAGATTAATTACGTTTTACGACCAAAAGTGCTGCCAACGATAGGCCAAACTCTGCTAGCGTTGCAGTGGATTTGAAACAATAACAAAGCGCCTTTTCGACAGCGCGAAACAGCAGTCTTTAACCAAGACAGGTATCGCCCAGCGACTGGGCCGATGATAAGTAACAAGAGACATCTTCCATGCCACTGGGTCTTCTAAAATATGGTCTTTCGCAGGACTTTCCGTTTGAGAAAGACCCAGACCTACCCTTACCGACCGACCTCAAGCGTCAGTATGACGTTGTCATCATTGGCGGTGGCGGTCACGGAGTGGCGACTGCCTATTACCTCGCCAAATATCATGGCATTACCAACGTCGCGGTGTTGGAGAAGGGCTATCTGGGTGGTGGCAACACGGCGAGAAACACCGCCGTCATTCGCTCTAATTACCTGACGCCCGAAGGGGTGAAGTTCTACAGTGAATCCGTGAAGCTGTACGAAAACCTCTCTAACGAATTTGACTTCAACATCATGTACTCGCAGCGAGGTCAGCTGACACTCGCACATACGGATGCGACCGTCCGCGCTTTTCGCCAGCGCGCTGAGGTCAACAAGCATTTTGGTGGTCGAACCGAGCTAATCGATCCCACAGACATCGCAGAGCTCGTACCCACCTTAAATCTCAATCCTGCCAATCTGCCGGTTCTTGCTGGTCTTTGGCACAAAGACGGTGCAACAGCCCGCCATGATGCGGTTGCATGGGGCTATGCCCGCGGAGCGACGCAACGCGGTGTTGAACTTCACCAGCTGACGGAAGTGACCGATGTGCTGGTCAGTAAGGGCCGCGTCACGGGCGTTAAAACGACGCGTGGCGATGTCAACGCAGGGGTCGTCATTCAAGCGGTAGCAGGGCATAGCGCGTTATTGGCGCAGAAAGCAGGCTTTCCATTGCCTCTCGTTGCCTACCCGCTTCAAGCGATGGTGACACTTCCCGTAAAGCCGTTTCTTACACCGCTTGTGAGTTCATCGGCACTGCACTGCTACGTTCAACAAACCAGCCGCGGTGAAATGGTGATTGGTGGTGGCTCTGACCCCTACCCGCTTTACAACAGCCGAGCATCGCTACCACTCAAGGAAAGCCTGATCTCAAGTGCCGTCGAAATGTTCCCGTTCCTCAGTGAAATGCGGTTACTGAGGCAATGGGCAGGTATTACCGATATGACGAGTGACTACAGTCCCATCATGGGTCTGAGTCCGGTAGAGAATTACTACATTGACGCAGGCTGGGGAACCTGGGGTTTCAAGGCAACACCGATCTGCGGCAAAACAATGGCCGAGCTGGTAGCGACGGGTGGCAAGGTACCCGAGCTCATTCAGCCCTTTGAGCTCGCGCGCTTTGATCGCTTTAAGCAGGTCAATGAAATGGGCGCCACGGCGGCAAGTCACTGAGGTAGGGTATGAAGATCATGACATGCCCGCTAAACGGGCCACGCAATATCAGCGAATTTGTGTATGGCGGTCAGGTTAAGGCGATGCCTGATAACCAAAACGTCTCGGATGCCGAGTGGGCTCACTACGTCTTTTACGAGAAAAATGACATCGGGATTGTGCTCGAGTGGTGGATGCATGGCCCCAGTAGCTACTGGTTCATTGCAGAACGGCATAACGCGACCGACGAGATTATTCGCACCTACCCCGCAGACGAACTCTTCAAACAGCGCGTCGATTTCGTGGCCAATGAGGGTGAGTCATGAAACGGCTCAAGAACGCCCATTTTGGTCAATGGATTGATCCTTCAAAGACCATTCAGTTCACCTTCGAGGGAGAGCTGATACAGGGCTTGGAAGGCGATACTGTCGCTTCAGCGCTCTTAGCCAACGACCAATGGCTCCAGTCGCGGTCGTTTAAATACCACCGCCCGAGAGGGCCATTGACGCTCTGTGGCTATGACGCCAACACACTAGTGCAAACACCCATAACGCCCAATCTCTTGGCTGATCGCCTGCCTGCCGAAGACCATCTTGCGGTGACGGCGCAGAACTATACCGGCAGCCTGCATTTTGACCTGTCGCGATTACTCGATTGGTTCGGGCGCTTTTTGCCTGTCGGTTTCTACTACAAAGCCTTTTTCAAACCGCGGGGCATTTGGGCCTGGTGGGAACCTATCGTTAGGAAGGCTGCGGGTCTGGGCATTAGTAACCTCTCAGTCAAAGCAGCCTACAACGACAAAACCTACGCGTTTGCTGACGTTGCCGTCATTGGTGCGGGACCTGCGGGTTTAAATGCGGCTCTGCTCGCCGCAAACGCAGGGGCCAAAGTAACGCTTGTCGAGCAGGAGCCGCATTTGGGTGGCTCCATGAACTATCACGCCTTTGATCGTGATTATGAGACCACGAAGTCGGCCCGAGATGCGTTGGTAGCGGCCGTTAAGGCCCACGAGAACATTGATGTGCT
>WTJR01000133.1 GCA_011524755.1 Halieaceae bacterium | reverse complement strand
TCAAGCGCTGGCTTTGGGCCGCCAAAAGAATCGAGGGGTGAGGTCGTGAGTATGACCTCACCGTCCCGCTTCAATTCAATGTCAATGTCCGCAAGGGCAGTGAAGTCGAAGCTATCCCAAGCGCTCATCTCACCTAAGATAAATTGGTCCGCTCCCAAATTGGCGAGCGTCACGTTGCCCGGGGTCAAATCCTCAGGTCGGCAGAAGTCCACACGGACAAATTCCACGGCGGGGCCGATGCTGATAGGGCTGCCATCGCTATTGAGCCGCATAGCCAGCTCACACTCGATGCGGCGACTGGCTGTGTATGACAATGTTGCCGCATTCTCGGTTTCGCTCTGCTGGTAAAGCAGGCCAAGCAAAGGCTCTTCTAGACCAAACAGTGCCTGAAGGTCAGCGTTGGTTACGCCGGCTTTGATACCCGCAGACGTTTCACCGGAGATGAGACTCGTCAGCTGAGGGATGAGCGAGTAGGCCTCGGTAACGGTGACGCCAGAGGGGAATTCAGGCCAGATTGATTTGGTTTTGATGGCATCCGCGAGATCCTCGATAAACCTATCTGTGCTCATCGTTCAGTACCCCCTTACAACGCGGTTTTCTGGCAGCTCACCACTGGGTGTCCGCAATGGTGACCCGATGTAACAGTCGATCGTAGCCATCGAAGCCGCCCGTTGCCGAGTGGAGGAGGGACCGATTGTCCCAGATAACCAGCATGTCTTTTTCCCATTTGTGGCGGTACTGGAACTTCTCCTGCGTCTGATAGACATACAACTCCATCGCGAGGGCCTGCGAGTCTTCTAACGACATACCCTCAAAGCTCTGTATGTAGGCAGCGGATGAAAACAGCGCTTTCGTGCCGGTCTCGTGGTGCTCCCGCACAAATGGGTGTGGACAGGTTTCGCGTGCTTTCTCGCTGGGTTTGATCTGCATGCTGCGACCAGCCGCTTGATCGCCTTCACCATAGGCCCCATCGGGGGCATAGCCCAGCGCGGCGGAGTGTATGGCGGTGAGGCCCTCAACTTTCTCGCGAAGCTCATCCGGCATCTCCTCGTAGGCTTTCACTTGGTCAGCAAACAAAGTGTCACCGCCATGGGGAGGGATCGTTATGCCAAACAGTGCTGTGCCCGCCGGCGGTACCGCCATAAAACTCCAGTCGGTATGGAAGATCTCAGCAAAGATGGGGGTCTTCTCGTCCGCATCGCGTTGAATCGCACAAATATTGGGGTAGCCATCGATGTGCCCGAAAAATGGGTCCTCTCCGACTTCGCCGAAGTATTGCGCTACTCGTTCGAGGTCCTCTGGTGTCAGGGCTTGATTGGGTAGGGCGATGACCTTGTGCTCGAGCCACAGTTGCCTGAGTTCGGCAACCTGTGAGTCGGTAAGATCTTGAGTGAGGTCGATGCCCTCGATGCGAGCGCCGCAGGCTTGTCCTGAGGGGGTAACGGTTAATGTCATGCCGTGTTCTCCGCTAATTATTCTTTTGTTTATTGTTAGATTAAGGCGCGTGGTTCCACCACGCTAGATCTGAGTACGCCCTCAAATCTAGCTCGTGTGTCCACGCTGATCGGTGTTGATGAGCGATGTGGAAGTAGGTCTCTGCCATTTCACTTGGCAGTAGAAGCCCATCTTCTTTTCCACGGGTCTCGCGGAGTTTCTCGAACATCTCGGCACCCAGCATTTTTCCAAGTGTATCGGGTGCATCGACGGCCCCATCTACGATGATGTGTGCAACGTGAATTCCCTTGGATGCGTATTCGGCGTTCAAGGTTTGACAGAGCATACGTCGGCCGCCCATGGCAGCCGCGTGTGAATGCTGCCCGGCATTACCGCGAACCGCAGCGGTGGCTGAGGTCACGAGAATAGTCCCTGTGCCGCGAGCTTCCATCGCCGGAATGACGGCTTTGGCGAGTCGGAATAGGCCCATACAAGCCATCTGCCATCCCAGCTCAAAGGTTTTTAGTGCTGTGCTCTCGAGTGATCGGTTGCCGATCTGTGCACCCAGGTTGAACAGCACCACCTCGATAGGACCGATTTGCTCAACCTCTTCCACTAGCTTTTCGATGGCACCCTCTTCGACGGCGTTGAGCATGTGACCTGAGGCAGTTCCGCCATTTGATTCAATGCCATCAACGAGCTTTTGTAAGCCCTCAGCGTCACTTCGACGGCACAGGGCGGCGTGATAGCCATTCGCGGCAAACTTCGCTCCCACTGAGCCGCCAATGCCCGCGCCCGCGCCGATAATCAAACATACTTTTTTCATCTCATTGTTCTCCGATGCTTAGTGGCCGACCTTAAGCCGGCCGTTCTCGATGAGTGACTCGATGGTCTCTGCGTCATAGCCAAGTTCTGCGAGCAAGCTTGGGCCGTGTTCGCCAAGCTTTGGCGCGGGCCCTGCGATTTCGCTGGGCGTTTTGTCAAAACGTGCGGCTGGGCGCGCCTGCCGGACTTCGCCGAAACCTTCATAAGACGTTTTATTGATGGATTCGTTGGCGAGGATCTGATCGTGATCCATCAACTCCATGCGTGTCAGTAGCGGGGCGCAAGGGACGCCCTCGGTATCCAGCCGCTCGAGTACTTCACTGCTCGCCCA
>WTJR01000153.1 GCA_011524755.1 Halieaceae bacterium | reverse complement strand
CCAATTTTGCCCTCGGCTTGCAGGCGCTCGAATGCTGGGATCACCGATTCCATGAAATACGTCAAAGGCGTGGCTATCCGGTCGCGAAGCTCGTTGTAGTGAGATAGCACGTGCCCATCTTCGATCAACTGAGAGTGCAGAAAGAAGAGGTCAGCACGCTCAATACCCATGGTTTGTAACGACCGGGTTAGCGATGCGTTCATTTTGTCATAGGTATTCTCAGGTTCGACATGGCCAAGGCGGTACTTAGTTGTAAACCGGAAGCCGGAGGTGTCCATGCCTTTGAAGGCCTCGCCGATCACCGTCTCAGCTTCACCACGACCGTACATCGGTGCCATATCAAAGTGCGTAATGCCCTGCTCGGCTGCTAAACGGGCCGTTGCCACAGCCTCTTCGCGGGTTGTCTCACCCCAGACCTGACCCAGACCACCACCGCCCAAAGTAAGCGCGCTGACGGACCCAAACGGTTTGAACGGTCTAATTTCCATGTGCCAGGGTCCCCAAGAAGCGAGCGTGAAATGAACGCGATACCTTGAGGCTAGGAGGATGTGCGGAAGAGGTCAAATAGCCGGCCGAAGAGGCTCGCAGTGATGACCTATGGGCTCTAAACGTAAACGGCTATCTGAGGAACTCTGTGAATAGCTTTTTATGTGGAGTTCTTCTACGGCCTGTTCTAATTGGCTTGGTGCCCAGCGCAATGCTCTCATTTATGCCGTCAGGTAAGTCCGCTAGGCAGCGTCAATAATCGCCAATAACTCCTGCGTTTTCTCTGCCATCAGCGCTTCATCGCCGCGACTTTCAACGTTCAGGCGAACCACCGGCTCGGTATTCGACATGCGAAGATTGAAGCGCCAGTCATCGTAACTCAGGCTCAAGCCATCCATGTGCTCAATGGTGTTTGCTCCATCCGCATATAAAGCTTCGACCTTGGCAATCAGCGCCTGCGCATCGGACACCGTACGATTGATCTCACCCGAGCAGGGGAATGCCTTGGTGCGCTCTTCAACCAGAGATGCCAACGTTTTACCCGTCGTGGACATGATCTCAGCAACTAACAACCACGGAATCATGCCGCTATCGCAGTAGGCGAAGTCCCGGAAGTAATGATGCGCGCTCATTTCACCGCCGTAGACGGCATCGACGCGTCGCATGGTTTCCTTGATGAAGGCGTGACCGGTTTTACTCTGCTCAGCACTGCCGCCAGCAGCCTTGGCTACATCGATGGTATTCCATGTTAGGCGGGGATCGTGAACAACGATTTGATCGCCAGACTTCGCAAGAAACGCTGACGCCAGCAACCCAACGACGTAATAACCTTCAATGAAGTTACCTTCGTGGTCGTAGAAGAAGCAGCGGTCAAAGTCACCATCCCAGGCGATACCCATGTCTGCACCTGTCTCGCGGACCAGCGCGGCTGAGGCGACACGGTTCTCCTCCAACATCGGGTTTGGCACACCGTTGGGGAAATTGCCATCGGCCTCGTGATGGAGCTTGATGAACTCAAAAGGGAGGTGGGGCTCGAGAAGATCTACCACTCGGCCCGCGCCACCGTTACCGGCCGTACAGACAATCTTAAGTGGCTTCAACGAGTCGATATCGACGTAACTGAGTAGGTGCTCCTTATACGCCTCGCTGGTATCGACTGCTTCGTAACCTCCGCGAGTCGCGGCAGGACTGAAGTCGTTGGCTTCCGCTCTGCCTTGAATCTCTTTTAATCCCGAATCGCCCGAAATGGGTCGTGACTCAGCACGTACAAACTTCATGCCGTTGTAGTCTTTCGGGTTGTGGCTCGCTGTTACGCAGATGCCACCGCCAACCTTAAGGTGTGACGTGGCGAAATAGATTTCCTCGGTACCACACTGCCCAATATCAAAAACGTCAACGCCCTGCTCTCTCAAGCCATCGATCAAGGCCGCTTTTATGGATTCCGAGGTGAGACGAATGTCGTGACCCACCACGACGGTGCCCGGCTGAATGACCTCGGCATACCCCTGCCCTATGCGCTTGGCGATATCCTCATTGAGTTCGTCGGGAATGCGCCCGCGGACGTCATAGGATTTAAAACAGCGAATGGGTTCTGGCACGGGGTACTCCTTACAAAAACACCTTACAAACAGGTCACCTAGGGATCAGCTCAATACAAATTTTCGTAGACGAAATTCGTCGCCTCGACAAAACCCGGGACACTGCCGCAGTCAAAGCGCTGACCTTCAAATTTGTAAGCCAATACACAGCCCTTGTTAGCCTGTGTCTGAAGCGCATCGGTGATTTGCACCTCGCCATTACGACCCGGAGGTGTCTCACGAATAATGTCGAAAATATCGGGCGTCAGTATATAGCGGCCAATTACCGCTAGGTTGCTGGGCGCGTCCTCTGGAGCGGGTTTTTCGACCATTTTATCGACTCTATAAAGTCGATCGCCCATCGCCTCGCCCGAGATCACGCCATAAGCACTGATTTGATCCTCCGGTACTTCCATGACGGCAACGATAGAGCAGCGGAACTGGTTGTAGAGCTCCGACATTTGCGCCAGCACGCCAGCACCCCCTTGATTGACACACATATCATCGGCGAGAAGGACACCAAACGCTTGATCGCCAATAAGGGGTTCGCC
>WTJR01000088.1 GCA_011524755.1 Halieaceae bacterium | reverse complement strand
GAGACCCAGCCAGCAAAGAATAGCGGTCCCAACGCAGAGGCGTTGTCATCGCTTTACGCCGCCATGAACGAAGAGGTCGACGCTGCACTCGACTCGTCCACCGCCTCTGATGCTGAAATAGAGGCTGCTCCTGAGGCGGTAAATCAGGCGGCTGAGGTGAAGGAATCATCGGAAGAAGTTGAAGACAGTACGGCGGTTGATTTCGCGGAGATTCTCGCGCAAGCGCAGAAGGAACTGGGTGTTCAACCATTAGTTGACAGCAGCGAGCCACTGTTGGAGACACTGTCGCAGCAAACGAAAGATCAAATACCGTCGTTGATTTACACCGAGCATCACTACTCCGAAAACGGGCGCTCGGAGGTGATTCTCAATGGTCAGTCTCTAACAGAGCGGCAGCGTGTGGGTCCGTTTACGGTTGTGGAGATTTTGCCCGATAGTGTCATCCTGCGATGGCGCGAGACCCAATTCAGGGTCCGCGCACGCAATAGCTGGATCAATATGTAACCTAGTGGGACTTACGGAGCAGGGTTCGGTATGGCCCGTTGTATGGCTTCGATTCCTTTCAACACTTCTTTGCTCAGTACGACATCGAGACTGTCGATGTTCATTTTGAGCTGCTCCAGTGTTGTCGCGCCAATGATATTGGAGAGCAGGAAGGGGCGAGTGTTTACAAAGGCTAATGCCATGTGAGTTGGGTTGATTCCGTGATCGTCCGCTAACTGTAAATAACGCTCGGCCGCCTCCCAGGTTTCCGCGCCTTCGTAGCGCGTAAATCGCTCAAAGACGACCATACGAGAGTTCTCTGGCTTGGCGCCATTCCGGTACTTGCCCGTCAATAATCCCATCCCCAGCGGTGAGTAAGCCAGCAGACCGATATTCTCTCTGTGAGAGACCTCCGCCATGGCGATTTCGTACGTGCGGTTTATGAGGCTATAAGGGTTTTGAACACTTTCAACGCGAGGAAGTCCCTCGCGATCAGCCAATTCGAGAAATTTCATGGTGCCCCAAGGCGTCTCATTCGAGAGACCAATGGCTCGCACTTTTCCTGATTGGACGATTTCTTCTAGCGCTCGGAGTGTCTCTTCGACCGGGGTTTCGGGTTGCTCTCTATGGAAGTACCCCCTTTGACCAAAAAAATTGGCGTAACGGTCCGGCCAATGCAGCTGATAAAGATCGATACAGTCGGTCTGAAGCCTCCTCAAAGAGCCATTGACCGCTTCAATCAATTGCGCTTTGGTGAATCGAGGACCACCACGTAAGAAGTGAAATTCTGGGCTTGGCCCAGTGGCTTTGGTGGCCAATACGTATTTGTCACGCAGTCCAGTTTTCTTGAACCAAGTGCCAATGTACTCCTCGGTACGACCTTGGGTCTCTTGTTGCGGAGGCACCGGGTACATCTCAGCTGCATCCAGCATATTGATGCCCCGCTCCAGTGCATAGGATATCTGCTCATGAGCCTCAGCCTCGGTGTTTTGACGTCCCCAGGTCATACTGCCAAGGCAAATTTTAGAGACCTCGCGGCCAGCAATCGTTCGTAACGTCATGTTTACAGCTCCAAATAGCGCATCATCGCATGATAGATATCGCGTTGACGCATGAAAGGACTTAAGACTGACTCGCCCTCAGAGTTAGCAAATAGGGGCACGTTGGCGCCTGTGTGTTCTTCTGAGCGGATATTGTTTGTTGCGTAGTTAATCCGCATGACACTGCCCTCGGGGGTCGCAATACGCGCTACTTTTCCCGGACTGAAAACAGGGATGGGTAGAGAGGTGTACAAGGTTGGGTCCGGCACAATCTGGGCAGCTTGCGAGTGGTCAGCTGTGACCATAATGAGTGTATTGGGATTGTCACTGGCATATTCCATGGCAGCAGCGAGTGCTTCCTCTAGCTGTTTGATTTCTCCAATTGAACCGCAAGCGTCACGTTCATGACTCTTCTTATCGATCGAGGCGGACTCGATGGTCAAGAAGAAGCCCTTATCGTTATCGCGCGATAAGTGATCGAGGGCATACCGTGTCATCGTCTCCATACTGGGCATCTCTGCAAAGCTCGGGTTGGCTTCACACTCAATGATCTCAGGTTGAGTGACGGAGCCAATCATTTCATGAATGTGGTTCAGCCAGCTTCGCTCGATGGACTCGGCGATTCGACCATTGGTTCCGCGCCATGCCACAGGCATGGTGTCCTCGGAAAACAGACCGATAACGCGGCCCGGGTGTTGCTGGTTTAGCTCACTGCGCTCGGTCAGGATGGTCACGCCTTGTTGCTGAGCTAAGGCGAGTGCTGTTGGATCTGACTCATACTGCGCGACGAAGTGCTCCATACCACCGCCGAGGATAACGTCCACGTTAGCCACAGCGAGCTGCTCGGAGATAGAACCCATACCCCCATTCTCTTTGAGGTCCTCGGGACAACCGTCGAATGTCACGCCGTATTTTTCGCCACCGCGAATCGTGACTGGATTCTCGCAAGCACGAATGGTGACGTGAGCAGCAAAGGCTGCGGGTGATGCGTCGGTCACAGAGGCAGTGCTGACGATCCCTGTTTTATAGCCAGCCGCCGCCGCAGACTCGAGTACGGTTTTTACAGGTTGATCGGCCGCGTTTTTCCCAATTCGAGCGATCTGAGTGAC
>WTJR01000217.1 GCA_011524755.1 Halieaceae bacterium | reverse complement strand
CCGCTTCCGGAAATGTTATTGAGGTTTCCCCAACGAAGCTCGGGACAAGCATTTCGTATCGAAAGCAGTTGCTTTAGATGATCGCGGAGGTCGGCGCCGGCCACCGAATCAACAGCACGTTGTTTATGACATTCCGGCACGGGTAACCATGGGGTTGAGACAGTGAAACCCCCATGCTCGGCGGCGCCGAGCCACGGCATGGGTGTTCGCGCGCCATCCCTACTCAACGTATGAGGCCAATTCCTCAGCGCCTCTGGATCTTTTAGTAAGTCAAAGGGTATCTCTACCTGCGGGAGACCAAGCTCCTCGCCCTGATAAATAAACAGATTGCCTCTTAACGAGATAAGCAATAACGCCAGAAGTTTGGCGCGGTGGATATCGTCCAGATGCTGTAACCATCGGCTATGCACCCGTGGCACATCATGGTTGGAGAACGCCCAAGAGGGCCAACCCTGATCAGGGTCGTTAGACCATGAACCAATAATGTGGGCAAAGGCCTCAACGTCTAGCTCAGGAAGGTAGAGGAATTCAAAGCCGTAAGCCGTATTCAGCCGAGCTTCCCCCCTGGTGTATTCCTGTCGAATGCTGAGTGTTTGGGATCCTCCCACCTCAGCCACCGTGAAGCGCGAACAATACTGATCGGTCAGCGCCCTGATTCGTTCGAGGAAAGTGGGGAGGTCTCGGTGGTTAGAGTTGTTGACCGCCTTTTGCATGTCGACCGGCCGCAAACTACTCCAATGACCGGGATCGGCCACTGGATTGTCCAGAAGTTCGACATTGTGCATACCGTAATTAATGGCATCTAACCGGAACCCATCAACCCCCCGGTCGAGCCAGAACTTGGCAACTGAAAGCAACGCATCCTGAACTTCAGGATTATGAAGATTTAAGTCGGGCTGCGAACTCAAAAAGTTGTGCAGGTAGTACTGCTGTCTACGCGCATCCCACGTCCACGCTGGCCCGCCAAAAATAGACTGCCAGTTGTTAGGTGGCGAACCCTCGGGTCGCGCATCGGCCCACACATACCAATCGGACTTTTCGTTATTGCGCGAAGAGCGGCTGGAGGCGAACCACGGGTGTTCAATGGAAGAGTGCGAATAGACTTGGTCGATAACAACCTTGAGACCCAGACCATGGGCTCGATCAATCAGTGCGTCAAAGTCGGTCAGACTCCCAAATGAGGGGTCCACGCTACAAAAATCTGAGACGTCGTACCCGAAGTCATGCATGGGAGAAGTAAAAAAGGGCGAAATCCACACACCGTCGACGCCCAAATCGGCAACATAGTGCAATTTTTCAGTGATGCCTCGGAGGTCACCCGTGCCATTTCCGCTGTAATCGAAAAAGCTTCTCGGATAAATCTGATAAAGCGCGGCACCACGCCACCACTCGAACGAATTTGTACTTATCACCGCCAGGGGCCCCACCCAGATAGAACGGACTGTTTTCGAAGCGCTAGTGTAGAGCCCTTTGGCGTTGAGACGCTCGCACCCTGCCCGCACTTTTTTATTTGTGTTACAGCATAAAACCCAAGCTCGCGATACACCTCCAAAAATGGGTCGTTAACCTCTAGGAATTTAACGGTGAAATCGCATAAGGTAAGTAAAGGGGAGAAAATAATAAAAAAATTAAGGGGGTGCTGTCGTGCTGCCATTTTATGAGCGACTTGACGAGCAGAGTAAGAATCAATCGATAAGCGTGAGATCAATGACTCAAATGGGCAACCATGCCTATTGGCATTTTCACCAGGAAATCGAAATCTTTTACTCGGCCAAGGGTTCGGGAAAATGCATCGTCGGGGACTATGTAGGGCGCTATTCGCCCGGTCAGTTGGTCATTGCAGGGTCGTTTCTACCCCACGACTTCAACTACGCGGATGACGACGACCAGACAAACAATATCCTTATTCACTTCAATCCACAGGTCCTCAATGGCTTCACCGAATTTGCGCCGATACGCCATCTTCTAGAGCAAGCACGGTATGGCCTATCGTTCAAAAAAGTCCCAGAGAAGACTCAATCATTACTGCGGAACCTTGAGCGCCAGGAGCCAGCGTCTAGAGCGATTGGCGTGTTAGAGGTGCTCGCCAGCTTATGCCAGGTGAATAGCCACCCACAGCGACTCTCATCAATCGATTTCTCTCCCGAAAACATGGATGACCGGAGTGGCAAGCGTCTCAATACGGTTATTGAACACATCACGCAAAATCAGAGTCGCCCCATTCATGTGGAGGAGATGGCGCAGATTTGTAATCTGTCGACACCAGCGTTTTGCCGATGGTTCAAGCAAGTCTTTAAATGCAGCTTCGTCACGTATATGACTGAGCGAAGGATAGAGACCGCCTGCCGTCTGTTGGAGACTTCGAATCTGGGAATCTCAATCATTGGCGACCGCGTGGGATTCGAAAGCTACAGCAACTTCAACAGAGCCTTCACCAAAGTCAAACAGATACCGCCACGAGAGTACCGACGCGTCCACCAGTAGTGGCTGTTAGGCGTGTAGGAACTTGGCGTGGAAGCGCAAATGCTCCTCGATAAAGGATGCGATGAAGAAATAGCTGTGGTCGAAGCCTTCATGCAATCGGTACGTCAGCGGAAATCCCGCTGCATCACAAGCAGCCTTGAGCGCATCCGGTTTTAGCTGGTC
>WTJR01000004.1:8394-10985 GCA_011524755.1 Halieaceae bacterium | reverse complement strand
GCCATGTAGTTCTGAGACTCGTTGGCAAATCGTTTGCCATCGCGATTAACGACACAGGAGCCCGGGAACGATTTCTCCATAATCGCGAGCCGTGGCGCAGGCTCATCAGGCACACACAGCGTTGTTGTCCACCACGCATCGTTCATCAAGCGCGTTTTCGCACCGAGCTCGAGACCGGCTAAGAGCGCGTCTCCCTCGTTACCGGGGTTCCCGGCTGACCAAGTGGTGTTAGTCGGAGCCGGCAAATACTGCTCTCTCAGCGCCTGATTTTTCTCAAACCCGCCCGAGGCCAAGATCACGCCTTTCGCTGCGCGAACACGCTGGCGCTGACCATTGCATTCAATCACCGCACCCAGCACCGTGTCGCCGTCTGCAATCAGCTCGACCATTTGCGTGTTGAACTCCAAAGGAATGTCTCGCTTCAAGACCGAGAGATAGAGGCGTGCCACGCCGGCAGAACCACAAGCCAAACGACGCGAGATGGGCGTTTTAAGTCGCCAAGGAATGTCGCGTATGTAATCCCACATGAGGCGCGCTAGAAGCTTTTTCCACCCGGGCAACTGGACCATCAACAGGTGGGCTTCAACCTGCGTGAAGTGGATGCGATTAAACATGCGCATCATGAAATGCGTCCACGTCATGTTTTTCCAATTCGCACCGAGTTCAGACGCCATGATGGGCGCGGGCTCCAGCGAGCGGTGCCCCTCTCGGGCACCTTCCATATTGGTGTAGTAGTCAGGGTATTCCGCGAGTGATTCGTAGCGAACGTCCGTCCTGTCATGAAGATATTTCAGCATCTCGGGGGCCTTCTCGAGGTAGATATCAATCATCTCCTCGGGAACATCCTCGCCGAACAGGGTATTCATGAGATAGGCCTTGGCAGCCTCAGGACTGTCCTCAGCACCCACCTCTTTGGCGTAGTGGCTGTTAGGAATCCAAATACCGCCGCCAGAGGTCGCACTGGTACCACCGACCTTGTCTTGTTTCTCGATGATCAATACGTCCTTGGTACCCATCTCCCAGTTACACACTGCCGCGGTCAGTCCACCGTTACCGGTACCCACCACTAGCACGTCGACTTCGCGATCCCAGTTCATTTGACTCATCTGTCCTGCCCTCTGTATCTCTTTTTTGTCAGCGTTTTATCGTTTTATCGCTTTTTTATTCGTCGGTGGTTATCAAGCGTGCTGGCTTGACACCGATACCACCTCACCCGTCATGTAGCTCGAGTAGTCCGACGCTAGGAACATCATAACGTTGGCCACTTCCCAGACCTCAGCAGCTCGGCCAAAGGCTTCTCTTGACGCGAGCGACTCTAGCAGCTCCGGTGTTGATGTTTTCCGGAGAAAATCATGCATCGCAATACTGGGCGATACTGCATTAATTCGAATACCGAACTCGGCTGCTTCCATCGCGGAACATCGGGTCAGCGCCATCACGCCCGCCTTTGCCGCGGCATAGTGACATTGCTCTTCCTGAGCACGCCATCCGAGCACCGACGCGTTGTTCACAATGACACCCTTTCCTCGCGGTTGCATGCATCTCAACATGGCCCTGCTCATTCGCATGGTGCCTGTGAGCGTAATATCCAGCACCCGGGACCATGCTTCGTCTGTCATATCGGTTAATCGACAGCTGCCACCCAATCCTGCGTTATTAATCAAAACATCCACGCCACCGGTTTCTGCCTCAGCAAAGTCGACCAATGCCTGCACCTGAGCTTCATTGGTAACGTCGCAGAGCTGGGCACTGATCCGACAGGTATTCGATAGCTCCGCTAACGTATCTTTGGCTTGATTTAAGCGCCCCTCGTGGACGTCACTGATGACAACGGCCCTCGCACCCTCTTCGACCGCGCGCTTAGCGGCAGAGAAGCCAATCCCAGCGCCAGCAGCGGCAGTGATCAGCACTGACTTACCCGCCAATAGGTTGTGGCCTTCAACGTAATCTGGAATCTCTTTGCTCATCTTATTGTCATCCTCGAATTACTTACCTTGTCCGCGGGGCTCTTTAGGCATACCAAGTGCGCGCTCTGCAATGAGGTTACGCTGGATCTGATTGGTACCACCGTAGATCGTATCCGCTCGGGTAAACAAGAAGAGCGACTGAAGCTTGTTGAGCTCATAGGGCCCACTTTCTATCAATTCCGCCTCAGGTCCCAACACGTCCATCGCCAGCTTACCGAGATTACGGTGCCAGCTTGACCAATACAGCTTATAAATCATTGCCTCGCGACTGAGACTGCCATCCTCCCCTCCTGACAACATGCGCATGCTGTTATAGCGCATGGTTTTCAAACCTATGTGCGCTTCAGCGATACGCTGCCGGATGTCGGGGTCCCGCGACGCACCGTTTGCCTTCGCAATGCGAATGATTTCATCGAGCTCCGTCTGAAACAGCATTTGCTGCCCCAGCGTGGAGACGCCTCGCTCAAAGCCCAGAAGGCCCATGGCAACCTTCCAGCCATCACCGGGCGCTCCGACGATATCCTCGGCATCACAGACTGCGTCGTCGAAATACACTTCGTTGAATTCGGCGGTACCCGTGAGCTGGGTAATGGGTCGAATGGTCACCCCCGGCTGATCGAGCGC
>WTJR01000004.1:5730-8294 GCA_011524755.1 Halieaceae bacterium | reverse complement strand
TGCTCAATCGATGCTGCGCGTCCACCCCAGGTCTCGGGCCAGCCAATGCAGGTCCAACGACCCTCCGCCAGGCGGCGCTCCCAGGCTTTTCGCTCATCGACAAATCGATGTTCATCACCCGGACCTCCGCGGTAGCGAATGTCCGCAAATTCATCTCGCAAGTTATCGTTGAGCCAGTCTGCGACTTCCTCTCGGAATTGCTCGTCTGCGGCGGTAAAGGTCAGCTTCATGCCACATCCCCATCAAGCAGCTGACAGGCAATGGCCTCGCGCATCTCAGACGGTCTGCCTAAGTAGCTCTCAGTGGCACGTGCTCGCTTGAAATACAGCTGGATATCGTACTCTTCAGTAATGCCCACACCACCGTGCATTTGAATGCCGCTACCGGCGTTGAAGAACGCCGCATCACTGGCACAGGCGCTGGCCATACAGGCCGCCTCATGCAACGCTGCACGATCGACCTCACCCGCCAACCATGCGTCGACCGTGCACGCCGCGTAGTACAGCAGTGAGCGTGCAGACTCGACCTTGAGCATCATGTCAGCCGCCTTGTGTTTGATGGCCTGAAATGAAGCGATAGTGCGATCAAATTGCGAGCGCTCCTTGGTGTAATCGACACTGATATCGAGGCTTGCTTGCGCCACACCGACTTGATCCGCAACGGTCAGAATGCGGCTCAAGGCCAAGGTGTCGGAAACGAGCTCGTCCGCATGAGAAGCGAGCAGTTGATCGGACGTCACCGCCGCCTGCTCAAGTCGCACGGTCGCCATGGGACGGGTCTGATCCATCGTCGGCGTCGGCTCAACAACGACACCATCCTGCTGGGGATCAACCACCCATAGAGTCAGCGTATTGCTCGCATCTCGGGCAACAACCAACAGCTTTGCTGCCGCGAATCCAAAGGGCACAAAGCGGGCTTCGCCCGATAGCACGGTCGTGGTAGAGGTCTCATTTGCCGTCACGCCCACCGAGTCCCAACCACCCGACTGATTGCCCATCGCTAGGGACATCACGTTCCCCGCAGCCAAAGATGACAACAACAAATCGCGCATCTCAGATGCGGGGCATCCCAGCAGTGCCGCGGTGCTCTGTGCAACGGCAAACAGTGGCGAGGTCAATAAACGCTCACCGGCCGCCTCAAGCACGATAGCCATCTCTACCCAGCCCAAACCAAGACCGTCGGCATGCTCTGGAATCAGAATCCCTTGCCAGTACATCTCCTCACAGATGCTTTGCCATAGCGCCACATCGTGACGTTCTGGCGACACGCAGGCGGCGCGCACGGCAGCCGATGTCGATTTATCAGCGAGAAACGCCTGGCTGGTGTCTCTGAGCATTTGTTGCTCGTCGGTGAAGGCAAATTTCACGATTGCGTCCTATGTACCCCAGACCTGCTGGGCAGGTACGGCGCTCGCCATGGCGGCTTCTAGGGCTGTGCCGACATCAGCCGGCGCCCATCGAGAGCCTTTATCGACACCTTCAGTGCTTCGCCACCCGTCGGCAATGGCAATGCGTCCACCCTCGGCTTCAATGATCTGACCGGTGACATGGCCAGACTGCTCTGAGCACAACCAGGTAACGACCGAGGACACGTTCTCGGGCGCAAAGTGATCAAATGATCCATCATCAGGCGCGGCCATACGTTCCGCCATAGCCGGTACCGCCGTGGTCATGCCGGTTCTCGCCACGGGGCAAATTGCGTTGGCTGTGATGCCATAGCGCCCCAACTCCGCTGCTTGGTTTAGCGTGAGTGCTGCAATTCCTGCTTTTGCCGCCGCGTAGTTCGATTGACCAATCGAGCCCTGCAGGCCCGCACCTGAGGTGGTGTTGATCAGCCGTCCTGACACCGCATTGCCAAGCTTTGACTGGTGCCGCCAGTACTGAACCGCATGTGATGCGATGCAAAAATGGCCTTTGAGGTGAACGGACATCACCTGATCCCAATCCGCCTCCGAGAGCGAAGCAAACATGCGGTCGCGATTATTACCGGCGTTGTTCACGACACCGGTCAGATCCCCGAAGGTTTCGATCGCCTGAGCAACCGCCTGACCGCTGCTCTCGTAATTCGTAATGTCAGACTCATTGACAACGGCAAGGCCGCCCGCGGCAGTAATCTCGTCGACCACCGCGCGAGCCGCCTCGGTGTTGATATCGTTGACGAGTACCGCTGCTCCCTCACTGGCGAGCACACGCGCATGCGCTGCACCCAAGCCGCCACCCGCTCCGGTGACGATAACAACGCGTTGATCACAAATTCCCATCGCAGTACCCCTAGAGACGCTCGAGTATGGTCACGTTTGCCTGACCACCGCCCTCGCACATGGTTTGAAGACCGTAGCGAACCTCGCGTCGCTCCATTTCATGAAGAAGCGTCGTCATCAGTTTTGTGCCCGTGGACCCCAGTGGGTGTCCGAGCGCAATAGCGCCGCCGTTGACGTTGGTTTTTTCGTGGTCGTAATCGAGATCCTTTAACCACGCCATGGGCACCGACGCAAAGGCTTCGTTAATCTCAACAAGATCGATGTCGGCCATCGAAATGCCTGATTTCTTAATGGCGTGCTGAGT
>WTJR01000004.1:0-5630 GCA_011524755.1 Halieaceae bacterium | reverse complement strand
AGTCCATCAAACGGAATGATCTCACGCTCGAAATATCCGGCATCGGTGGCCGCCCGCGCTCGTTGATGCGAGGTCAGCGAGAATGCTTCCATCTCTTCGCGCGAAATATCCCATTTATCCGCAATCATCTGCGCCGACTTAAACTGTGAGATCTCCTGCGTTCCGTAACGAGCAACCCAGCCCTCACTGCTGGTGAACGGATTATCGAAGCCATAGGGCTGACCCGCGTACATGGCGGCGGAGATCGGGATGGATGACATGGTCTGTACCCCACCTGCAACCACAACATCCATGGTGCCGGACATGACGGCCTGCGCGGCGAAATGCACCGCCTGCTGTGAAGAACCGCACTGTCGATCCACTGTCGTGCCAGGTACGACGTCACTCAGCCCCGCCGCCAACCAGCAGGTGCGAGCGATGTCACCCGCCAGTGGTCCGATGGTATCGAGACACCCAAAGACCACATCCTCGTACTCATCATCCGGAATGTCATGACGCTCGACCAACGCTTTAAGGATAAAACCGCCGAGGTCTGCGCCGTGCACCGTCGCAAGCGAACCCCGTCGCTTTCCCGTGGGTGTTCTAATGGCATCGACGATGTACGCTTCTGCGCGCTGTCCCATAATCTCTCTCCGTTTAGCTGGCGTTCCTAGCCAGCGTTCGCTTTATCTGTCAGTGAACCGCGTCCAAAGGTGTATTCTGGCCCTAGCAAGGCGTTTTTACGCAGTAGCCATTCGTGAATACGATTGTTGTGGAACCCCTCATCACCCCATTCGCGTGCTAACGCCCAGGCGCGTTTTGCCCAAATCTGTAGATCGCATTCCCAGGTATATCCCATCGCACCGAACACCTGCATGCAGTGTCTCGATGCTAGCAATGCCGCTCTCCCCGCCGCCGACTTGGCGTGCGACACGGCAAAATCCGCCCGCGCAGGCGACACACCCACCGTATAGGCAGCGCGATAGATCACCGGCTTGGCGTATTCAACCTGTACAGCGACATCCGCCAATAGGTGTTTAACCGCCTGATTGGCGCCAATGGCGCGGCCGAACTGCTCTCGATCACTCGTGTAACTGACACTTTGCTGAAGCATACCGCGCGATAATCCGACCAATTGGGCCGCGCTCGCCAAAGCGCCGCGATTTAACATGGCGCGCTGAAGGTTCGCGCCGGCATCGCCGTCTGCAACGAGACACGCGTCGCTAGCTGCAAACGAGGCTGAAAATAAGCGTCTCGATGGGTCAACGCTTGTTTTAGCCTCGAGCGTAACCGCTTCCTTCGGTAGCAAATAGACGCCGTCACCCTCGGGAAGTAAAAACCAATCCGCACTGTCCGCATAATTGATGCAGGGGTTGATGCCATGACCCAGGGCAACGCGGACCTCGCCCGCCAAAACCCCATCAATGACTTTCTGCACATCGGCATTACCCAGCCCCTGATCCAGAATGTCCACCAACGACGGTGTGGTGACCATGACCGACTCAACCAGCGGCTCCGGCAAGGCCACTTCGCCACAGGCTTCGGCCAACAATACGAAATCAACGGGCGTTAATCCCAGACCACCGAGTGACTCGGGAATGAGCATGCTGTTCAGACCGAGATCGTGGGCCTGCTGCATAAACGCACTGTCGACACCCGACTCGTTCTGCCACCGCGCACGAATCGAGTCCGCTGTCACCTCGGCACGTAACATGCTGCTAATCGCGTCTTGGAAGTCGAGCTGGTCTTGAGTGAATGTAAAATTCATCGAGCTACCTCACTTCCGCGGCATGCCAAGCACACGCTCGGCAATGATATTGCGTTGTATTTCATTCGTACCCGCGTAAATAGGTCCCGACTGGGCGAACATGAACCCGTCAAGCCAGGTACCCAGTTCAGCGAACTCGGCCGCGGTCTGCGGTTCAATTTCGGCACGGGCGCCTAATAAGTTCATCGCGGTCTCGTGAATCAGGAGATCCATCTCAGACCAGAAAATCTTGTTGCAACTCGCCTCAGCACCGATAGAACCGCCCGAGCAGAGCTTCGATGCCGTTTGATAGGTGGACAGCGCATAGGCCTCTGCATCCATGTAACAGCGCACAACGGCCGCCTCGATCGAAGGATCGATAACGTCGGATCCATGCTCACGATAGAGCGCTACCAGTCGTTTAGATGCCTGCTGGAACCGCGCGGGGCTTCGCAGCATGAGGCCGCGCTCAAAACCTGCCGTGGCCATTGCGATCCGCCATCCCTCGCCTTCCCCGCCCAACAAATTGAAGGCTGGTACGCGAACATCGTCAAAGAAAATCTCGGCGAACCCGGGTAAGCCGTTTAGCTGTGGAATGGGTCGAACCGTTACGCCCTCAGAATTGAGCGGGACGAGAATCTTGGACAGACCATGATGGCGCGATGATTCAGGGTCGGTCCTAAACAGGCCAAACACCCAATCGGCATAGACGGCGCGCGTCGACCAGATTTTCTGTCCGTTAATGACGAACTCATCACCGTCGCGATCGGCGCGACATCGGATTGCCGCCATATCGGATCCAGCATTAGGCTCAGACCATCCCTGCGCCCAGATTTCATCGCCACTGGCCATTGCCGGAATAAAACGCGCCTTTTGCTCGGGCGTTCCGTATTCCATCAACGTGGGGCCTAACAGGAAAATGCCGTTCTGATTCACACGCAATGGCGCACCAGCGCGGTAGTACTCCTCCTCGAAAATCAGCCACTCAATGAGGTCACAACCGCGACCGCCGTAGTCCGTCGGCCAAGTGACCATGCCCCAATTGCCTTTCGCGAGGGTCCGCTCCCACTCCCGATGCGCTTCGAAGCCTTCCGCGGTATCAAACGACGGCAAGCGCTCGCTGGGCACGTTGGCGGCTAGCCAATCACGAACTTCAGCTCTAAAGGCCTGCTGCTGCTCTGTGTAGACTAAATCCATCGCATCAACTGTCCTGTGACTTGTTGGCCGCCGCCATGGCCTTGGCATCGAAGCCACCCAACTTATCGCCGGAGACGACGTCATTGTGCGCGTGGGCAAAGTGATGCCAGGCAAATGCTGCTTCCATACCCTGACGCTTGCCTTGAAGCTCCTCGACGTTATTGATCGCTTGCTTGGTCAACGCCAGACCCAACCGTGGCATGGCCGCAATCTTGGTCGCGAGTGCCGTGACGTCTTCCATCAGGGTCTCTCGAGAACTAATTTGATTCACCATGCCCATCTGGTACGCGCGCTCTGCGCCCATCTTGTTGCCCGTGAACAAAAACTCCTTGGCAATGCGAGGGTTGAGTTCGTAGGGGTGTGCAAAGTACTCGACACCCGGAATACCCATGCGGACCACCGGGTCAGAGAAATAGGCATCGTCGGTGGCCACGATGAGATCGCAAATCCACGCCAGCATCAGACCGCCTGCAATACACGCGCCTTGAACCGCCGCAATCGTGGGCTTGGGAATGTCGCGCCACCGGCGGCACATGCCCAGATAAGCCTCAGCCTCGCGTACGTAGAGATATTCACCACCGGGCTTGTTGGCATGGTCATACCAGCTGGTCACGCGCTCCTGACTCAAATGCACATCACGCCCGGGGGTGCCAATATCGTGGCCTGCCGAGAAATGCTTCCCCTCACCGCGAAGTACAATGACCTTCACGTCATCATCTGCCACGGCTCGCATAAAGGCCGCGTCCAACTCATAGGTCATACGGCCATTCTGCGCATTGTTGTACTTGGGCCGATTCATCGAGATCCAGGCAATCCCGTCAGCAGACTCGTAAGTGACGATATCGGTTTCTTCGACGTATTCGGTTGTCGTGTCGCTCATCTTCTTCTCCTCAGTCCTCTGCTAGGCGGCGCTTCGAACGCCTGGAGGGTTGTCTTTCAATTGCTTGGCCCGGAAATTCAGTGGGTCCAACTCCGAGATAATCTGCAACTGCTCATCGGTCGGTGCTGCCGTCTCTCCGAGCTCATCCGATACGGCAAGCTCAAATCCGGTGTTTTCCTGTACCTCAGCGAGAGGGACGCCCGGATGCAAACTAATCACCCGCATCTGCTTGTTGGGACCATTAAAGTCCATCACGCAAAGATCCGTAATGACCCGTCGTATGTCGATATCGTCAAAGGAGTACCCTTTCGGCAGACGCTCGGGGTTATAGCCGATGGAGCAGACCACATCGCACTCACCCTCAACGAAGACCCGCGTGGAATGCTTGGGCACGAAAAACGAGTTCGCATGGCTAATTGAGTTGCCAGGGAAACCCCTGACACCCAATAGCTGAACCTTTGGCGCCTCGTAAGTACCACCAAGCGCGGCAATATTGGTTTGGCCAAACCGATCGACCTGACTTGGACCGACCAAGGCATGACGAGCCCCGCTCCAGACATTGTCAAAGATGCGGGCGAAACCCATCCAGTTCTCGTTGGCCTGCCCCTCGTGCGTTGTCATCCCACTCACAGGGTTGGGCTTGGACAACATAAAGGACTGGCTGTCCGTCATCATCATGTCGGGGTTGGATGTACGCATGGCAAGACTCGCGGCAAGCCGTGGCAACAGGCCTATACCGGTAGCGAGTACTTCACCGTCATTATCAAAGGTTCGGCTAGCAGCGCAGACCATGAGCTCAGCAAGCGAAAATGTCATATCGAGCTCCTCTTAATAGGCCGGCAAAGGTAGTTGATGGATCGCATCAAGGCCGCCTACCTTGCTCTGGTAGTCGGCCTCGGAGTCTCCTAGGAAAGCATCCGCCCAGGCGGCGTACCCGCCCTCGGCAATGAGCCCGCCGTAGGTCTTGTAGTGGCTAACGTCAAAACCATACAAAGGATCGGATGAGGATGGATGCGCACCGCCCTCGAGGTGCACAACCTTCGAGGTGACGTTGCGCTCCCAATAGACGCGACGGGCTACGTCGGGATCATTGAAGTACGTGGACTCCACCATTTCATCGACTGAGACAATCGTGTGTGCCGATGCTCGGGCAAACCAGTCATCCATGTAGTGATCCGGGCTGGCGATTTCACAGACGCCCCGCTCATCAGCGCGGGTCGCGTGAATCAGGGCTACATCAAGATTAAGTGCCGGCATCGCCACCCATGCTTTGTCATCGTAAGGGCTATCGACCAGCTTCAGGTCGGGGTTTCGCGTCACAACATCGGTTCCCAGACCAATACGCGTTGGAATAAAGGGGCTTCCCCAGGCAGCCGCACGCAGTCCGAGCAGCATCATTCCCTCATCAATCTCGCGCACCTCAATGGCGCCTGACTCCCGCGCCTTGCGAAACGCGGGCTCGAGCGGCATGAAATCAAGCGACACAAAGGCGAAGATGACTTTCGATACTTTTCCGGAAGCGCAGAGAAGTCCGACATCGGCACCGCCATAGGCAACCACGGTCAAGTCATCGACATCCGAGCGAAGGAGTTCGCGAACGAGCGCCATGGGCTTTCGCCGCGGCCCCCAGCCACCAATACCGATGGTCATGCCACTTTTAACAGCCGATACCGCTTCAGCGGCGCTGACGCACTTGTTCATGCGCGCGTTTCCTGTAGTTCTGATCAGATGAAAGCAGTATCAAAGTCACCCTTTATACCCACATCCCCCATAGAGACTATGACAAGTCAGCAGAACCCACTTAGCGTGCACAAAAAGACTAACTAA
>WTJR01000076.1 GCA_011524755.1 Halieaceae bacterium | reverse complement strand
CCATGCCAGGCTCTATTGGCGAGACGTCTACGCTGGCTATCATGATCGGTGGCGGTGTCCTGCTGATTATGGGCATTGCATCCTGGCGCGTCGTCGCTGGCTGCTTCGCCGGTATGAT
The DNA here is from genome assembly GCA_011524755.1 of Halieaceae bacterium. GTDB lineage: Bacteria > Pseudomonadota > Gammaproteobacteria > Pseudomonadales > Halieaceae > Luminiphilus. Next base: position 2,556 of record WTJR01000076.1, on the reverse strand, counting down.
TGCGTTCTCACTACTGCTTAATGCAATCGGCTCAGACAGCAACCCCATGTTTGCCATGCCGTGGTATTGGCACATGGTCATTGGAAGCTTCGCATTCGGTGCGTTCTTCATGGCCACTGACCCTGTATCCGCCGCCATGACCAACAGCGGGCGATGGGCCTATGGCGCATTGATTGGTGTCATGTGTGTGTTGATCCGTGTTGTTAACCCCGCATTCCCTGAGGGCATGATGCTCGCCATCCTGTTCGCGAATCTATTTGCTCCGCTGTTTGATAACTTCGCGGTGCAAGCCAACATTAAAAGGAGACTCGCTCGTGTCAGCTAATAACGAGACGCTGTCTCGCGTACTCACGGTCGCGCTTGGACTCTGTATTGTCTGCTCGGTCGTCGTTTCCACAGCGGCGGTTGCCTTGAAGCCGCAACAGGAAGCGAATAAGGCGCGGGATCTAAAGCGCAATATTCTAATGGCGGGTGGTTTGTACGATCCCGAGCGGTCGGTAGAAGAGCAATTTGAAACAATCGAGGCTCGCGTAGTTGATCTGGATACCGGCTTGTTTGTCGACGACGTGGATCCCGCGACCTTTGATCAGCGCAAGTCATCGAAAGATCCTTCGCAGTCTCGTGCCTTAAGTGGCGATGAGGATCCAGCGAAGATTATTCGTCGCGAGAATCGAGCCGTGGTTTACCTCGTGAACGACGGTAACGGTGGTCTTGATCGTATCATCTTGCCGATTCACGGTTACGGTCTGTGGTCGACCTTATACGGCTTTGTTGCGCTTGAGTCTGACGCCAACACAATCGTAGGGCTTGGCTTTTATGAGCACGGAGAGACACCCGGGCTGGGCGGCGAGGTCGACAATCCGAGCTGGAAAGCAAAATGGTCCGGCAAGCTTGCTTATAAAGACGGCGACGTTGCTATTACCGTGCTGAAAGGAACCGTTAATCCTGCGTCTGCAGACGCGCAATGGCAGGTCGATGGTTTGTCCGGCGCAACGTTGACGACCAAAGGCGTCAGCAACCTTGTTCAATACTGGCTCGGTGAAGACGGCTTTGCGCCGCTTCTCGGCAACCTGCGTGGAGGTAATGCGTAATGAGTGTTCGCGAGACCTTATTTTCCCCCGTTATTCAGAACAATCCGATTGCGCTGCAGATTCTTGGCATTTGCTCTGCGTTGGCGGTGACATCATCGCTTCAGGTAAGCCTCGTCATGTCGGTTGCTCTGACAGCTGTAACAGCATTCTCATCGTTCTTTATTTCCTGTATCCGGAGCTACATTCCATCGAGCATTCGTATCATCGTTCAGATGACCATTATTGCGTCGCTGGTGATTGTGGTTGATCAGATACTGAAGGCGGTCGCCTACGACATCTCTAAACAATTGAGCGTATTTGTGGGCTTGATCATCACAAATTGCATTGTGATGGGTCGTGCCGAGGCGTTTGCCATGAAGAATCCGCCGGTACCCAGCTTCCTAGATGGTTTGGGCAACGGGCTGGGTTACTCGTTTGTTCTTATTGTTGTCGGCGTGGTTCGCGAGCTGTTCGGTGCTGGCTCTTTGATGGGTATCGAGATCCTTCCTGTCGTCACAGAAGGAGGCTGGTACAACCCCAATGGTTTATTACTGCTCCCACCGAGTGCGTTCTTCCTCATCGGTTTCCTCATCTGGGCAATCCGTGCTGTGCAAACAGAGCAGGTCGAAGAGCCTGAGTTCAAGATTGCGAAGCACACAGCTGCAGAGGAGGGCGCGTAATGGAACACTATTTAAGCCTCTTTGTGCGGGCGGTCTTCATTGAAAACATGGCCCTGGCTTGGTTCTTGGGCATGTGTACCTTCCTCGCCGTCTCGAAGAAAATCTCTGCGGCGTTTGGTTTGGGTATCGCTGTGGTAGTGGTGCTCACCATTACCGTCCCCGTGAATAACCTGATTTATCAAAATCTGTTGGCGGATGGCGCTTTGGCGTGGGCGGGCTATCCCGACCTCGACCTGAGCTTCTTGGGCTTGCTGTCGTACATTGGCGTTATCGCAGCGATGGTTCAGATTCTTGAGATGTTTCTCGACCGTTATGTGCCTGCCTTGTATTCCGCGCTCGGTGTTTTCCTGCCGCTGATCACAGTGAACTGCGCAATCTTGGGTGCATCACTCCTCATGGTTGAGCGAAGCCTCGATTTTGGCGAGAGCGCTGTGTTCGGGTTTGGTGCGGGCGTTGGCTGGGCGCTGGCGATTGTTGCGCTCGCGGGCATCCGTGAGAAGTTGAAGTACAGCGACATTCCCGATGGGTTGCAGGGGCTTGGCATAACCTTTATCACTGTGGGTCTGATGTCGCTCGGCTTCATGTCCTTCGGTGGTATCGATATTTAATTGGCTACATAAGCTCTAGGAGAGATCTGTGTATACAACTATTTTCTTTGGCGTGGCGATGTTTACTGCCGTGGTTGTTGCCTTGGTAATGGTGATTCTGGCGGCGCGTAGCAAGCTCGTTGCGAGCGGTAATATCAACATCGAAATTAACGGCGAAAAGACGATTCAGGTGCCGGCTGGCGGTAAGCTGTTACAGAC
>WTJR01000069.1:35365-38259 GCA_011524755.1 Halieaceae bacterium | reverse complement strand
GCGCTCAATGAATATCGACTTGGTACGTTTCTTAAGCATTAGGTTGGTTGCTATGGGCTGTCTGATGGCAGTGACCGCCTGTACCTCTTTGCCCGCAGATCTTTTTGGGCAAGGATCCGCCGACCTTGAGGTATCGGAGGTTCCCGTACTGCAAACCGTTCAATGCGAGGAGCCGAGGCCTAAAATTTGCACGCTGCAATACGAACCGGTCTGCGCCGTGATGGAGTCGGGGTCCATTAACACGTACCCTTCGGCCTGTAATGCCTGTGCTGATATCGCTGTCAGCGCCTGGCGACCTGAACCCTGCGAGGAGTAAACATGTCATTAACCAACCGAATTTTGCTGGCAATGGTTTTGGGGATTGGTCTTGGGTCAGTCCTAGAGGTGGTCTTGGGATCACTCAGTCCGGACAGTGGCCTTTACGGGTTTTTGTACAACGGCATGGTCATGGGCCTGTTCGATGTCCTCGGCCGGATTTTCATCGCGTCGCTTAAGTTGCTCGTTGTGCCTTTGGTTCTAGTGTCTCTGATTTGCGGTATGGCAGCCCTCGGTGCCAGCAGCCGCATGGGACCCATCGCAGGAAAGACCTTGGGGCTTTACCTCGTCACGACCTGTATCGCTGTGAGCTTAGGTTTGGCGATTGCTTTGGCTGTTGGCCCTGGCGAAGGCGTTAATGCCGTTGCGAGTTCCGACTTTGTGCCCAAAGAAGCGCCGCCTATCAAAGAAACATTGATCAATATTTTCCCGACCAATCCTGTCGCCGCCATGGCCGAAGGCAACATGCTTCAGGTGATCGTGTTCGCGTTACTCGTGGGCTTCGCACTGACACGTGCGGGTGAGGCGGGGCAGCGTTTGATTGCCTGGTTCCAAGACATGGAAGTGGTTGTGATGAAAATGGTGGGAGTGCTGATTGAACTTGCGCCTTACGGTGTTTTCGCGCTGCTGACCAAGCTTTTTGCGACCATGGGATTCGGTACCATTTTCGATTTGGCGGCGTACTTCTTTACTTTGCTCGGTGTGCTCCTGTTCCACGGATTGGTGGTTTACGGTCTGGTTTTACGAACACTCACGCCGCTGTCTCCCGCGATGTTGCGGCAAAAGATGCGCCGCGTCTGGGCCTTTGCTTTTTCTACGTCATCGTCGGGGGCCACCTTGCCCGTGACGCTAAGAACCGTTGAGAAGCGGCTTGGCGTGAACAAAAGTGTCGCTGGTTTTTCTGTGCCTCTAGGCGCCACCATCAATATGGATGGCACCGCTATCATGCAAGGTGTTGCCACCGTATTCATCGCGCAGGTGTACGGTATTGACCTGTCCAGCAGCCAGCTTCTGATGGTCGTGCTCACCGCCACATTGGCATCGATCGGGACTGCCGCGGTACCCAGTGCTGGCTTGATTATGCTGTCACTCGTATTGACGCAGGCGGGATTACCGGTCGAAGGGATTGCGCTGATTCTTGGCGTCGATCGTTTACTGGATATGGTTAGAACAGCCGTTAATGTCACGGGTGATGCCACGGTATCGACCGTGGTCGCCTACCATGAAGGGCAACTCGATGAAGTGGTGTTCAATGATCCGGACGCCGATATTGAGGGTGACGATGAGACACAGAGGGCAGCATCATGAGTCTGTCGGTCACCGTCGTTCCCGTCACGCCCTACCAACAGAACTGCTCAATCATTAAGTGCGAGACCACAGGACTGGCCGCGGTGGTCGACCCGGGTGGTGATACCGATCGCATCAAGGCTGCCATTGAAAAGATGGGCGCTAAGGTGGAGAAGATTTTGCTCACTCATGGACACATGGATCACTGCGCCGCAGCGGATGTCTTGCGCAAAGAGTGGCAGGTACCCATTGAAGGCCCGGAGGAGGGTGATCGGTTTTGGATCGATAATCTGCCCAAGTGGTGCGAGATGTCAGGCTTTCCCATGGCTGAAGCGTTTGAGCCTGACCGTTGGCTTGTTGACGGTGACACCGTAACAGTCGGCGCCCTTGAGCTCGCGGTTATCCATTGTCCGGGCCACACCCCGGGACATGTCGTCTTTTTTGACGGAGCACAGCGATTGGCTTGGGTGGGTGATGTTATTTTTGCGGGCTCCATCGGCCGCACCGACTTTCCAAAAGGCAACCACGACGAACTCATTCACTCGATAAGAGAAAAGCTATTTCCGCTCGGTGATAACGTTCAGTTCGTTCCTGGACATGGGCCGGATTCCACATTCGGTCGCGAACGCGCAACCAACCCGTTTGTTGCTGACACCCAGTTTGGCTAAATCGGAGGCCGTTTAGGCGGCCACGAATCCATCCCAGGTCGCCATGTAATCGATGAACTTGGGTCCTAGCCCCTGAGCCGCGAGATGTTCTCTCGTGACAGGCAAGGTGTGCATTTCGAAATCGGCATTTGCCAGTGCTTGCCTCGGGAAATCAGCATGGATAACCGCTGCGCGGCCTACGAGCACAAAGTCCAAGCCACTCTCGATGGCTCGCTCACACGCCTCCGCCGAATACAGCTTACCCGCTGCACCCAGTGCGACCCCTTTTCGAGGTAAGTCGGCGAACACTTTGAGCAGCGACTGTCCTGCAAAGGCTTCATCGTGTGCGTCTTTGAAAACGTCCCAGAGCGACATATCAAGATAATCGAGGCGAGGATCGACCAGGAGCTCCGATGCTAGATCGCGTATTTCCTCTGTCCGCTGACCAAAGCGCTCGGGTGATAGGCGGACGCCCAGACTGAACTCACGACCACAGGCTTGGTTTATCCCAGCAATGATATCGAACAGCACTTTTGCGCGTTTTTCGGGAGAGCCGCCATACGCGTCGTCGCGACGATTGAACTGGGGGCTTAGAAACTGTGCGAGTAGGTAGCCGTGTGCACCGTGGAGCTGAACGCCATCGAA
>WTJR01000069.1:27560-35265 GCA_011524755.1 Halieaceae bacterium | reverse complement strand
AGCACGCCGTCAGCACCGCTCTGCAGATTGGTCAGTGCGGCGAGCATGTAGCGGTTCTTAATAGTCGATCCGTTGGCAAAGGTGAAAGGAGCTGCCAGAGCGCTCATAAGCTTATCCTCGGTTATTAGTTTTGGTGTGCGGTACCGGCGTAAACGGTACCAATGACCTCAATTGATCGTAATTGTTCAAGCGGCACGGTCAGTGGATCAGCCGCCAGCACAGTAAAGTCCGCCGCCTTTCCAGCCCGTATTGAGCCGATAGAATCTTCGAGCCCCAAGATCCACGCCGCGTCGATAGTAATGGCTTTCAGCGCACCGTATCGACTCATTACTTCACCTTGTCCGGTTTTTTCACCCGATATATTTTCTCGTGCGACTGCAGTCCACATTAGTGTCAGCGGTGAGAGCGGTGCCATTGGGCTATCTGAGTGGAGTCCAACGGGAACACCTTTTGATTCCAAGGAGCCGAGTCGCACCATTTGGGGTCCCCGATCAGGGCCGAGCCAATCGCCGCTGTACATCTCGGACAGAATGTAATGGTAGTAAGGGTTTGCAGAGACAGCCGCGCCGAGGGCTGCAAGCTTTCGGTTTTGATCTTCCGTACTGTAGGCAAAGTGTTCCAGCGTCATGCGGTGATCAGCACGAGGACTCTCGCGCAACAGGTAGTCCAGAAGATCAATGAAGCGTGCCGTGGCGGCATCGCCATTGCTATGGGCATGAATCTGAAAGCCAGCGTCCCAAAACGTTTTGGCAAATGTCTCGAGTGTGGGGACATCGACCATCCATACGCCCGTGTGCCCGTCGAGGTAGCCAGGTGACCCCATTTGGGAAAGGCCCGAGAAAATCGCACCATCAATCATGAGTTTGAAGTGATTACCCACCGTCACTTGATCATCATTCATCGTTTGCCAATCGCGGACTTCAGCAAGCGCTTGCTCCGCGGATTTTTGCCTTGTGATGAAATCGGTAATGATGGGTGTGAGAAGTACTCGAACACCAACAGGGTCACTGGCTACAGCGGCTTTTATCGCCTGAATCTCGCCGACGGGGTTGCCAAAAATACCCGTGCCCATATCCGCAGCAGTCGTCACACCTGATTCGTGCATCATCGAGAGAAAGTTCTGCATGCCCTTCATGTAGCGCGCGGGCTCAAAGAGAAATCCCATGCGAGGGAATACTGCTCTCAGGCCCAGTTCATAGAAGTGTCCTCGTTCCCAACTGGCTCCATGCGGAATGGCTTCGGCATCTTCCTTGGTAACGCCCAGAAGTTCCCAGGCCGCATCATTGCCAATGAGCTCATGAAACGAGCGGTGCCAAATCATGACGGGTGTATCGCCAAACCAGTTGTTGAGATCATCCCGCCACACCTCGCCGTGCCACAGCGGGTGATAGCCAAAAGCGACAAACGGTACTGACGCATCATCATGTTGCGCAACTAAATTTTGTAGTGCACTTCGGTAGCCCTCAGGCGTTGTGGCTCCCGGGAAATCTCCGGTGGGCAGATACCAGTCATCGGGTGCAAGAAAGGGGAACTGTGTCAAAACCGCAGGCAGAGTAGGGTGGACATGAGGATCAATGAAGCCCGGTGTCATGACTTTGTCTTCGAACTGTCGGTCGATCCGCGCACCGCGTGAAGCAATCAGCGGGCTCAGACTATCCAAGGAGCCAACGGCCAAGACTTTTCCGTCTTCCACCGCTACGGCGGTTGCCTCTGGTAGTGCGGGTTCCATGGTTCGAATAAGCTTGGCCGTGTAGACCACTGTTTCTGCTTGGATGCCGTGCGTTAGTGACAGCAATGCAAGAGCAACCATTATTGTTATTGGGCGCATAAGACCTCCCTGTATCGCCACGCCATGATGTCATGAAATGTGGGATGACAGCAGTAGGCCTATCGAAGAACTTTTAACCAATCTCCGGTGCGTGGCTCGCCACTGGGGTAGTAGCCATTGATCAAGCGTAGTTGGTTTTCTGCATCGGGTACCCGAACGCCCGAGCTCAGCGACCCAAAGGTGGCGCCCCTAGGTACTTGTACGTAGTTTAGGACGTGACTTTCGCCCCGCTTTTTCTCGCGCGCAAAGAGAGGTCGAAAGGAGGTGATGATAGTTTTAAATCCGGCATCGGCAGCACCAAAGTCGCTGGCTTCGCCCTCAAACAAAAAGCGGAATCGGTGATCAACAATGCCTAAGCGCTTTTGAACCCCGCCAGCGCTTGCCAGTCCGGTCGCTCCTTTCAGGCCTTCGTTCTCGATCGACTCCTGTCCACTGACCTCGCCAGAAGCCAGCTCGGGAAGTGCGTCATCGGGGCTTTTATCAGGGTCTACCTTGGCGATTTTAATTTTGAGAGTCGCATCCGAATCAGGGGCTTTCGCCACAATTTCCCGCGTGGTCGCCGTCACGACCCAGTCCTCAGGGTGCTCAAACGTAAAATCCAGTTTGTTGTGGTAGTACCGCAGGGGATCACTTTGCGCCTCGGCGCTCGCACCGACCACCATTCCTTCGGTTTCGCGCCTGAACCGGCCAGGCAGCTCTGGGTTCTCGGGCATCGTGTCGAGATCTAGGCTGTTGGCTGTCTTGATCACCGTTTGCAGTCGCAAGTCATTTCTTGGGTGGCTGGCATACAGCCCGTGGTAGGTGCCGGAGGGTTTACCTGAGGCCTTGGCGACCGCTTTTCGGTAGCGCTCCTGATCTTTAAGAACACCGATGACCGATAGCAAGGCGTCAGCGTCGTATCCGCTTTTATGCATGAATTCAGCGCCGGCCGCGTCCGCTTCGAGTTCCATATCACGGCCGAAGCCTGAAATAAGCTCTGCGCCGTACATGCTGGTCGCGTCATACAGATCGCCCGACCCGGTTAGGATCAACGCCGATACCGCTGCTACCTGATTGGTTATGGTCTGAGTTCGCCGGCGAGAGTGATGCCGCTCAGTGATATGCCCGATCTCGTGTGCAATGACGCCAGCAAGCTCTGCCTCGCTATCGAGGTAAGCAAGCAGGCCTCGGTTGATGTAGATGAGACCACCGGGCAGGGCAAACGCATTGATGTCAGGCGAGTCCAGCAAGGTGAAGGTGAACTCCTGATTGGGCATGCTGGAGTTGGCGACCAATCGCGCACCGATTTCGTCAATGTAGGCCTGCAATTCGGGATCGTCGTAGATGCCGATATTTTCAATCAGCTTCTCGTGCTCTTCAGCAGCATCGGTTGGAATACTAACGGGCCGCCCACCGACGGTAACCGTCGATGAACCAGCGCAGCCTGCGATCAGGGCGGTGAAGCAGAGCGAGGCTAAGAGTCGTTTCATGGCTTACGACCCGGCAGACAGATACTGCAGTAACTGGGTGCCCAGGCTGTCGCAGGCGGTGTCCTGAACGGGCGCAATGATCGGAATGGGCACAACAACGGCTGGCATGTAGCTTTGTCCACTGGTTAAGGCACTCATCTTTCCGACCTCTGCCCCATCGTCAAAGTTCCATATCGTGGCTTCGTATTCGGACTCGGTGCCCCAGGTGCCAAAGCCAAAGCATCCCGCACCCGTTGGACCAACACCGCAGGTCATGGAGCCACTGCTGTTAGTGTCTTGGGTTCGGCCATCAATCCAGATCATGTAATTGAGGTCCAGGTCCTCCAGCTTGTTCGCTACGCTGGGGAGCATCATTAATCGGCCAACGCTCTCAATGCTGAGAGGCGCAGTCCGCGGCTCGAACCACGGGTAAAGGGCGTCGACAAATTGTCGCTCAGGGATCACGCTGATGCTCTCGCTACCGCGGCTGATGTGATTCCCAATGCAGTCGATAAAATCGGGTTCGGTGTCGTAGTCAGGCGCATGACGCCGACCGAGAATGACAATGCTACCGTCCGTCATGCCTGCGACAGGCGCATCGAATGTCATTTCATCGACATTGGCAGTGACACAACCGCCAAGTAGGCCACCCAGCATCAAGGCAGAGAGAAGGGCACGCTTCATTGAGCCTCCTCGGGATTTTCAATCCAATCCATCACGCCCGGCACACGCAGGAAGCTAGTAATAAAATTGGCACCTGCATCGCGGAGGGCCATGACTGCAGCCAAGTTGACGGCATCGATGTCTGACTGCATGAAGGCGGTAGGGGTTTTTCCGTAGGCTGTCAGAGGCCACTCGGCGAAGGGCTGCATGTTTTCTAGCGAGATGGCGGCATTTTCTTCATCGATAATTTGCTCGGGCTCAACCAGTGCCAGGTTGTAGCGCATCCAGATCTCGTAAACTTTAACGTTGGTGTACAAGGGAATGGCGTACTGCACGTCGGCCACTTGTGGAACGAGGATAGCGTCTACGTCATAGGTCTGCAGATCATCGTAGCTCTCAATGAAAACCACGTTCTGGAAGAACGCCGGGAAGAGAGTAGACCAGAACTCAACTTGCGCTGTGCCCGTGCTAACACGCCAGCTGACCTCACCACGACCCGTGGCATCATCGACGAGTTCGTGCTCTTTAAACTCCTGAGTAAACAGAACACCGACCGATACGGGTACGGGATCCACCAAAGGCGTCGGGAATGTTCCTTCCACAATGACTTCTCGACTGGTACATGCCGCCAGTACGAGGAGAGTAAGAAGCGTCAGTAGACGCTGCGCCTTACGGCCTAAAGTCATTGAGTCCAACAAACGTCCCACCATTTCGATGCGTCAGTTCTCTCATGAGTGTAGCAAAACGAATGCCCGTGTCCTGCAACTCGGGCGGCCTAATAAACTGTACGGGGAAGCCCACTGCATGGATGCGCACGCGTCGCTCCCCAGTGCCTGCTTCTGCGTTCAACCGATCGACGGTAAGCACGACTTCTTCAATCGATCTGCCTGTAAATTCATCGCCAAAGACGTAGATGGAAATTTTCTTGTCTCGGTCATAAAACGATCGGACAGCCTGCGTAATGCCTTCGACTGGCGAAGAGTTAGAAAACGCATTCCAGTTCGCGAGGTTACGCAGGATCAGCTGTCGGCGCGCGGGCGTGTCAGGTATCCACTGACCGGCGTATCGCGAGAATAGGTAGTTCCCCATGTCGTTCATGACCTGAATGCCCTTCACGTTGGGGTAGATGTTGAGTGTGGCCTCCATCTCGCCGAGCATGCGTTGCCAGGCATAGGAGAACATAGAGCCCGAGGTGTCGATGATGAAGATGATGTACTCGCTGTCGACGGGAATGCCGCCAATCAGTTGATTCTTTTTTTCGGCATCGCGTCCGAGCAACCGCTCCTCTTCGTCGCTTAACTCCTGTCGTGCAATAGCGAGCTGCTCTGCGACGATGCTGTTCGAATTGCGGGTTGTTTGCAGTGAGTCATAACGCGACTTCGATGACGCCAGCGAGCCCTGCAGAATGGCAATCTGTTCTTCAAATTCAGATATCTGCTCGCGCTTTGCTGCCAGGTCTCTGTTGAGCACCGTTGTTTCGCCTCTAATTTCAAAGAGCTGTTCGGTCAGCTCAGCGACGCGTCCCTCTGCGATCACGGTGGACTCCTCGAGGACCTGCGGTTCCACCGTTTTGGTGATCATCAGAAGCAAGATAACAGCGCCAAAGCCACAGCAAATGACGTCCAAAAACGACAGTGAAATCTCAGGTGCGGGTCGACGCTTGGGCATTACGGCCAATCCTCCGCGGGCGCCATGAAACTCCCACCTGTATTCTGCGCCAACTTCCAGAACTCGGACGCTGCCATCGGGTCACCTTCCATGGGTGAAAGCACCACGTTGACGGGAACGTTGGCCGGTAACTTATCGATAGCATCGCGGTAGTGTTTCAGTCGGGCTGGACCTGAAACCGTATTTTTTCGCGGCGTATCTCTCCCCTGAGTGGGTAGACCATCAGTGATAATGAAAATGTTATCGGGCTTGCTATCGAGCTCATTGAGAAATTCAAAGGCGTTGTAAAGCGAGGTGCCGCCTGACGGCAAGGTCTCGCGGACTGAAGTGATTACTCGTTCCACCTGATCACTGTTGGCGACTTCAAGCCATCTGCCCTGCGTCTCCGGTAGGGCAAATCGGGCTTCGGTATTGAACAGAATGATCTGATAGCGCGATCCCGTAGGCAGTTGAGCCGTTAGCCAATCGACGGTATCCAGGGCCTGAACCCATTTTCGAGCGGCGCGCTGTCGATCACTCGATTGATTTCGCAATCGGATGACGTTGACAACCTCTGGCGCCAGCATGCTGGCCGAGGCATCGATCATGATCGCGATTCGGTTGCCACCGAGCTTGAGACCGGTCAGATACTGACGATTACCCTCGCCTTGGAACTCACGCGCGCTTCGGCCGCCGTCTGCCTCTGCTGCCTCGCGCAATTGCTGTATGCGCTCCTCCAGTGAGTTAATTTCAGCTTTTAACGCCTCAAGGTCGGTGGTTTCACTGACATCCGATTCTTCCAGTGAGGCGATTAACGCCTCCAGTCGATCAAGCTCCTCGGTGACAACTCGCGCGCGCCCCTGCGCTTCAACAATCTCGAGATCGGTGCTGCTAATGGCATTACGTAACCGCACGAGACCCTCTTCGCCTTCTCGAATGTCCTCCTCAAGCAGATCGACCTCCGACAGCACCTCCGCGTTTACCGACTGAATTTGAATCTCAATGGAGTGATCGATAATCAGGAATACGAGAACAACAGCACCGAAGCCACAGGACATGATGTCCAGAAAGCTGAGGTTGAATGTATTGGCCTGTCGTTTCCGCCGGGGCATGGATTACGACTCAACGATAATGAGCACGGCTTCTTTGCCGTCGTTGCGATACAAGCGACTACCGACCGTGAGCCGATCATGTGAGCCGGAGACCGACAAGACATTGATCCGGTCGCGCAGTGCCTCGTCAATGCAGGGAACACCGTCGCGCTTAATGACGCCAAAGCCAAGGCCCTGCTCATCTGTATCTGCAATGCGATGCGCGACAGCGTCGACAAGAATATGGGTGGGGTGATTATCCTGCACAGTGGATGCCGGATCTGGCGCCTTGCTGATCCCATCAGTTGCGGCAGGCGCGATCATCGCGTCGCCACTTGCTGATGTGTCGGCTGGTTCATCAGCTGGTGTTACAGCGCTGGCTGTCCGTCGTTTGGAAATGCGGGTCAGCGGCTGATCATCTGAGTGATCCTGTAATAGATCCTCTCCGGCGGCTGTGAGGGAATCGATAGAGGCAACTGCATCGAATGTGATGCCCGGAAAGACCGATAGTGATTCGTCGATGCTCAGGGCTCCTGCTTTCGCATTGATAGCCGACGCGACTTTTTGCCCTGCTTTCTCAAGACGACTTCTCGAGACTTTGAATGATGTTGTCCCGAGCTCAACTGAGACCTCGGGGCGATCTTTAAGTGCTGCAAGAACGCCGGGGAGAGTATCGAGCAGGGTTTGCTCGGACTCAGCACTTCGCCGCGGATCGAAGCGTGTTTGATCGACGCAGGCATCAGCGCATTCCTCAAGGCATAGTTCCAGCAAATCGAGATAGCCAAGGCCTGGTACAGCTGTGATCTTGTCGACCTGACAGAGATTGGCGTCAACAGAGACCTCGCTCACGACGAGTTGTCGCCATTGCAAGTTTAGGTTGAGGCCCGAGCCCAGCTCCGCAGGGTGGGCGAGAAGCGCTCTGTCGACCACTGCACCGGGGGTTACTCCCAGCGAACCCAAGATGCCCAGAAGCAACTCCAGTTGGGGCTGCTCAAGGTTTCCAGGTGCGATAAGGCAAAGGTTATTCA
>WTJR01000069.1:24771-27460 GCA_011524755.1 Halieaceae bacterium | reverse complement strand
GCATCGGTGAGATCAAGAAAGGCGCGACTCATTTAGGCGCCGCCAGATGTCGAATGAGCTTCTTATCCACATAACGCTGCGTGCTAAGTACTAAACGCTCCTGAGATAGCTGCAATTGGTGCAGCGCAAACATGATGACAATGGATAAGACCAGCGCCACGAAGGTGCTGTTAAAGGCAACGCCGAGACTTACCGTCACACCTGAAATATCGCCTTCAACCGCCTTGTAGGCTTGCCCAAGTGCATCACCGATGCCGCGCACGGTGCCAATAAACCCGATCGACGGGATGGCCCAACTGATGTAGCGAACCATCGATAATTCGGAGTCGAGCTTGTCGGCCTCAATGTCGCATTGCTCGCGCACTGCCTCGGAGACGGCAGGGATGCTCGCTGTCGTGGAGAAACGGCTTAGCGCGTTGAGCAGTGTGCGTGGTAACAACAGCTCCTGCTCTGTTTCCGGAAGCGCTTCGATGCCGCGAGCGTAATTTCGTGCATCTTGGGGTAGGAGCGTCGTGCCCTCGGTTACCTGAATGAGGTTGCGCTCGAGCATGGTCGCTTCCTGTCGCGTCGTCCACGCTTTGAGACCCATGATCGCGAGTGCCCAGATCATCAGGATGAAACAGGCCTCCTGCTCGAAATCACGAATGACAACGTAGAGTGATCGCTCGGGTACAAAGGCGGCGCCTGATGCTTGCAGTGCGGCTTGTGCCGCTAACTGAGCGTCGGCAGAGGGTCGGATCAAGCCTACGTAAAAAGCGTGCACGACGATGACGGCGGCAAGTAGAGCTAGGACTTGGAATGCAAACTCTGACGGGATTCTCGGTTTAGACATGCGCATTCACCTTAAATATCGACCGGAAAAGACACGGATCGATCTTCGCTAATCCGCTCAGTGGGGGTGTAGTTGTCATCCGCTGCTGCCGGCGAGGCCATTTCTTTTGAGTTTAGGTCAGCTGCCTCAGTTTGAGCGCCATCAACGCTATCGATAACAGCATCTGCAATACCCTCCAGAGCTGCTGCCGCCGTGCCTGTATCGTCTTGGCTAACCGCACCGGCGCCACTAGAGGCTGGCGCGACTTGGGTTACGCCAGTCTTATTTGTCGTAGCCTCGACACCTTCATCCTGTGCGAAGGCAACGAGTGCGAGACCTGCAAATGACAACACGCCAACCCAAAATTTACTCTGCATACCTTGCCACCCTAAATCCAACGTCATCACGCCCGCGCTCACCATAATCACGGTAGGTTAGTCGAAGCTCTCGCAAACGACTGAGACTCCAACTGGCGCCCCTGATCGTGTAGTTATCGCCCTGAGGATCCCCGAGCGGGTCTTCTTCGATCGCCTCGTTCGGCACAGGTATCCGGTAGACGTCATTCACCCACTCAGCGACATTACCACCCATATCGTATAGGCCTCTGGGGTTGGGCGGAAACTTTCCGACCTCGGCGCTTACCACAACGTTGTCAGTGTAACCATTGAGAATACGCCCTGTGACCAGTGCGGAAGAGGCGTCGGCGAGGTTGGCGCTTCCATCCTCGGGCGGCCAGGCTTCGCCCCAGGCAAATCGCCAGATGTCTTCCCCTTGGACCCGGGTAGCGAATGCCCACTCAGCCTCAGTCGGCAGACGGTATCCGATCGAAGCGCTGTCGAACCCCGTGATGATGCCATCGCGCTCGGTATAAAAGGGCGGCAACCCCTCGCGCGCGCTGAGCCAATTACAGAAGCTGGCGGCCTGCTGCCAAGAGAGCTGCACGGCGGGCTGGTGTTCGCGGTTTAGGCTCTTACCTCCCGCCTGTCCTGACTCATGATTCTGTGTGAATTGACGAAACTGGGCATTCGTCACTTCGGTGGTCGCCATGTAAAACGCACGCGTCAGGCGCACAGGCCGTTCGACCTCGTTGGCACCTCGTCCCGCATCGCGTCTTGGCGCGCCCATAGTGAACTCATTGACTGGACTCACCTGAGGATCGATTAAGACCAATGTCTGACCCACCGAACTGGTGATTTCCGGCTTGATGGCCGCCTTTCTCGCCTCTTCTTCAGTGAGCAGCGCCACACTAATCCGCTGTTTCAGTCCTGCACGCGGCGTTACCCGTCGTTCCACACTTGCATACCCGGGCGCTCTGATGGTGATCACTTGCTCGACACCGGGTAAGGCCAGTATCTGGCTTCCCTTACCACGGTCATCGCCATTGACCTGAATGGTGGCATTGCGGGGCGTCACCTGAATATCGACTTCGCCCAGTGCTGGTGACAAAACGACTTGTCGGTCGACGCTCGCGCCCTTTTCGAGTGAGAGGCTAAATGATTCGGGTAAGTAACCCGCTCGTCTTAGCTCGATGCGGTGTCGTACCGAGGGTTCCATCGTGACGTCAGTTGGGGTGGCGCCGACAAAGCGACCATCGCGGGTGACGACGGCGCCCGCAGGGACTGACGTTAAGCGGAGTATTCCCTCTGCTGGTACAAGTTCGATAGTACCGAGGTCGACATCGGTATCAGCGACGGCGTTTAGCTCGACTACCTGGTCGATATACCCAGGCGCACTGAAGGTGATTTCACGCACTCCTTGCATGACTTCGAGCACCTGTTCGCTGGACGTGGCCGCTGAGCGATCAACGCTCTGCTGATCAATGCTTACCGAGACCTCGGCAGGAATCGTCTCGACTGACACTCTGGCCCAGCCCGGAGT
>WTJR01000069.1:15973-24671 GCA_011524755.1 Halieaceae bacterium | reverse complement strand
TGCACCTCGGCATCGTCTACCTCCAAAGTCCCAGTGTAGGTCCGATATCCCTCAGCGGTGACATCGAGCTCATAGGAGCCGGGTCTCATCAGAAAACGCTCACCAAAGGGTAAATGCAGTCCAGAGATATCGATAGAAGGTGTTGTTTCTGACTCCACAGTGACTGATACCGATCGAGCCGTGAGCAAGAAGAACAGGACATACGCGATGACCAAGCCCGCTACGACCAGCAATGTGGCGGCTGGCGTTATGCGTCGAGTTGTCGCCACTGTTGTTTCACTGCGAGGTTCAAATGCAGTGGGTGACAAGGACTGGGATTGGTTGCGCTCGTTAGACATTAGCGAATGATCGCCTCCTCGCATCGGACGTCAATACGATTATCGGATGTAGCGTTGATACTGGCAGTGATCAACACATCTCGGTAACCGTCGCGGCTACCCAGAAATTGATATTGGCCGGGCCGCAGCGAGACTGTTCTTGACGAGACGGTACCCAGACGGGCAACCCGCTTGATGGTTATCTCTGTCAGGCCATCGGAGGTGATGACCACGGGTAGCGGTGTACTGGCCGTGGCCACAGCCGACCGAACCGCCGCCACTTTGTCTTTGAGCACGGGCGATGTTTGGGCATTTGCTGCCAGTGCGGCCTCGGCCTCTGACAGAGAAAGTTGTGCCTCACTGAGTACAACGGGATCGACCAGACGCGCTTGCTTTTCGACGATCGTATCGAGTTTCGCAAAGAGCTCGGCCAACGGGCGGGCCCGATCAAGGCCATCTGACGCTTCAACAAGACTGGCATCAATGGCAAGCGCCGCTTCTAAAACCTCGACTGCCTTCGCCCATTGCTCCTTTGCCGCAAGATCAGCGGCCTGACTCAGCAAGTCATTGAGGCGCGATAAGGTCTCTGCCTCCTCGAGCTGTGCCAGCGCGGCCTTCGGACCGTCAGCAGCGGGAAGAATATTTCGTGCCGACTGAAAGGAAGCCCGTGCGCCGGAGAAATCATTGTTACCCAATAACGCAAAGCCTTTCGTCATGGCATCTTCAAAACGCTGCTGGGTTAGTGCCGACTTGTACTGCTGAGCTACCTTTGCCAAACGCTGGTGTGCGGGGTCGAGCTCCAACGCCTCATCGATTTGAGATGCCGCAGTACTCAAACGACCTTGCTCGAAGCTTGCCTTCGCGGCTGTTTCTAGCTCTGTAATGGCCGGCATGAGGGGTACGCGTTCGACGGCATCGAACACTGCATCGCTATCGGGCGCCATTTGTTGAAGCAAGGGAGCGATAGTGCCTGCTGTGGCTTCATCGCCTGACTCGATCGCGTTGAGTAGCACTGCCAGCCTACTATCGATTTCGTCGCTTAGCCTTGCTTCGAGTCCGTTCAACGAATCAAGTGCCTGCTGATACAGAGCTTCGGCCGCATCAAAATCTTGTGCTCGGTACAAGGAATCACCTTCTAAAGCGACGGCGCTAGCGGCTAAAAAGTCATCAGCGGCCCATTGATCGACACCGCGCGACTCGAGTCGAGACTGTGTCTCCAGCAATGATTGCAGTACTTCCTGCGCTGAGCGCCTTACCTTGGCCAGCTGCGCTTCCGCAAAGGGGCTTCGTTCCGAGGCATTCTCCTGCGCTGCACTGGCCGATGATGCAGTGGCTGTCTGCGTGTCTTCCAAAATAGTGCCCGGTGCAGCTGAAGACTGACTGTCAGGTGTAGGGGCTAGCTGAGGCAAAATGAAGACTACAAACCCGAGCAACACCGCACCTATTGCTAGCGCTACCCATGTGCCTACGGGGCGAGGCGCATCGGAAATCTCTTGGGTGCTTTGAGTAGCGGCTCTCGGTTCAAAGGACGCTGCGCGCAAAGCGTCTTTGCTATCGTCTGTCATCTATCGGCAAGACTCGTTTATGGAGAGGGCTGGCTTATATCGGTTGGAAGCTCAGCAATTTCGGCGGCGTAGATATCACTTAGAATCTCACGCCACTGACCGTATTGATCCTCAATCGTACCTGAAAGCTGGATAGTTCTGTCTTCCAACTCGATGACTTGTGGCGTGATTTCAGCCTCCAATGACTGCCCTAACTCCTCGAGTGCCAGAGAGTGAATATTGGCTTCGGCCCTGCGCTCTAGGCCGCTCTTAATGAGGCCGCCACCTGCATAGATTCCAACGGCACCCGCGGTTCTCACATTGCGATCGTCGGAAGTGGCTGCCGCAATACCGGCCAGTAAAGAAATCCCACCCATGATTAACTGGGTCTGTGCCTCGTTCTCAAGCTCACGCAGTGCGACCGTTTCCTCATAACTCAAGCGACGCCACTCGTTATAGGGACCATCCATCGAGCCAGAGAAGTTATCGTAGTGGCCCTGCAGCGTATCGACGAAGATGTGGTTACGCTGCTGAATGGCACCGATACGGGCCATCATGGGGTCGCTTTCCGCCGGCAGGCGCACCGCGCGCGTCAGTGCGCCCTCATCGTCACTGAGATAGCCTTCGAAGGCCTCGGGCGCAAAGCTCTGTGCAAACTTCAGCTTGGATACATCCCTGATAGCCAGCCGATCACTACGCGCTAACGATTTGAAAACCGCAATTAAGTCGTTCGCGATATCCCTGTAAACCGCGAGAAACGGATCCTTCTTGACCCGTTGAGTCTGCTGATAGGCATATCGACTGGTCGTCCCCGCGTACTGTTTATCGAGCCAGACACGTCCTTGAGCATCCACTGCCCTGATCGCTAGTGAGAGTGCCTCTCCATCCGACTGCTCTATTGCCCCCGTGACCAGGACATCGGTGATGTGCTCGGAAGAGGGCACAACCCGACTAGCCCCCCATACGCCTTGATCATCCAACACGAGAGCGAGTTCGCGCGCCATAAACGTCGCCTCGGCGCGCCTAATTTCGGGATAGATGCCTTCTTCAGGGTCTACATCCGCGATGCCCGGATCAAAAACCACCACCGCAATATCTAGCACCTCATCGCTGGGGAGTGAGGTCTCGTAGGTGCTGAGTGTTGGCACTGCCGTTGTTTTTACCGTCTCGGTAACGCAACCGCTGAGTAATGCCAGCAGAGTCAGCAGTGTCGTAAGACGATTAATCATTCTTCGGGTATCTCAATACCTTTGTACTTTCGGTATTCGTTCCATAGTGCTTCACGAATGTCGGGATCAGGTTCCCGCATCGCAGCCTCGCGAAGCTGGCGCGCAACAATGTCATCATCGTTGCCCGAGGGGATGTCCTCAGGTGCTTCGTAGACAGCTGGAGCATCAGGTGCGCCTCCTGAGCGACCGCCCATGCCACCACCCACGGAGCCATATCCACCTTGGTCGTCTGCTTCATAAGGATTTCGACCACCGGAGCTCGTCTCGGTTCCCGAGCCATCTGAGCTTTGTGTCGAGCTTTGTGAATTGGCGCCTTGTTCCCGCTGGCTTTCCCGCTGCTGACGTTGCTCTTCCCGAATAATGGCATCAAATACGCCTGTGCTCTCTTCGAGCTGCCTATCCAGAACGGCAACACGCTCTGCTGTTGTCATGGTGTCGGTGGAGCCCCAGTCAGGCTCTAAACCACCTTGGGCGCGCGTGCCGCCTGCCTGACCTGCATCGGTACCTGCGTTAGATGCGACTTGTCCATTGGTCGCGTCTGATGATGAGTTTTCTCCGCTGGTGCCACTCGAGCCACTGCCTGATGAGCTGCCACCCCCCTCGCTGGAGCCATTGCTCGAACCACTACCGCTGCCACTGCTGCTCGATGACGCAGTGTAGACGGGCTCTTCATCCACTAGGCTGGGCAGCGAGAGATCGCCACCAATCGAATCACCGAATCCTGGATCGCCGCCTGCCATCGCACCATCGCCCGATCCACCAGAGTCTCCACTTTCCATGCCACCGGCACCGCCTCCCTGGTTTCCGCCTGGCATGCCGCCGCCCGCGCCGCTACCGGTATTACCACCGCCCGATGACCCACCGGAGCTCGATGAGCCTCCGCCCGACGCACCGCCGCCAGACGATGCGCCACCGCCCGATGACCCCCCAGCGGACGAACCACCGCCGGATGAACCTCCAGACGAGCTCGATGAGCCACTAGACCCACCGCCACTTGAGGATGAGCTACCGGATGAGCCGCTAGACCCGGAGCTGCCGCCGGGTGGCATGGATGCAGACGGGCTGGAAGGTGTCGTTGGCATACTCGCTGATGGGCAACCCGCCAAGAGTGGCAGAATCGCAGCTACCGCAATAAGACCTTTCATCGCGTTACCGTTCATGTTGATGCCTCCGTCGTTACAGCGCCTGGCATTGCCCAATGCTTCGGTTCAAATACCCACGTAATCGTCTCACTTTCCACCGGCTTTCCGTCCTGGAAAACAGGCCTAAAGCGCATCTTTTTCAGCCGTCGAAGGACCCGTTCGGGGCCTCTAGTGCCCTCGACTACCGGGAACTGAATGCGCTCCAGATTGACCGCTTTACCGGTCGCGCTGATATTGAAACTCACAACGAGGTCACCCTCCGCGGGTTCACCCTGTTTAATATCCAGCACAGGATCGAAGCCCGGTACGGCGGGTAATGCCACTGGTATATCGAGTATACGGAAGGCCGGGTAGGGTTCCGTCGATGATGCGGCCATCTCGGACTCGGATTGCCCACCATCGTCTTCAGGTGCCTCAACGACAGGATCCTGTAGCTTCGCTGCTTCCGATAGGTCTTGCTGCACATCGGCAATCAATGTTGATTCGTTTGGAGCGATGGTGCCCGCAGGTTCAGTGTTCGATATCTCTGTCTCTGGCGCGTCGCTTGTTGGTGTACTTTCAGCGTTGATCTCGGGTTCGTCATTTGCTGTGTCGAGGGCGCTTTCCTCAGAGGCTGATGCTTCGCTCTCGGCTAAATTCTCACCATTAGCTAGGGCGAGGGCGTCTTGGTAGAAACTGATAGCGTTCATTCGATTGCCGGTCCACCACGCCCAGTCGCCCATCCGGAGAAGGTCTTCCGCCTGAATCTCCCGACTTACACCCAAGCTATCTCGATTGAGCTGCTGCATGGCAACGAGAACTGACAAGCCGCGCTTGAAGGTGGCCTTACCAGCCGCGTAATTGGTGGCATCGCGGTCCATTTTTCCAGGCATTGCGGCCCCGATGCCGCGGTGACCCGCCAGTAGGTATTGTGCGCGCACCATGCCTTCTAGCGCTGGGATCAACGCTTCTGATTCCTCGCCATAGGTGGCGATCGATTCATTGAGGGCGCGACGATAGAAGTTCCAGGCTTTGCCCATCCGGGCAGTGGTTTCCTCTTCCTCGTCGATATTCTGGAGTAGAGCGTACTGATGCCACTCTGCCTGGGCCAGAAGTGCTTCTACTTTTTCCGGTCCCGAGGGGATGGTTGTCGACTCAATGCGGGACAAGTAAGCCTGACGCTCGTCCGCCATAGCAAGCTGTTCAAGGGCGCGATGGCTGACAATCTCTGCGCGGAGGTACGGGAGCTGACTTTTGGCATTGAGTCCGTCATTGATGCGACTCAGGTGTGCGGCGCGCTTCAGCTTTTCAATTGCCTCGCTGTGCTGTCCGCTGCTTTGCAGGTAAATGGCTTCGTTCCAAAGGGTTTCTTGCTGTCGAGGGTCGTAGGCACCAAACAAGCCGTCCTGCGCCCATGTCATTGGCGCAGTCAGTGTGAGCGTCGCTACTGTCAATGCGGTCGATAATGCGAGACCTGCCGAAAACACTTTCACGAGTCAGTCCTCTTCTTACACCCAAGTATAGAGATAGTTTTCACATAATCTCTACGTCTTAGCACAAGGTGTGTACACTTCCGCCGCGACCCAGGATTGGGCGTGATCTGGACAGGTGATAACACTGGGTGAGCAAATGGGCAAATTCTTAGACGACACAGCACTTGAAGCGATCGGCGAAAATCGTTGGCGTGCTAATTTGCAAAAGGGATGGCGAATTGGTCGTGTACCTAACGGTGGCTATGTTCTCGCCATTGTTGGACGCGCTATATCGCAGTCACTAAACGATGCCGATCCACTCTCGATTAACGCGTTTTATCTCGAGCCAACTCAGCTGGGCGAAGCCGAGGTTGAGGTTGAAATTCTTCGGCTAGGCAAAGGCACTCAGTTCGCGTCCGCACGTCTGTATCAAGAGGGCAATCTAAAGATTGTGGCCAATGCAGCCTATACCGATCTCGATCGTTTGAAAGGCCCCACCAACACGATTATGACGCCGCCAGATGTGCCTCCCTTCGAGACCATCGACGTGCCGAAACACAACGTGCTGGAGATTCACAACACGATCGATACGCGCATCGTGAGCGGCGCAGAGTTCTTTACTGATCAGCAACCCACCAACACCGGTGAGTTTATTGCCTACATGCAATATGTGGATGGCGCCGATATCCATCCAATCGATCTTTTAATGTTTGGGGACATGATGCCGCCGCCTTCCTTTACGCTTGTACCCGATGTCGGTTGGGTGCCGACCGTAGAGATGACCGTGCAATTGCGCGGTAAGCCAGCGCCTGGCCCCATCTTATGCAGAGCCAGATCGCATACCCTGATAAAGGGCGTGACTGAACAGGACTGTGAAATCTGGGATGCGAACGGCGACCTCGTTGCCGTGGGTCGCCAGACAATGAAAGTGCGATCGATGAGCTGAGTTACCAGACCGCGACGTGGCCTCCCGGTCGTCGTGGGTCTGCGTAGCCGTAAAACCAGCCATCCTCAATTTGTACCGAGTTGACGCGCCCGATGGTGCTGTTCGAGCGCAGTATCGTGTGTTTACTCGCCTCGAGAATCGACACCGTATCGGGCGAAATACCGGGCTCGACCATAGCCATATCGGGCATCCATTGGTGATGAATTCGTGGGGCCGACGTCGCCATACCCAGTGTCATATCAAATGCCATGACGTTGAGTAGTGTTTGTGCGACGGCGGTAATAATACGTGAACCACCGGGGCTGCCCGTGGCTATCCATGGCTTGCCATCCCTAAATACAAGCGTTGGTGTCATGGAGGATAGTGGTCGACTGCCCGCCGATACGGCGTTGGCCTCGCCCTGAACCAAGCCGTAGCCGTTGGGGAACCCGGGCTTGGCGGCAAAGTCATCCATTTCGTTGTTCAGGAGCATGCCCGTGCCTGGCACGACAATGCCTGAACCGAAACTAAAGTTAATTGTGTAGGTGTTTGAGACCACGTTTCCGAACTGATCGACGATGGAGTAGTGCGTCGTTTCAGTGCTCTCCAGATCTTCAAAGCTACCCGGTCGGATTTCAGCTGAGGGTATTGCCACTTCATCACGGATGATGGTCCTTCGCTGATCCAGATAATCTTCGCTTGTTAATTGTTCGACGGGAATCGCTGTACGGTCGGGATCGCCCAAATACTCACTTCGATCGGCGTAAGCGAGCTTCATCGACTCGATGAGAAGATGTAAGTACCCAGCGCTGTTATGCCCTAACTCTTTAAGCGGGAAAGGCTCGAGCAATTTCAAGATCTGAGAGACGTGGACGCCGCCTGAAGAAGGCGGTGGTGCACTGACGAGCTCATAGTCACGGAACGTGGAACGCACGGGTGTGCGCTCGATAGCACGATAGCTCGCGAGATCCGCCTCGGTTATCAGTCCGCCATGTCGCTGCATTTCCGCGACGATCAACTCGGCGGTCTTCCCCTTATAAAAGCCGTCACTCCCCTGATCGCGAATACGCTTCAGGGTCTCAGCCAAATCAGGTTGTTTGAATACGGTACCCATGGCGGGTGCGGTGCCGTTACCGCCGAGGTAGACACGATTTGCCTCCGCATTTTTGGACAAGCGTTTCGAGGCAGAGCGCAAATTGAGGTGTAAGGCTGCGGGAACTTCGAACCCTTTTTCCGCCAAATCGATTGCCGGTTGAATCACGGTTTTAAGATCGAGTGAGCCGTACTTTTCCAGTGCGTGAATCATTCCAGCCACCGTGCCGGGAATACCAGCCGCACTGACACTGTTGTAGGCCATCTGCTTGTTTACGGTGCCATCTTCATTGAGGAACATGTCTCGTGAGGCACGATCTGGCGCCATCTCCCGATAATCGATGAATACCTGCTCGTCAGATTCCGCTAGGTGCACCAGCATGAAGCCGCCACCACCAATATTGCCCGCGCGTGGCAGTGTGACCGCCAGCGCAAAACCTGTGGCGACCGCCGCATCAATCGCATTGCCCCCACGCTTAAGCATGTCGAGACCTGCCTCTGAAGCGAGTTTCTCAGGGCCAGAGACCATGCCTTTGGAGGCAATGGCAGGGATAAAGCGAGTTCCGTAGTCAATCAGCGGTCCACCTTGGTCCTCGGCTTGTGCGTAAATAGGGGAAGCGTTGAAGGTCATCGCGACGGCGATGAGCAGGCTGGCGAAGCGCATGAGGGATCTCCAAAACTTTCGGTGTAGCAATTGGGGTGCAAAGCTACCACATCATCGAGATTACGCAGAGTACTGCCGACTTCGATTACCATAGAGCGCTCAGGAGGAGTCATGGAACTACAAGATTACCGCCGGCAGTACACCAAAGGTGGCCTTCGCGAGGCGTCAATGCCCGATGATCCGCTGGTGTTGTTTGAGCAATGGCAAAAAGAGGCTAACGCGGCAGGGTTGGCCGACCCTACGGGGGTGGTGGTAGCAACGGTTCAACCGGACGGCTCGATCCGTCAGCGATTTGTTCTCTTGAAGGGCGTCAGTGAGGACGGGTTTGTTTTCT
>WTJR01000069.1:7615-15873 GCA_011524755.1 Halieaceae bacterium | reverse complement strand
ATCCGTCAGCGATTTGTTCTCTTGAAGGGCGTCAGTGAGGACGGGTTTGTTTTCTTTACCAATTACAACAGCGACAAGGCAGCGGCATTAGCCCAAAACGACCGTTCGTCAATGCTCTTCCCCTGGAATGAACTGGATCGGCAGGTCAGCGTGTCGGGAAAGGTAGAGAAAATCGCCGAGTCCGAGTCAGACGCTTACTTTGCAGCCAGACCGCGTGCGAGTCAGATTGCCGCCTGGACGTCCCAGCAAAGTCAGCCGATCGCCAGCCGCGGAGCACTTGAGGCCCAGTATCAGGCGACGCTAGAGCGGTTTGACGGCAGCGACGTGCCGAGGCCGCCGCATTGGGGCGGCTTCAGATTAGTTCCTGAGCGGATCGAGTTTTGGCAGGGTGGAGAGGACCGATTGCATGACCGCTTTGTTTACCAGTACACCAATGGTTGGATTCGCTCGCGCCTACAACCCTAGGTCAGGACGCGCGGTGAATAAAGCGTTGGATGTAATGCGGTATAGGCGGAAGCTCTAACACCTGTCGACGCATGATATCGAGCCCAATGGCCGCGACGAGAATCTGAAAACGCTCTCGAGACCCAGGCACCTGCAGTCGAATGGCCCGGTGATGCGTTTTGGTACCCCATGCCATCCAGACAGTACCTACGGGCTTATCGTCTGACCCGCCCCCGGGGCCTGCAATGCCTGATACGGCAATACCGATATCCGCACCACTCTTTTCTAATGCGCCGGTCAGCATGGCAAGCACAACCGGCTCACTCACTGCGCCATGTTGGGCCAATGACGCCTCGGGAACGCCCAGCACGCTGTGTTTGGCTACGTTGGAGTAGGTGACAAATCCGCTGCCAAAGACCTGAGATGAACCCGCTTCACGCGTGATCAGCGACGCTATCAAGCCGCCGGTGCAGGACTCTGCTGCTGTTACCGACATTTGTCGGTCGAGGAGTGCCCGTTGCAAAGACATGGCCAGCTGCTCGTCGTCGCACCCGATAATGTGATCGCCAATGAGTTCGTGGAGTAAATTCTCAGCCTCGTCTCGGTTATCAAGGAGGCTGGCATCATCGACCTGCAACTTGAGTTCGAGCTGGGGTAACCCCGACCGAAATCCCAAGGTGACGCCGTCCGGCCAATCATCAGTCCGCGCGTTAACCAGTTCCTGAATCGTCGACTCGCCAATACCAAAGGTTTGCAATCTGCGGATAAAGGCCGTGCCACCGCCGACACGTGAAGCGATGCGATCACAGATTTCGGGGAGCATTGCGGTCAGTTCTACCGGAACACCAGGCGTTGTAATCACCAGTGCACCATTCACCTCTAACGCAAAGCCCACGGCGCTGCCAATGGGGTTTGCAACCAAGTCAGCACCCTCGGGAAGCAGGGCTTGCTTCAGGTTGCTGGCGTTGAGTTCTAAGCCTCGTCGCTCACACCACTCTTCCAGGTGCTCAATTGCCCTCGGGTGATTCACTAGTGCTTGCCCGGCAACTTCTGCCACTAACTCTGCAGTGAGGTCGTCCTCCGTAGGCCCAAGACCGCCGTTGATGATGACAACGTCTGCGCTCGCACAGAGATCCATAAGGCTGTCGCTGAGTAGCGTAGGGTCATCGCCGACGGTGATTTTCTTGCCGACACCAATCTTGTGCGCGCCCAGGGCGAGTGCAATGCGCGAGGAGTTACTGTCGACCGTATCCCCACTCATCAATTCGTTGCCCGTTAGCAGGAGGGCGACCTGCACTTGCTTACTCATGGGGAGCCTTTATCAAGTGCCATTAAAACTCGGCATTGCCGGGGGTTCGGGGGAATGGAATAACGTCTCGCACATTCTCCATTCCCGTGATGTAGGCAACCAAACGTTCGAAGCCCAAGCCAAAACCGGCGTGCGGCACCGTGCCGTAGCGCCGAAGATCGCGGTACCACCACAAGGTATCTTTTAGCGCCTCATCCATTCGCGCATCCAAGACATCGAGGCGCTCTTCTCGTTGACTGCCGCCGATGATTTCCCCGATACCGGGCGCCAATACGTCCATAGCCGCTACCGTGCGCTCATCGTCGTTGAGGCGCATGTAGAACGCCTTGATATCGCGTGGGTAGTCCGTAACCACGACAGGGGCTTTGAAATGTGTTTCTGATAGAAAGCGCTCGTGCTCCGAGGCCATGTCGATGCCCCATTCGACGGGGAACTCAAACTTCTTACCCGACTTCAACAGGATATCGATGGCGTCGGAGTAGGTCACTCTCACGAATGGCTGATCGACGATATTCGTTAATCGCTCGAGCACAGTGTTATCGATTCGCTGTTGGAAGAAGCCAAGGTCGTTCTCACAATCGTTCAGCACGCGCTGCGTGACAGATTTCAACAGTCGCTCTGCCAGCGCCGCGTTATCCGCAAGGTCGGCAAATGCGACTTCAGGTTCAACCATCCAAAACTCAGCTAGATGCCGTGAGGTGTTTGAGTTTTCGGCCCGGAAGGTCGGGCCGAAGGTATACACCTTACTCATCGACAAGCAGTAGGACTCGACTGCGAGTTGCCCTGATACGGTTAAATACGCATCGCTACCGAAGAAGTCCTGAGAGGTGTCGACCTGGCCTTTGTCATCTCTCGGTAGGTTAGTGAGATCGAGCGTACTAACGCGGAACAATTCGCCAGCACCTTCACAGTCACTGGCCGTAATAATTGGAGTGTTAACCCAGTAGAAGTCCTCCGAATGGAAGAAGTCATGTATGGCGTTGGCCAAAGTATGTCGTACGCGGGTTACCGCACCAAAGGTATTGGTTCGCGTGCGCAGATGAGCTTGGGTGCGAAGGTACTCGAAGGTGTGACGCTTTTTGGCAATGGGGTAAGACTCTGGGTCGTCGATGCCACCGATAAGTTCAACGTAGGATGCTTGAATTTCCACGGACTGCCCCCCGCCCTGCGATGCAACTAATTCGCCTGAGACAATGACGGCGCAGCCGGTCGAGAGTTTTAAAACCTCATCTTCATAATTTTCGAGCTCTTTGGGAGCAACACACTGCAAACTATCGAAGTGGCTGCCGTCGTTTACCGCAAGGAATGAGATGCCCGCTTTCGAGTCGCGCTTACTTCTCAGCCACCCTTGAACGGTTACGTGGCTGCCGATCAGTGCCTCATCGCCGAGGAGATTTTTTACGGAGTGGGTTTGCGACATGATGACTTCATCCTAACTATCGTATTGTGGGTGCCTATGTTACTGCTTTGGCAGGCAGGGAGTGGCGTTGGTGCGCGGTGTCTTAGATCACAGAACCTAGATCACAGGAGCTAGATCACACAAAAGGAAGCGCTCTCTCCGCGTGGCTTCTCGACTGGCTGGTATTGCACTCGGATCTGCTGCCTCAATTGGTAACGCCGGGTTTTACTTGCGAGTGCCATCTCCCATTTATCAAAACTAAATTTCTCTTCCTCTCTTCTGAGGTCGACAGTGCCTTCGAGCCCGAAATCCTTCAGCTTCACGGTAAAGCCTGAGGTGTTGATGTGCACAATCTCCGCTTCGTAGTCAGACTGTCCATCGGCGCTCTGAGCGTTGAGGAAGTTGCAGCTCAGCCAGTTGTTAGCCGCTGTTACCGCCTGACGGTTCTTCGCACTGGCCTGATTGATAAGATCGAATACCGTGGCGGGCGCCGTCTTAACACTTGTGTCGCCCAGCATGGCTTTGAGCTGGAGGTGCACGCAAAAGTCGAGCGCTTTGCGTAGGGGTGATGTTCCATTGGTGTAAACAGGCAACGCCATGCCCATGTGGGGTGCGGGCTTGACGCTGAAGCTAGCACGGGACATCAACCGATTAATCATTGACCGCAAAGGTCGCTCACCGGTAGCTGCATTAAGCTCATTTATCAGCGTGCGAAAGCCGTCAAGTGTGGAGAGGTCGAGCGCATGTTGATCAGGTAAGAACCGGGTTAAGAACTCCTTTGCTTCCTCGGCGCGGTCCCGTCGAATGCCGGCATGTGTTACGAACGGTCCCGGTAGCTCCGCATCCTTGAGGGCTTGGGCTATGCACCGATTGGCTGCAACCATGCACTCTTCAACCAGCAGCTGTGATGTTTTCTTCTGTACCTCTTCGATGCGATCGATTTGCTTGTTTTCATTGAGCAACCAGCGGTGCTCCGGGCGGTGTTCTATGACGAGCTCTCGAGATTCTCTCCAGGTCCGAAGGGCGCTGTAGCAGTCATTCAGATGCTTTAAAGTCTCTGCGAACTCATGCTCAGCACCATTCGTCAGAACCTCTTCCACTTCCTGATAGCTAAGTTTGGCTTTCGATTGAACAACAGCAAGCTGGATGCTCGAGTTGGTGATGTCTCCGTCTGGGGAGATGTTCAGACGACAAACCACGGCATTTTTGTCTTCCTCTGGCCTCAAGGTTGCGCTTTGAGCCAACGCCTCTGGCAGCATGGGTATCGCCAAACCATGGAAGTAGTGCGACGTGCCACGAGTGGCAATCAAGGTTGTGAGGTCCGCGGCTTCTTTGAGGCAGGTTGTGGGATCGGCAATCGCCACTGTCAGTAACCAGCCGTTGTCCTGCGGCTCCGCGCAGATCGCATCGTCGATGTCGACCGTGTTTGGAGAGTCGATACTGACCAGTGGGAGCACGCGGAGATCCTCGCGCGTATCGTCGACAGTGGCGCCGCCATCAACAAGGGCCTCAATGGCTTTGAACTGCTCCTTCGGTAACATCTTTTGTATACCGGCGCGCGCCGCGCAGTAGTCGTTTTCCAGACCAGGCGTTCCGATGGGTCCAAACGACTGCAACACTTTGACCGATGGCTTGCCATCTGCAAACGGGTGCCGTTGAAGTTGGCACTGAACTAGGTCGCCAGCCTTCGCGCCCGAGCGGGCGTTTGGCGGTATGAAAAGCCACCGCGTGAAATGCATGAGCTCTGGGACATCGGGAGCAACAAAGAAAGCTTTACCTTTTTGTACGACTTCCCCCACGAAATTATTCACTGAGGTCGACAGCAGTTTTTCGAGTTCAGCTGTACTCTGATCTTTGCCTGACTTGTCTTTCGCGGCCGCTGGTTTGATGACGATGGAGACACGATCTCCAGGTAACACGCGCTGCATTTCGTCAGGAGGTAAAAATATTTCTCGGTTGTCGTCGAGTACCACAAAGCCGAATCGGCTTCGTGTCGCTTTAACGGTTCCCTCTGCGTATTCTTTCTCCGCTTCTATCTTGTCTTTAAGGCCCTGAAGTTGGCTTAGGGCGTTTTTATCTAACATACACTGAGGAATCTCTTAAAAAGGTTGATACCGCCGAGATGACCATCGTCATCGAAGCGTAAATCCTAGCTGACAGCCCCTTATTTTTCACGCTTTTGTGGCGACCAAAAAAAGTTCATCAAACGGCGATTGACATGCGCGGTTTCGATGGTTTTACTGAAGGAGCCCGAAATAGAAAGAGTAGGACGGTTTATTGGTAATGACGTTTGTCGGCTCCGCCTTGACACCTCGTACCACGCCACTGTGTTGTGCACCCGCAACCGCCTATCCTTTATCCCCTGTAATTAGCGCCCATTACTCGCCACTGCATAAGAGCGAGGCGGCCGTCATCTTAGTATTTAAATCATGGTCGGAGATCCTATGACGCAATCTGCAAGCTTGCCTAACGAAGTTACACAACTATCCCCCGCGGAGGTAAAGACGTATGTCTTGGATACCAATGTGCTACTTCATGACCCAACGGCAATCGCAGCATTTGCAGAGCATCGCGTCGTGATTCCAATGACCGTTCTCGAAGAGCTGGATCACATCAAGGATCGACGCGATAAGTCGGTCAGCCGAGAGGCCCGTATTGCTATTCAGATGATCGACAAAGTGGTGGGGTCCTCATCACCTCAGGCGATTCAAGATGGTGTGGAAATTCCCGGCTCGACTTTGTCGGGAGCCTTGGGCCGCTTAGCGATATTCCCGGACCAGTTATTGGGCGCTAATGAACACGTGCCTTTTCTCGATAGCACGCAGGACCAAGCTAACGATAATCGCATCATCAACGTGGCCCTGAAGTACCAGATAGAGCATCCGGGCGAGTTTGTGTGTCTGGTTACCAAAGACATCAACATGCGGATTAAGGCGAAGGGCTCTGGTTTGCTACATGTCGAGGATTACCGTCACGACCGTGTGCTTGATGATATTGACCTTCTCGCGACCGGCTACAAGCAGAGCGAGGGTGAGTTCTGGGAAGGTATTGACCGCGTGGATACGGTGCGTGAAGACGATATGACGCTTCACAGAATTCCACGCTCAGAGTTACCCGAGGCCTATCCGAACCAGTTCTTGTATGACGACAACGGCTTTATCGCCTTTGTCGATCACGTTGACCAGGATTTCGTCTACCTCGCGGTCGACAGCCGAGATAATTTGATGAATCAGCGCTTCTGGGGCTTAGCGCCGAGGAATTTAGAGCAAGCCATGGCGATGCGCCTGCTCGACAACGATGATTTGGACATGACCGTACTCACGGGGCCAGCCGGATCCGGTAAGACGCTATTGGCTTTGGCCTATGGCCTCCACGCCATTTTGGAGCAGAAAAAATACAAGAAGCTCATCGTGGCGCGTTCAACACCTCCCATGGCTGAGGAGATTGGCTTTTTACCGGGCACCGAAGAAGAAAAAATGGCACCGTGGTTGGCGGCCTTTGACGATAACCTTGAAATTCTTCACGGTGCAGACGAGTGCTCAAATGGCAGCATCGAGTATGTAAAAGAACGGGCCAATATCCAGTTCAAATCGCTGAACTTCATGAGGGGCCGATCGTTCAACGGTGCCTACATCATCATTGATGAATCCCAGGGACTCACGCAGTTTCAGTTGAAGTCGATTATCAGCCGCGTGGGTTCAGACTCGAAGATTGTGGTTTTGGGGAATTTGGCTCAGATCGATAACAAGTACATATCCCCGCTGACATCGGGCCTCACGTATCTGGTTGAGCGCGTGAAGCCTTACCCGCATGCAGGGATCATGCACATCAATGGCATCGTGAGATCGAGACTTGCGGCATTTGCGGAGGAGAATCTCTAAACCGACCTACGTTGAGGCCCGGCTATCGCAATCGATAGGCGTTTTGCGTTAGTCGAAGAGAAGAAATTCGACACGGGCTTCGACTGCCCAAGCGGTTTCTCGGGGTAGGCCTGGCGCGTCGATACGCTGATTGAGCGTGGGCTCAAGCTCAAAAAACAAAAACTCGCGGATGGCCTGCGCTCTTAGCCGGAGCCCTACCTGATAGTTCTCTCGGTAACTGTCAGGTTCAGTATTACCCTTTACCCCAGTGTATAAATAAGCCGCGCGTTCAAATCCATTTTCAACGGCCCACTGCCGCACGACACCGATATTGGAGGACCACTCCGCACCATCCGATTTCTCGCCGTACAACAGGCGATTTTGTGAACGTATGAGCGAACGTCTGGAAAGCGCGTAGTCAATATCTAATTTGGTCGTCGCAAAGGCCCCGTCATCAAAATCGTATTGTGCTCGCTGGGAAAATCGAAACGAGGTGTTGGACCCCCAGAGCGTCTTGTAGCGATATTTCACACCGGGCTTAGGGCCGGCACCGGATAAGCCCACGGTGAAATCGGTTCGGTGGTTCCCGCCAGCGCTCTCATCGAGCAGTACCTGCAGACCTATCTGGCTTTGTGAGGGGTCGTCCTCGTCCCCGGGCACGAGTTCGTCAGGGTCATCACCACGAAAGACCAGATCAACGCGATCTGCCAAGCGCGGCAGATTGACCTTACCGCCAACGCTGACGCGAGTTTCTGTTCCTAGACGCTCATCCCAGTCAGTTGTGATTTTTAGTCGCAAGCGCGACTCCGCTATTTCTGCGTCACCATCCATATCGCCAAAAAAGCTATCTACCCAGCGCGTAAGCGCCATGGTTCGGTCGGTTGCAAATCGGTGGCTAGAGTCCACCCACCGTTCAGCTCTTTCACGCGCTGTTGCAGTGACGTTTTCGGACTCGAGTTCTTGGGGTTTTCCCTCATTGGGGCTCTGTTCAGGTTCCTGTGTCTCGAGTGCATGTGCATTGAGAGCAATGCAAACGCTCAGCAAGAGACCTCCTATGGCTCGAACAGTATTCATAAAATGAGTCTAAGTCAGAACCTGCTCGTTCAATAGTGTTTTGACGGATCTATTCTGATGAGCGTCGATCAGTGACGCAGTATGAGTGGCGCCTCATGAACCGTCTTTCTCATGATTGCCCGTTCGTTAATAGCTTTGCGAGTCAATGTCTCTGACGATGTTGACGAAGCTT
>WTJR01000069.1:5002-7515 GCA_011524755.1 Halieaceae bacterium | reverse complement strand
GCCCGTTCGTTAATAGCTTTGCGAGTCAATGTCTCTGACGATGTTGACGAAGCTTTGATAGCGCTCTGTGCGGATATCATTGTTCTCGAGTGCGGCGAGTACTCCACAGTCCTTTTCAACGAGGTGACTGCAGTCTCGGAAACGACAGCGATCGAGAAAAGGCCTGAACTCGATGAAGCCGGGTGCTACCAACGTCGGATCAATGTGTTGCAGTCCGAACTCTCGAATACCAGGAGAGTCGATAATAAAACCACCGTTTGGACGCTCAAATACTTCTGCTGTCGTTGTGGTGTGGCGGCCTTTGAGCACGCCCTCCGACAGAGCACCGACACGTAATTCCTCATCGGGTAATAGGCGGTTAATCATGGATGATTTTCCAACACCACTTTGCCCAACGAAAACGGATGTGCGTGATCCCAGTAGGTCGCTGAGGGCCTGTGTCTCGCTTGGTGTTGGACCGGTTGTCATTACCTCGTAGCCAATACTGCGGTAGCCCTCTAGCAATGCTGCGCAATCGGGGTGCCTATCCAGTAGGTCAGACTTATTGAGAATGAGCAGGGTGTCGATGCTCGCCATGTGTGCGGCGACCAGGTAACGATCAATTAGATTGGCATACGGCTCGGGTTCGGGCGCGACGACAATGGCAATGAGATCGACATTGGCTGCGACCGCTTTAAGCTGGCCTCGCGCGTCAGGGCGTTTGAGTTCAGAGCGGCGCTCAAGCTGACTGGTTACGTAGGCGCCTGTCTCCTCGTTGGACCAGAGCACGTGGTCCCCGGCGACCAGGTGGGAGAGGTTTGGTCGCAAGTGACACGTATGCATGTCTCCATCGTTTGCTCTGACGACGGCCGTTTTGCTGTAGCGCGCGACGATCATGCCTTCCCTGTCGTCACTGAACCCGGCACTGGCGTTCTCGCGCCGTTTGACCGCATTTTCTTCGATGCGCCTGCGCTGCTGATCTGTCAGTCGTCTATTTCCCATCAACTCAGTGTACCCTGTCAGCTCTCTAAACGATGCAGTTGGCTTTTTTAAGGACGGCGGACCATGGAAAAGGACAAGCGACTGATTTGGGTCGATATGGAGATGACCGGGTTGAATCCGGACTCCGATCGAGTCATCGAGATTGCAACTATCGTGACCTCCCTTGACCTTGATATCTTGGCTGAGGGGCCCGTTATCGCCATACATCAAAGTGATGACGTGCTCGCACAAATGGATGAGTGGAATACGCGAACGCACACGAACTCAGGATTGGTAGATCGCGTGAGAGCCAGTAGCTTTGATGAGGCCTCAGCGGCGCAGGAAACTCTGCATTTCCTCAACGACTGGGTAACGCCGAATCGTTCGCCCATGTGTGGCAATTCTATTTGTCAGGATCGCCGGTTCATGGCCCGCCATCTACCCAGTCTCGAGACCTTCTTCCACTACCGCAATCTCGACGTGACAACCTTGAAGCTGCTCGCCAACTATTGGCGGCCTGAATTGCCAGCGGCACCTAAACGAAACGTGCATGAGGCCCTCGCGGATATCAGAGAGTCCATTGAGGAGCTGAGGTATTTTAGGGAGCACCTCATCCGTTTGTAGGCCTCGTGGCCAGTCAACAGGTAAGGCAAGTCAGTTGTGTTGATTGAGTGCCCAGGCCACATGTTCTCTGACAACCGATGACGCATGGTTCTCACGACTCTTGAGTGCCTGCAGGATTTCGGCTGACGTCTCAGCGTTGCCCAGAGCCACTGCAATATTGCGAAGCCACTTCTCGTGACCTATACGTCGGATGGGTGAGCCTTGGAGTCGCTCAGAGAACTGGTCCTCTGTCCAAGAGAAGAGCTCGACTAGATTTGGATTGTCCAAATCCCACCGTGGCGCAAAGTCTGGCTCCGTTGATATTGTGGCGAACTTATTCCAAGGGCAGACCAGCTGACAGTCGTCGCAGCCGTAAATGCGATTGCCCATTTTCGCCCTAAGGTCTTCGGCGATCGAGCCTTCGTGTTCGATAGTCAGGTAGGAAATACACCGCCGCGCATCGAGAACAAAAGGTGCAACGAAGGCATCGGTTGGGCAGGCCGTCAAACAGGCAGAACAACTGCCGCAGTGCTTTTCCTGTTTAGGATTGGAGTGCGGTAGCGGGATGTCGGTGTAGATCTCGCCCAGGAAGAAGTAGGAGCCGGCCGACTCATTAATCAGCATGGTGTTTTTGGCTATCCAGCCAAGACCTGATTGTTCGGCAACGGCGCGTTCGAGCACGGGGGCGCTGTCAACAAATGCCCTAAATTCCCCCGAACCCAGCTCTCGGCGTATGCGATCCGCTAGTTTGGCCAGTCGTGATCGGATGATCTTGTGGTAGTCGCGTCCAACGGCATAACGTGAGACGAAACCCTTTTCCGAGGTACTCATGACCTGCCATGCGTCTTCTGCCTCCGGCTGATAATCCATTCGACAAGAGATAACCGTGCAGGTCCCAGGGACAAGCTCTGAAGGACGACTGCGCTTCGTACCATGACGGCCCATCCAGT
>WTJR01000069.1:0-4902 GCA_011524755.1 Halieaceae bacterium | reverse complement strand
CGATCCCTGTGAACCCAATATCCTGAAAACCCAACTCTGCCGCCCAGTGGCGGATGGTATCGACTAATTCGCTGTGCTCTTCGTTATTCACCGCAACATTGTGACAGATAGGGGGCTGACCAAGGTACACTCTGCGCATGAGTAGTTTCGGTTCCTTCACGCAATTCTTACCTGATGAGGCAGCGACCGTGGCCGCTGGCTCTGCGGTTGGACGTGCCCTCACTTCAGGCGCCGTTGTTTTTTTAGTGGGTGAACTCGGCGCCGGAAAAACTACATTCACACGCGGCGCCCTTCGAGCGCTTGGGCATGCTGGATCTGTTAAAAGTCCTACCTATACGCTTTGTGAGCCGTATGACCTTTCCGATTCAGGGCAGTTCTGCCATTTAGACTTGTACCGCTTGTCGAACCCCGAGGAGTTGGAGTTCTTGGGAATCAGAGATTACATAGCCAGTGGCGCGATGTTGTTTATCGAATGGCCATCGAAAGGCCAGGGCTGGTTGCCGACGCCCGATCTGCAGGTCGCCCTCGTTGACTCCAACAATGGACGCGAGTTGAAGGTCACCGCGCTGACGGACGATGGCGAAGGTGTGCTGACACGTATGGATAAATGTCATGCGTAGCCACCGTCGCTCACCGTTGGCGATAATCTGCTTGATGACGCTGTTGGCAGCGCATGTATCGGCAAGCGTAGAGGTGGAAGATGTTCGCCTTTGGCGTGCTCCCGATCACACCCGAGTGGTGCTGGACTTATCAGGGCCTACGACTCACAAAGTACTGGAACTCGCAAACCCATCGCGCTTGGTACTTGATGTGAGCGATGCGTCATTGGCAGGGGCGTTGACCGATTTGCCACTCGATGGCACACCCATCGCACGCGTTCGATCAGGTATTCGTGAAGGACAGGACCTGCGCGTTGTGTTTGATCTCTCCGCGGACGTAAATCCTAAGAGCTTCCAATTGGCACCGAATGAGCGAACGGGCCATCGTCTGGTGCTTGATCTATTCGACGCCGAGACCGCCAAGCAGCCGGTGATCGCTGCGCCAAAGAAAACGGTTAAGAAAGCGGACACGCGTCGCCCTGTCGTGGTGGCCATTGACGCTGGGCACGGGGGTGAGGATCCGGGCGCTTCAGGACCTAAAAAGTTGCGTGAGAAACATGTGGTTCTGCAAATCGCTAATCGATTGAAGTCAAAGTTTGATGCCTCATCGCAGTTCCGCCCCGTGATGATTCGCACTGGAGATTACTACATCACGCATAAGGGCAGACGGGACCTGGCGCGGAAAAACCAAGCCGATCTGTTTATTTCGATTCACGCTGATGCCTTTACTCATCCGTCGGCGAATGGTGCCTCGGTTTATGCGCTATCGACCCGCGGAGCCACCTCTACAACGGCACAGTTCCTCGCTGACAAAGAGAACGCGGCTGATTTGGTCGGCGGTGTCGCAGTGTCTGATATGGACGACGTTTTGGCGGGCGTCTTAACCGATCTATCGATGACCGGTACGCTCGATTCGAGCTTGAGCGTGGGCGCCGAGGTCCTAGGCGAGATGGGTAAGGTGGCTCCAAGGCTCCACAAAACAAAGGTGGAACAGGCGGCCTTCTTGGTGCTCAAGTCCCCCGACATTCCGTCGATTCTCGTGGAAACCGGATTTATTTCTAATCCCAAAGAGTCGTCACTGCTAGCAACGCCCACCTATCAGGACAAAATGGCGAGCGCTATTTTCCGAGGCGTTCAGCGTTGGTTTAAATCTAACCCTCCGCCCGGCACTGTTTTCGCGAGATCGTCCTCTGGGGAGGCTCCTGCTGAGCGCACGGTGAAGGTGGTAAGGGGTGACACCTTGTCTGGCATTGCCGCGAAGTATGCGGTATCCGTTGATGAGTTAATGCGAAGCAATTCGCTGTCGTCGAAAACCATCAAAGTCGGTCAGGTCTTGATTATTCCGGAGTCCGGTTGATGTCGCTCGGGAAGATCAAACAGCTCGACAATCGGCTGGCGAACCAGATAGCGGCAGGGGAGGTTGTTGAGCGTCCAGCTTCGGTGGTCAAGGAGCTTCTAGAAAATGCGCTCGATGCCGGTGCAACGGTGATTACCATCGATGTGGACGAGGGTGGCGTTAAGCGAATACGCATTACTGACAATGGTGTTGGTATCGACGGAGAGGACCTGCCTTTAGCACTGGCTCGCCACGCCACCAGCAAAATTGCATCGATTGATGACCTGGAGGCGGTAGCGACCTTGGGTTTTCGCGGCGAGGCGCTGGCCTCCATCGCATCGGTTTCCAAGTTATCCGTTACCTCGAATACCTCTGATAACCCTAGTCAGGGTCAGCTAGCGCGTTGTGAAGGCCGTGAGATGGAAGTTACGGTGTCGCCCGCCGCCCATCCCAGAGGCACTACGCTGGAAATACGCGACCTGTTTTACAACACGCCAGCGCGTCGCAAGTTTCTGCGCACAGAGCGGACGGAGTTGGCGCGAGTTGAAGAGGTTGTAAAGCGGACCGCCTTGGCGCGCCCCGACGTTAGCTTTGTCCTATCTCACAACGCCAAAGTGCTTCACAGATTAACTGCGGGTACGACAGAGCATGATCTGCAGCGGCGCGTCATTGGCATTTGTGGTGAATCGTTTGCACGTGAGAGTGTCGTCGTGGATCGTGTCGCGCATGGCTTATCGCTGCGTGGCTGGGTGGGTTTGCCTACCTTTTCACGGTCGCAGGCAGATTTGCAGTATTTCTTCGTCAACGGCCGGGTGGTCAAAGACAAGGTCATTACCCATGCGGTTCGGCAAGCATATCGAGATGTGCTCTACGGCGGACGTCATCCGGCTTATGTCTTATTCCTTGAGTTGGACGCGAATCGCGTTGACGTGAATGTCCATCCGACGAAACACGAGGTGAGGTTTCGCGACAGTCGATCGGTTCACGGGTTTGTCTTCAGCACACTGGGGCGTGCTTTGGCTGATGTCAGACCGGCGGATGTGGCCAACCGGGCTAATCTCGATCAAGTCGCCGAATCGCAGCCCTTGGGAAGTCAGTTTCAGCAGGTCTCGATGGGGCTAGAAATCCCCAGGGGAATTGACAGCTTGAGAGAGCCTGCAACCGATACTAACCCGCTTACTGAATCGCTTCGATCACCGACCGTGTTTGCGCCCTCGGGATCTGACAGGGGCGCTATCAGCACGGGTATGCCCCTCGCTTCCTCGTCGCAAGACGTGGCGCATCAGGGGCGCGATGTGCCCCCACTGGGCTTTGCTATTGCGCATCTTCATGGCACGTACATTGTCGCGCAGAACGCCGAGGGTATGGTGCTGGTCGATGCCCATGCGGCGCATGAACGAATCACCTATGAACGTTTGAAGGCGGCACGAGCAAATGCATCGATTGCCAGTCAGCCGCTACTGGTTCCCATGCCTATTACCCTGACAACCACAGAGATGGGCGCATATGAAGAATTCTCAGACCTATTTTCGCAATTAGGGCTGGTGGTCGATGCCGCGAGTGATGACACGGTTCTAATTCGCGAGATTCCCGTCATCCTGGCTAGGGACAATGCGGTCAGTCTGTTGCGGGATGTGTTGGGCGACCTTGCTGAGGTGGGTCATAGCGATCGCTTGTCAGCGCGTATGGATGAAATTCTTGCAACAATGGCCTGCCACGGTTCGGTGCGTGCAAATCGGGCGTTGTCGATCACCGAGATGAACGCCTTGTTGAGGGACATGGAGGTCACTGAAAACTCGGGACAGTGTAATCATGGCCGTCCTACATGGGTCCAATTGGGACACGACGAGTTAGATAAGCTGTTCCTTCGAGGGCGATGAGTTGGCCGAGCCGTTAATTTGTCTGATGGGGCCGACGGCGGCTGGCAAGACAGATGCCGCTGTTGCGCTTGCTGAGTCTTTTGATGTTGAGCTAATCAGTGTGGACTCGGCGCTGGTCTACCGTGGTTTATGTATCGGTGCAGCACAGCCTGACTATCCGCATCATCTGATTGATATTCGCGATCCTGCTGACGTGTACACGGCGGCAAATTTTGTTGAAGACACGCTCAGTTGCATTGCCGATGCGCGAGCCCGCGGGCGCCGCGCGGTATTGGTGGGTGGAACGATGATGTACTACCGGGCATTGATCGAGGGGCTGTCTGATATGCCCGCCTCAGATCCGGTTATCCGCGCTGAGATAGAGCTAGAGGCTTCGCGAGTGGGATGGCCCGAGATGCATCGAGAGCTTTCGGCAGTGGATCCCGACGCGGCGAATAGCCTGCATCCTAATCACAGTCAGCGCATTTCGCGCGCGCTGGAAGTTTTTCGTCAGACCGGAATCCCTATGAGCCAGTGGCAACGCGCGAATACCCATGAGGCCCGCGATGCCATCTGTCTCGCTCTCGCACCCGAGGATCGAGCCACGCTGCATGCCCGAATCGAAACTCGGTTTGACCGCATGTTAGAGGCTGGTTTTGTTGAGGAGGTGGAAGCTCTTTACGATCGCGGCGACCTGCACACCGACCTCCCTGCGATCCGAGCCGTCGGCTACCGACAAATTTGGTCACATTTGTCGGGTGAGTTTTCGCTTGAAGATGCGAGAGATAAAGGCATTGCGGCCACACGCCAATTAGCCAAGCGTCAAATAACGTGGCTTCGCGGCTGGTCTGGTCTACACTGGATAGACAGCGAAGCAAAAGATGGTCAAGAGCAGGTCAAGAACCATCTTAGGAACTACCTAGAGGCTCCGCTGTCGTAGTAGAATACGCGCCCCCGATTTTTGGGGATATTGGGCCGCCTCGTTTTTTGCGGCCGTTGACATTTTAAGGAGCTCCCATGTCAAAAGGGCAAACGCTACAAGACCCTTACCTAAACGCACTGAGAAAAGAACGCGTTCAGGTTTCAATCTATCTCGTAAACGGTATCA
>WTJR01000055.1 GCA_011524755.1 Halieaceae bacterium | reverse complement strand
GCTTCGAAGTAATTTACATAGTGAACAATCAATTCTCCCAGTACGGTGTCATCAAAGATCAGGGCATCCGAATAACCCGCTTCATAGTCGCCTGGCTGCGCGGTAATGGCTTCGGAATAAAACGACTTAAGGTCCTCCAGCGCCAGTTTCAGCCATGAAGGCTCGGGGAACGGCTGTGTGACATCATCAGCCCAGGTGGTCACATCCTTAACAATATCGGGGATAGAAGACTC
The DNA here is from genome assembly GCA_011524755.1 of Halieaceae bacterium. Taxonomy (GTDB): domain Bacteria; phylum Pseudomonadota; class Gammaproteobacteria; order Pseudomonadales; family Halieaceae; genus Luminiphilus. The sequence goes on along the minus strand of WTJR01000055.1, from coordinate 2,445 downwards.
ACAGACCCCAACCGTTGTGCGTCCGCGCCGCTTTAAACCGAGTTCGTACCACGGAGTCAGGGCTCCAACTTCCTGAGAAAGACGCCCTCCCCATGACTCGTCATCACGTTTGCGTTGAAAGCTGACAGGGCAGGCAGGCGGTGGTGTATCGATATCAGGTAGATCGATCGGATAGTCTTCGAGAACGGGCCCCTGCTCAGCATCGAGCAACCCCAAGGCATGCTTGATGACCTCGGTCTGGAAGGCTGCATCAGAAGGTTTCCCAAGTGGTCTACCCAGCGGAAAACTGACCCAAAGAATACGCGGTGGCCTCATGGTCTCGGCAATTTCCCGAAACAGGGCAATGCCCGCGGTCTGAATGCCTTCAGACTCAAGGTAGTAAGCAATACCGCATACCGTCCTCGAGCAGTTGGGACAAACAGGCACAATAAAGGCTGCATCAACACCATCGGCCTTCAGTAGTTTTGCGAGATCTCGCACATTCGCTTCGTAGACGTCGGGCAACATGCCACCGCCCATGAAGCTGTAATTGACGTCGGCCAGACGACCAATAACACCCTCAGACTCGAGCTCCTTGAATCGATCGACAGGGAACACCACGTTGATGTCCTCCTGAAATCCGCTTCGGTCGTAATTCACCGAGGCGTGAGTCATCAGGATGTCCGAGGCGGCAAGATCTCGCGGTAAGGCGCGATAACTGGAGTCGACGAACTCGAAATTATGGTCCTCGCGAAAATTGAGCCCCGCGGTGGTGATAATCGCCACCTTCTTCTCGGAGAGCGGCTTGTCGTTGACGACCCAGGGCAACTCACCCAGCGGAGGCAACAGCTTGCTCATCAGATGATTGCGTTCGTACTCAGGTATATCGGCAAGCTTTACCATCGAAACACGTGTCCCCTACTAAGCGTCCATACCCAGCAGTAGCCGCCGGGTTTTACGGTGCAGAAACGGCAATATCATCACGACGACGCAGCCCACCGTGATCTGCGCGATGAGCCATAGATCGAACTCGAGCACAGCGCCGCCAAGAACAGCGTAAATGCTGGCTCGAATCGGCGAGGCAAGCATCATGGTCACGACAAACTTCATAAACGGGAACTGCACAGCCCCGGCCACGATGGTCATGGGGCTCTGTGGACCCAGCGGATGGACGGTTATCAGGAAAAGCGCAGGCGCCCCGCTGCGCGACAAAATCCGTTGTAGCCGCTCATTTTTGTCGCCTAATCGCTTCGTGACCCAATCACTGCCCAGGTAGTACCCCAAGCCGTATTGCACAACGCCGGAAAGCGTCAGGCCTACGCCACCCCAAATGATGGCTTCGGTCAGCCCAAACGCTACGCCCCCCAGCGTGAGTACAACGTGCGTTGATAGACCCAGAAAGAGTCGAATAACCACAAGAATCACGTAGGCCAGAGGGCCCCACCAGCCGATGGAATCGATCCAGTCGCGAAACTCATGAACCGAGTCGAGTGTTAGCTCGATACCAAAGTAGTCCGCCAACAAACGACCGACCATCAGAAGCGTTATTAGTGCTCCGATGAAGGTAAAGAGCGGTAGCCACCCTCTCATGACAAACTACTCACACTGGCCATCGTGAAAACAACACTATCAAGCAGTACGCGCTAACACCTGGCAGCGAAGTAACAACCGCCGCTGGGAAGGGTCAATCGATGTTCGCTTATGCAGACACCGTCGATTATCCCAAATGATCACATCGCCGGGCGTCCAGTTCTGCTCCACGACATAATTGGCCGGAACCGCATAGGACCACAATTCATCGAGCAAGGCCTCGCTCTCTTCCAGCGACAGACCGGGAATGTACGCCCACTCCCGGCGCCCTAGATACAGGCAGGCATCACCCGTTTCGTTGTGTTTTCGAATGATCGGATGAACAGCGCCCGGTGCGTCTCGCGGATCATCAAAGGCTTCAAAGCCTGGTCGTAGATTACCTACGCTATCGTGTGCCGCATTGTGCTTGATCGACAGACCCTCGATACGCTGGCGTAAGTCATCGGGCAGCGACGCCAGCGCTGCACGCTGATCGGCAAAAAAGGTATCGCCCCCATTTTGAGGAATCTCAACCCCCAGTAAGACACTGGCAGGAGGAGGCACCTCTACGTAGGTCATATCGGAATGCCACGTTGCTTCAGCATCACCCAGTCCGCCGATGGGTTTTCCGTCGACCTTGATATTCGAGATGGGCGTGACAAAGAGATTGTCCAGTCGCGCCTTTTGCTCCTCGGTCATTCTTCCTGTGGGAATTTGCTCCAGTGGTCCAAAGCGCTGGCTGAATGTCTGAAGCGAGTCCTTGTTGAGTGTTTGTCCTTTAAACCGAAGCACGCCAAAGCGTAGCCACGCGCGGTAAATCGCCTCAAAGGTATCATCCGTGAGATTCGCTAGATCGACACCTGTGATGTCTGCACCGAAACCTTCGCTGCCAAAAGC
>WTJR01000160.1:5748-11081 GCA_011524755.1 Halieaceae bacterium | reverse complement strand
AACTTTCTTGTAAGACATCTCAGATCCTCAGAGCTTTAATTGTTATGTCTCTGAGTCTAGCCAATGTCTGACGTATGTGGAACCACCGTTATTTGGCGAGGAAACCCATCGCATCCTCTAAACCGCCTAGGGTTAAGGGATACATTTTCTCTTCCATGAGCTGGTTGGTAATGGAGATGGACTGAGTGTATTGCCACTCGTCCTCAGGCACTGGATTCAGCCAGACACACTTCTCATAGGTCGAGCGTAGACGCTCCAACCAAACGGCACCTGGCTCTTCGTTCCAGTGCTCCACGCTGCCGCCCGGCTGAACGATTTCATAGGGCGACATGGAGGCGTCTCCGACGATCACCACTTTGTAGTCGTGACCGAATTTATGCATCACATCATGCAACGGTGTTCGCTGATTGTGACGACGGATGTTGTTTTCCCAGACGTTGTCGTAGAGGAAGTTATGGAAGTAGAAGTGCTTGAGGTGCTTGAACTCGCTTCTGGCCGCAGAGAACAACTCTTCGCATACCTTTACATGGGGATCCATGGACCCACCTACGTCAAGGAACAGTAGGACCTTCACAGCGTTGTGCCGCTCTGGGACCATCTTGATATCGAGAAGCCCCGCATTTTTCGCTGTGGAGCTGATCGTATCATCGAGGTCGAGTTCGTCTGCCGAGCCGGTGCGTGCAAACTTTCGCAGTCGGCGAAGTGCGACCTTAATGTTCCTAGTGCCAATTTCGACACTGTCATCGAGGTTTTTAAAGTCTCTGCGGTCCCATACCTTGACCGCCTTCTTGTTTTTGCCTTGCCCGCCTACGCGAATACCTTCGGGATGAAAACCGTCGTTGCCGAACGGGGATGTACCGCCCGTACCAACCCACTTATTGCCGCCTTCGTGACGCTTCTCCTGCTCCTCTAGACGCTTTTTGAACTCATCGATCAGCTTCTCGAGTCCACCCAGCGACTCAATTTTCGCTTTGTCCTCTTCCGAGAGCTGTTTCACGAACTCGGAGCGTAACCAGTCGTCCGGGATCAGCGCTTCAATAACATCATCCACACCTTCAAGATCACGAAAATGCAGGCCAAACGCCCGATCAAAACGATCGTAGTACTTCTCATCTTTCACCATAACGGCGCGTGAGAGGTTGTAGAAGTCATCAATACTTCCAAAGACGAGCTGTTTGTTCATCGCTGCGAGCAAATCCAAAAGCTCACGGGGCGTTACCGGTACGCCACCGTCCTTTAGTCCCTGAAAAAAATTGACGAGCATCGCTGAGCTCCTTACTGACTGCTTTCTCTACGATGCATGAAGGCGAGACGCTCGAGCAATTGAACATCTTGCTCGTTCTTGACCAGCGCGCCGTACAAGGGCGGAATTGCCTTGCTCTGATCGCGATTCTTCAATACTTCGTCCGGAATATCGTCTGCCATCAACAACTTCAGCCAATCAATCAGCTCAGATGTTGAGGGCTTTTTCTTTAAACCTGGGATCGCTCGAAGCTCGAAGAAAACTTCAAGCGCCTCTTGCACCAAGTCCTGCTTGATGGACGGATAGTGCACGTCAATGATCTGGCGCATGGTGTCCCGATCGGGGAAGTTAATGAAGTGGAAGAAGCAACGGCGCAAGAAGGCGTCAGGAAGCTCTTTCTCATTATTGGAGGTGATAATAATCACTGGTCGATGCTTGGCCTTGATGGTCTCGCCTGTCTCGTAGACGAAGAACTCCATTTTATCGAGCTCGACGAGTAGATCATTAGGGAATTCGATGTCCGCCTTGTCGACTTCGTCAATGAGCAATACCACCTGCTCGTCGGCATCAAATGCCTCCCAGAGCTTTCCACGCTTGATGTAGTTGGAGATGTCGTGCACACCTTCATCACCCAGCTGTGAATCACGGAGCCGCGATACAGCATCGTACTCATACAAACCCTGCTGGGCTTTCGTCGTCGACTTGATGTGCCACTGAATCAGCTTCATCCCCAAGCCTGATGCAACTTCTTCAGCCAGCATGGTCTTGCCAGTACCGGGCTCGCCCTTAATGAGCAAAGGACGCTGTAGCGCGACCGCCGCGTCCACGGCCATTCTGAGGTCGTCAGTCGCTACATAATTATCAGTGCCGGTGAATTTCATAAAACAGCTCCCTAAAATCGAGACGTGAGACTAACGGACAATCCGCAGGTTTACGAGTCGTTTTACTGATTCTGACGATTCGCAGATCTACTGCTGGCTCGGACGTGACGTGGACAATCGTACGGTGATGATGCCCACGATGACCCCCACAACCGCGCCGAAGGACAGCATCAAAAAAGCCCCCACCGCTGCTTCCATGCCACCTGCAAACAGCAGATTAAACACACCCGTGATTAGCGCGGGTGCGAGCGTAGTAGCGTCAGCGGCCGCATAGGAGGGGACGAGCAACAGACCAGCAACCAGACCCGTGGTCGCACCAGACCACATTGGCGACAGATGACGAAAAACCATCATGTAGAGCAGTCGGCAACCCACACCGGCGGCCAACCAATAGATGAACAGTGCAAACAGGTAACTAGTGGTCGTCATCATGACGCGTGCGCTCCCCCGGTGGCATTTGCAAATAATAACCCGCATTAGCGAGGCCCTCGAGCACTTCTGCGCCCGTGCACCTTGCCAGTTGCCGCTCCGGCGTAATGTCCAGCGTAATCACTTCTCGAAGCTCGCCCAACAGTGAAAGTAGATCGGCTGGCAACTCCTCGGTTTCCGCATCTGCCGGTATGTAGAGATAGGTATCCGGCTTACGCTTTCCTGCCAGCACCCGGATACTGATTGCAGCGCTCATACAGTTACCTCATCGTCTTGCGCAAAGTGATTCCAGAATCTTGGTACATAAACCCACAAACTGATGGCTCGGGCAATGACAAACACCACCATCGCCCACCACAAGCCCGCAAGCGCGTAGGTTTCTGTCAGCACCCAGACCGCCAACAAAAATACCAAGAGCGACACAAATGACGCATTACGCATCTCTTTTGTCCGTGACGTACCAATGAATACGCCGTCCAATTGGAATGCTGGAAATGAGGCAATGACATAAACCGCGCAAATGTGCAGCAACGCGAGTGAAGCCACAACAACTTCATCAAGGTCAGTCAGTACGGCTACGAGCATTTCTCCGAAAAATAGTATTGCCGCAGCAAGTATCACTGCAGCAACCGCGGCTAATACCGTTGTTCGGTGCAAGGCGAGCTTAAATGCCTGGACATTTCTGGCGCCGTAACTGCGACCCACCTGAGATTCAGCGACATAAGCGAAACCGTCGAGAAAGAAGGCAGTGAACGCCATGATCTGAAGCACGATGTGCGTTGCGGCAAGTGATACAACGCCGAATTTAGCGGCCTCGTTGGTGAAATAGGAAAACGCAAAGACAAGTAGCAGCGTTCTGATCATGATGTCGCCATTGGCCGTCAATAAGCGCCACATTTGCGTCATTTCGCGCACACGCTCCATCGGCCAGAACGCGTGCCACGCGACACCAACCCCGTGTTTCGCGGCGACGAATCGTTGCAATCGGTAAAACCCGACCAGGCAAGTGACGATTTCGGAAAAAACGGTGCCAAGAGCAATACCATAAGCACCAAGCCCCAAAACCCCAGCGGCGAGAATATCCAGAACCATATTCAGACCATTGAGAAAAAGCTGCAGCTTCAGTAACTCTTTTGCCTCTCCGAGCCCTATCCAGACACCCATGATGACGAAGACAAGCAACGTCGCGGGGGCACCCCAAATTCGCGTATAAAAATACGTTTTTGCGACGCTCTCAACCGCTTCATCGCCCGACAGTAAGCTGAAACTGAGCGCTCCGATCGGCCACTGAATGACGAGCAATAGCGCCCCAATAAACAGCGCAATAATACAGGATCGACCCAGAATAGCTCGGACCTCTGTGGGATCGGACGACCCGTCAGCTTGCGCAATAAAGCCGGTTGTTCCCATTCTGAGAAACCCGAAACTCCAATAAACAAAGGAGAAAATAAGGGAGCCAAGCGCAATCGCTCCCAACTCAACGACGGAACCCGTATTACCGATGACCGCTGTATCGACAATGCCGAGCAGCGGCACCGACGCATTGGCCAAAATGAAAGGCCATGCCATTGCAGTTAACGACGCGTAACTCAAGCTGTCAGTGTGACTGTGCATTCATGCCTTGGGATCAGTAGATGGGCCCACTAGTGACGCCAAGAGCGCTAACAGGTGCTGAGTTATGACCGGATCTCTCCAACCCCTTAGATCTTCCGGTACCTCCTGAGACGTCAAGATAGCTTGAATTAGGCGCTCAACGTCCTTACCCGCAAACAGAACCTCAGGCGCAACGCCAAGAGTCACCGCAGTAGTTGCAACAGCTTCGCCTAGCGTTGATGCCCATTCTTTTTGATCTGAACGCAGCGGTGTCTGCCAGACAGCGGGTAATTCGGACTGGTCATCGCTTGCATTGGCAATGACCTCCAGAATGCGCTTACCCCTTTTTCTGATAACAGCGTCGTGAAGTCCATCGACGGTCGATAGCTGTGCCATATGCGATGGCTGACGCTTCGCAAGTGACACCATTACCTTGTCAGGTATCACCCAACTTCGTGGCCTATCCAGTCGTCTCGCCTCTTCCTCCCGCCAGTCAATCAATTGATGCAGTATGACCTGCTCACGAGGTTTCATTTTCCAAGCCGATTTAAATTTTGCCGCGGGCCCTCGGCCACCCAAGGTCAGGCGAGCCGTATCTTCCAGAACCCAGGCTAAACGCTGACTTTCTTCGCACGCATCGTAGAGTTGCTCTCCGATCTGACGAAGGTAGGTAACATCGAGCGCCGCATAGCTAAGCTGACGGTCAGTCAAGGGTCGTTTGAGCCAATCCGAGGTGGTTTCCTCTTTGGATATAACGTCACCCGTATACATCTCCACCATTGCCCTATAGCCGAGCCCGAAGCCTCGTCCGAGTACAGCCAGCGCGCGCTGAGTATCGAACAAGGGGGTTGGGGTCATCTGAAGCCACCGATCAAACACCTCTAAATCTTCACTAGGGCTGTGGATCAGCTTGATCACTCGGGGGTCAGCCAGCAACGCTTTCACCGAATTTAGATCAGAAATCTTCGTAGGATCAATTAGATACGATTCTTTTTTCCAGCAAAGCTGTAGTAGTGCAACTTGCGGATAAAACGTGTCTCGACGTCGAAACTCGGTATCAACGGCAACAAATCGCTCGCCCGAGTGCTGCTCCAGCAGCGCACCCAAGGCCTCGTCTGTTTCTATGAGCTGGTATGTCAAGCTTGCCCTACTTCTTTTCTACCGCCCAACGCGTGAGCCAACGTGGT
>WTJR01000160.1:0-5648 GCA_011524755.1 Halieaceae bacterium | reverse complement strand
CGTTCAACCTTTGCCAGCGCATTTAAAAGCGCATCTCCCAACAATTGAGCTGCCTCGCGATCGCGCTCAAGCAAATGTAATGTCATTCGCTGAGCAGATTTTGGCCCCACGCCGGGCAAGTGGCGCAACGCCTCAATCAATTCTTGTATTGCGGGACTCAGTTTCAAGGGACTACAGCTCCACTAGCGGGGGACGAACCGACTCTGGAAGGACAATGGCATCAAAATCAGTCAACAGCGCGTTGAGACAATCATCAGACTCGAGCGCTTGGCGCGCAGCTGAGAGCCGTTGCTGCTCCAACAATTCGCGTTGATACGCAGGTGTTTTATCTGAGGTTTCACCCAGAACAACCTGCACTGTCACCGGCTCTTCTAGTACTTGTTCGATTGCAGATGCCAGACCTCTCTGGTGCCGTTCATTGAAGAGCGTGGCATTGGCCGGAGACAGCATAAAACAAAGCGTACGGTCAAACGCCACGGACAGCTCGAAGTGCGAGGCTACTGTGTGTATCACGCCTTTGAGCCCCAACCCTTCGAAAAAGTCAGGCCACGATCCATGGGTTGGCAGATCCTCATCCGGTGGCTTGGCTCCATCAGGGACCTCAATGACAGCAGCGGGCGGAACCTGACTGCCATTGCCGACACCGTTGGTAGACCCCAACGGAGCGACGCTTGTTGCAGCTCGCGTTGGCGCATCGACCGCTGGGTGTGAGGGTCTATCAGTAACTTCCACTGCGCGCGCGGGATTTTCTGCTGTAGAGACGCCGGACGCTGGCTCAGACACTCGATTTGACGCGACAACTTCCTGCTCGGAGGCCATTTGATCGGCGCTTGTAGTGTCGTTATCAGGTCGATCCGATGAAATACTCGGTTGTTGCTTTGACGTGGTTGCCGGCTCCACCGGCATCACCGGTGGCTCAGGCTTTTTTGCCGGGGGCACCTCGGATGCGTCTGTCAGCACAACGGCCGGCCTGAAGGCAATCATTCGCAGGACAGCCATATCGAGCCCAGCGCGGGGATCAGACGCCAAATAAAGCTCACGTTTCGCGGCCACAGCCATCTGCCACCACAAATGCGCATCATCAGCTGTCATGCTCCCAGCCAGGCTCGCCAGCCTCTCATGCTCGGGTAAGGTCGAATCTACCGAGCCTGGTACTGCCTGAGCCAAGCTTATCTGGTGCAAGACTGATGCGAGCTCGTCTAATGTCCCGGCATAGTCTGGTGAATGTGACGCGATGTCCTCGACCACAGCCAGTGCAAGCTTGGGATCGTTCGCAACGATTGCATCCAGCAAATCAAATACCTTGGTTCTCGACACTGTGCCAAGCATTTGCCGGACTTCATCAGCCGCCAACTTTCCCGATCCATGCGCAATCGCCTGATCGGTCAGTGACAGTGCGTCTCGCATTGATCCCTCGGCACCACGAGCAAGCAATGCCAGCGACTCATCATCGAAGCCTACCGACTCCTCTGCCAGCACGTGACGAAGGTGATCAATGATTTGCTGCGGCACCATGTTCTTCAGGTTGAACTGTAGGCAGCGCGACAACACGGTTGCAGGCAGTTTTTGCGGATCCGTCGTTGCCAGTAGAAACTTGACGTGCTCCGGTGGCTCTTCGAGCGTTTTCAACAGCGCATTGAAGCTGTGATTCGAGAGCATGTGAACTTCGTCGATCAGATAAATCTTGAAGCGCGAGCGCGTTGGCGCGTACTGAACATTATCAAGCAGGTCTCGCGTATCTTCGACCTTGGTTCGAGAGGCAGCATCAACTTCAAGTACGTCAACGCTTCTGCCTTCGGCAATCTCGATGCAACTCGCACATTGCCCGCAGGGCTCAGCGGTTACGCCAGTTTCGCAGTTGAGACTTTTCGCAATCAGCCGAGCGACCGTGGTTTTACCTACCCCGCGCGTACCCGTGAACAAATAGGCATGGTGCAGTCTTTCGGACTCTAACGCGGTCGTCAGCGCCTTAACCACGTGCTCCTGTCCAACCATCTGAGAGAAGTTGGAAGGTCGCCATTTACGCGCAAGAACTTGATAAGCCATTTTGGAGCCCGACCGTAATTGGAGGCGACTCGAACAGCCACACCTCGGCACCCGAGTCGATAACTACCGTTGCTCCCTTCCGGGCCTGGCGGGGTTCACTATCTATCGCTGCGAGGGGACCGTCCGAGTCACCAGTGACCTTGTCCGAAGACAAGGCTGTGAAGTGTCTCGGATTAGCGAATTTGACGCAAGTCGAAAGGTTCTCATCCTCAACCTAAACAGCACCATGACAGGCTGATTTTTGAATGTTAATCGTGATAACATCGTAAGTTAATGTCATTAACATACGAGACACGCTAAGCCATGACATCACGGATGTTCTTTACAACGCTCTTCAGTGCAGTCGGTGCCGCCGGCATCGTACTGTTCGGGTCGGATGCAATCGAGGCAAACGTCAAACCCACCATTTCGACGGAAGCCCAGCCCTTACCCGTTGTCGTTGTGCCCTATCAGCTGGAGCGGAGTTACACGACCACGACACGCTTTTTAGGCGTTGTCGAGGCAAGCTCAGATAGCAATGTGGGTTTTGAGGTCGCAGGCGTCTTAGACGCTCTCACTGCACAGGAGGGTGATTTTGTCACCACCGGTCAAGCGCTAGGCAAACTTGATACGCGTCAGCAAGAAGCCGCGCTCTCGCTCGCGAAAGCGCAATCGAAAGAAGTGTCAGCTCAGCTAGAGCTTGCAGAACTCAACTTAGAACGCATCAACAGCCTACGCAGTCAGAATCTTGTTTCACAAAGGGAGGCCGACGATGCACGTCTTACCGTTGAAGCTACCCAAGCTCGACTTGAAACAACACAGGCAAGCGTCCGAAATGCAGAAATAGTCGTTGCAAAGAGCCAATTGACCGCACCCTTCGATGCCATCGTCTCAAAGACCCTGCGAGAACCCGGAAGCATCATTGGCCCTAATGTACCGGTCCTACGCCTCGTATCTGTCGGAGAGCGCGAGGCTCACGTTGGCATATCACCAAAATTCGCTGACAGCGCCCGAATTGGTGAGCAGTACAACCTCTATCTCAACGATAGAGCTGTTCCGGCAACACTACGCAGTGTGGGCGCAGACGTGGATTCCCAAACGTTGACGGTACTCGCTGTTCTTACCCTACCCGAGGGTACGCCTGCTCGCGTTGGACAAACCGTCGCACTCCAATTCGAGGAGGATGTCACGGAAACCGGCGGATGGTTGCCCCTCAGTGCGCTTCTCGAGGGTGATAAGGGACTATGGACCGTGCTCGTCACGCGTAAAAATGAGACCGGTGAGACCATTACGGCGCGAGAAAGTGTGGAGGTCATCTACAGTGAGGGCGATCGCGTCTTTGTCCGAGGAACCATCACTAATGATGCAACGGTAGTCGCCTCCGGCATGCAGCGGCTGTCACCTGGATCTCCTGTCGAAATCGTACCCTCGATACGCGTGATCAACTGAGTGCCCAGCGATGATTGCCACAAGCCTCTTTGAAAACGGGCGCTATCTCGCCCTACTGGTAATTTCGATCATTGTTGTGGGGGTAACCTCCTATAACAGCTTGGGTCGACAAGAAGATCCCTCGATTACGCCCTTCGTTGCGTCGGTTCAAACCTTTTATCCCGGTGCAAGCCCTGCGCGTGTAGAAAGCCTCGTAACGAAGCCGTTGGAGGACGCTCTGCGCGAGCACCCCGATGTCCAAGAGATCGACTCCAGTTCGATCAATGGGGTGTCTACCATCGTTATTGAGGCCGACTACTACCTGTCTAGATCCGATATCAAGCGGGTGTGGTCCGAACTCCGGGGCAAAGTTGACAGGGTCACTGCCGACCTTCCCGAGGGGACAACCCAACCGGTATTCGACGATGATCTTTTCACCACATTTGTGAAGATCGTTGCCATCAGTGCGGATGAGGGTGTCGACATTTCGCCATCACTCCTGCGCCGTGAAGCGCTTCGTTTTGCCGATGCGGCGCGAAAGGTGCCTCAGACACGACGTGTGAAACCTTATGGTCTGCCGGACGAAGAGATCAATGTAGAGATAAATGGTACAGCACTCAGCACATTAGGACTCTCAGTCGACGATATTGCTCGGACATTGGCCCTTTCTGACTCAAGGACGCCTGCAGGTAAGCTCGCTTCGCCCACAACTGCACTCACTATCGACGTGGCCGGCGACTTTGGGGACGCTCAGGCCGTGCGCGATACGTTTATCAAGGCTGATTTTGATAGCGTTACAGGCATCCGAATTAGCGATGTCGCTACTGTGACTAAATCGGAGGCGGAGCCACCGCTCCGGCTAGCGCTATCAAATGGCCGTCGATCCGTGTTCCTCGCTGTCGAAATGAAAGAAGGCTATCAGGTCGATAAGTACAGCAAGCAATTCGATGCGTTTCTTGAAGATTACCGTGCGAATGCCGCCGACGGCCTGACGATCGAAACAACCTATGACCAGAGTGGCTATACAGAGGCCCGCTTGGCAGGCGTTGCGAAAAATATCATTGCCGGTGTGCTGATCGTTGTTGCGGTACTTTTCGTGACCTTGGGTTGGCGCGCTGCATTAATCGTCGCACTCAGCCTACCGCTGTGTACCCTATTGTCGATGGTGGTACTCAATTACCTCGATGTACCTATACATCAACTGTCTATGACAGGTCTCGTCGTGGCTCTAGGATTGTTAGTGGATGGCTCCATCGTTGTAACCGATGAGATCCGCAAACATCTTCTCGAAGGCGATGAAGCAATCGAGGCGATGCAAAAAGCCGTTAAACGCATGACGGTGCCTTTGGTTAGCGCCACCGCTACGACCGTCCTCGCATTTACGCCCATGGCTATTTTGCAGGGCCCCTCTGGTGATTTTCTGGGGAGTCTTGCCACCTGCGTCATCGTTATGCTCGTTATGAGTCTAGTCCTCGCGCTGTCTGTGACAGCCGCACTGGGGGGACGCCTCCTACCCGGAGCAATGACGGAGCGTCCCGCGTGGTGGCGATCTGGTATCGTCTTACCCAGAGCGAGAGAACGTTTCGCCGCCTCGATCGACTGGTCACTAAAATATCCTTTAGCCTCGGTGCTACTTGCGGCATCCATCCCCCTACTCGGCTTTGCGAGTGTTTCGACGCTGACAGCACAATTCTTCCCCGGTACTGACCGTGATCAAATGTACCTCCGGGTTGAAATGCCGAGGAGCGCCGGTATTGAGGCAACCCTGGAGCTTGTTCGCCAGCTCGATGAGGATCTCCGTGCAGAACCTCTCATCCGACGGGTTGATTGGTCTGTCGGCGAGAGTCCGCCCGCCTTCTACTACAACCTGCGCTCCAACAAGCGCAATGCACCCGGTTGGGCGGAAGGCATGGTGCTCACGCGAGACGAAAACCAGACCAACGCGCTAATACGCCGTCTACAGAAAAATTTTGATCGTAAGTACCCTCAAGCACAGATCCTCGTTTTGGGTATTGATCAGGGTCCACCCGTGGATGCGCCGCTTGAGGTCGTTCTTTACGGTCCCAATACACACACCTTACGCGTATTGGGAGAACAATTTAGACAACGCCTACAAGAGCTCCCAGACATAACCCACACTAAGCTTTCTATTAGTCCAGCCGCCCCCAAAGTAGAGTTTCAACTCGACGAGGAAA
>WTJR01000161.1 GCA_011524755.1 Halieaceae bacterium | reverse complement strand
GAAGACCATCGCTTGAAGGTGCCGCGTGGCGATCGCTCGGGTGTAGTGATTGAGCCCTGGTTAACGCTTCAATGGTACGTCGATGCGAAGCAACTTGCGGGGCCCGCAATTGAAGCTGTGGAAAGCGGGGCCATCGAATTCGTGCCGAAGCAATGGGAAAATACCTATTTTGCCTGGATGCGCGACATTCAGGACTGGTGTATCAGCCGGCAGCTCTGGTGGGGACACCGAATACCCGCTTGGTACGACACAGAGGGCAACGTCTATGTGGGCAAGGACGAAGCGGCAATTCGGTCGAAACACGGCCTTCCAGATAACCTTTCATTAACTCAAGACGACGACGTTCTCGATACCTGGTTCTCGTCTGCACTCTGGACCTTTTCAACCTTGGGTTGGCCCGAGGAGACGGAAGAACTGGCCAAGTTTCATCCCGCCTCAGTCCTGGTAACGGGCTTCGACATCATCTTTTTCTGGGTCGCACGCATGATCATGATGTCGCTTCATTTAAAGCGCGAGGTACCGTTCAAGCAAGTATATGTGCATGGACTGGTGAGAGATGGGGAAGGACAAAAAATGTCCAAATCCAAGGGCAATGTGCTCGACCCAATCGATCTCATTGATGGGATAGACCTTGAAACGCTGGTCAACAAACGAACGTCTAGCATGATGCAACCTCAGCAGGCGGCCAAGATTGAAAAGGCAACGCGAAAGCAATTTCCCGACGGGATCCCTGGATACGGTACTGATGCACTTCGCTATACGTTTTATTCACTGGCATCGACAGGCCGCGACATTAAGTTTGACTTAGGTCGAATGGAAGGATTCAGAAACTTCTGCAACAAGCTGTGGAATGCTGCTCGCTACGTGTTGATGAACACCGAGAGCTTCGACCCCGCAGCACCCAGTCAGCGTAGCGAAGCTGATGAATGGATATTGAGTCGCTTGCAAACAACGATGACAGAGACCGCTGGCAGTATTGAGCAATATCGATTCGATCACGCAGCTCAAACGCTCTACGATTTCGTGTGGAACGAATATTGTGATTGGTATTTGGAGCTATCTAAGCCCGTTTTATGGGACGACACGTCATCGAATGAGCTGCGGCAAGGCACCCTTCGAACACTACTGGAAGTGCTCGAGACGATCCTGCGGCTAATGCACCCGTTGATGCCGTTTATTACCGAAGAGATTTGGCAGAACGTGGCTCCCAGACTCGGTATTAGTGGCGATACGATCATGCTCGCCCAGTGGCCGGAGGCCGACCATGAGCTGATAAATGGTGACGCTGAAGCTGAGATGGAGTGGCTCAAGTCCATCATCGTCGCTGTCCGAACCATCCGCAGTGAGTCGAATATCCCCCCGGGAGACGAGTTAGGGCTAATTCTTGGCAACACGGTTACAGAGGACAGCGCCCGCGTGACTCGACACACACAGGCGTTAGCCAAACTAGCCAAAGTGGCAAGCATTACGATTGCGAAACCTGGTGAGGAGCAACCTCCCACACTAAGTGCGTTAGCGGGAACCATCGAGGTGATGGTTCCAATGGCCGGGGTGATTGATGTCGATAAAGAGTTAGCGCGACTCGCTAAAGAGCTTGATCGGCTAACAGCAGAGCAAGGTCGACTTACGGGCAAGTTGAGCAATGACAATTTTGTTGCGCGCGCTCCCGCCGATGTCGTGGACAAGGAAAGAGCAAAACTGGCCGATATTGAGACCTCGATTTCGTCAGTTACGGCCCAAAAAAGCAAGATGGAGGAGTTGCGTTAACGCTCAACCGCTGTTATAGCTACGCAAACGATAATAATGAAAAGCGGAGCAAAAGATGGCAGAGCGCTGCGTCGGCACCGTAAAGTGGTTCAACAATGCTAAGGGGTTTGGCTTCATTACGATGCCAGATCGCTCTGAGGATATATTTGTTCACTTTCGTGCCATTGAAGGAGACGGCTTCAAAAGTCTGGCTGAAGGCGAGGAAGTCGAGTTCGAGCTGACGGAAGGACCGAAAGGTTTACAAGCCGAGTCCGTTAAAAAAACCGGTTAAAATCGAGCATCCACGCCAAACGCTCGACTGATAGGCGAGCTAATGGCCACCCACTACCCTTCATTAAAAACAATTGCGGGCTTACAGGTTCCCTACGCACGGCACCCCCGTGTCCGGGCAATCAAGCGCCAGGGACACTACCCGAGTATCCATGGGACCAAGTTGTGGAGCTCTAGTGGGGTTCTCATTGATTACATCGCATCGACCACAGAAAATGCGCCTCAATCCGTCATTGATGCGGGTTGTGGCTGGGGCCTCGCTGGTATCTGGTGCGCTAAAAATTTCGGATCGGCGGTCGCCTCGGTTGATGCAGACGCCTCTGTCATGCCCTACCTTGAGCTAGTTGCCGAACTGAATGAGGTCGAGGTAACCCCCGTAGTCGCACGATTTGAGCAGCTAGATACCCCCCTGTTGGGCGCTACCGACTGGTTGATTGCCGCTGATGTTTGCTTCTGGGAAGAACTCGTTGACCCGGTTACCACCATGATCGAACGCGCTATAGAGAGTGGAACCAAACGCATCATGATATCGGACCCCCGACGTGAGCCCTTCTTCACCGTGGCCGATACCATCTTGTCGGGATATGGAGGGGAACTTGTGGAATGGCGCGTAGGAAATAGCAGGCACTCTGGCGTCATCCTAGTAATCGAAAAC
>WTJR01000064.1 GCA_011524755.1 Halieaceae bacterium | reverse complement strand
GTTCCAGCACTCGTGCTTGATTCAGGGCGCGTACTAAGTTCCGTGTTTGCTATTACACAATATTTGGAAGCGCTACACCCGGATCGTCCGCTTTTAGGGACATCCAACGAAGAACGGGCGGTCATCCTCGATTGGAATCACCGTATCTTTACCGATGTCTTCAAGGCGATTGCCGACCTCTTCCGAAACACGAATCCGGCGTTCGCGGGCCGCGCGCTCCCCGGAACACTGGACACCGAACAAATCCCAGCGCTCGCCGAGCGCGGAAGAAGTCAATTATTGCACGCGCTGAACACCATGAATGATGAGCTCTCCTCCAGAGATTACGTGGCTGGTGACAGCTTCAGCATGGCGGACATCGACTTACTCGTATCACTGCATTTCGCTGGCTGGGCGGCAAAGGTTCAGCCCGATGAGTCACTCACCGCACTATCTGACTGGCGTCAGCGAGCGCAAGCGGCGCTTGGCTGAGACAGCACTGACGTTTACAGCCCTGTTTTAGAGAGGGAAACGAGGATCCGTGTTACTAGGCCAACAGACATCGCGATCGGGTTTGTTGACCTCAACACTTTGGATCGGGCTCATCGCGACCCTCGCGTTATCGAGTTGCGCCGAGCGCGAGGTGGGTGCTGCAAAACTCACAAACTACGTTGAACGTCTAAGTAACGCAGCTGACATTGATATCGGGATGGTCAATGGGGGCCAAACCATTTCGCAGCGAGTAGACCTCCCTTCTGACCTCGATACAGAATCGTTAGCGGCGACTGGCTCATTATCGCTCATCGACTTCCTGTCCCTGAGTGGCTGCGAGTTGCAAGCCAACATTGCCAAACGCAATACATCGATGGGGAGGACGGCTTCGGCATCACAACGCCTTATTCTCGATCTTGAGTTTTTAAGGCTGGCACCTGCCTGCGTAACGCTCATGGAAGAGAAAGAGGAAAACAGTGTTGCCGACACGCTCCGGGAAAACATTGAACTCCGCCGTGCCAATCTGCCCAAACGCATCTTCGCAGCAACCCTCGCAGGTCCGGAATGGCGCAAATTCTGGGAACAGCCCATGTCACTGGGGTCGTACCCCGAGTCGGCAAGTGGTGACTCGGCACAAGCGCTGTGGGAGCTTTCCGAGCGGGTGCAGCGTTTTCTAGACCACAGCTGGTCTGCCGCCGATGAGGATCTCGAGCCGCTGCTATCCTCAATAAGGGCAAACTCAGGGGGACAGCTGCTGGCAGCCGCTGCACTTCAGTCACGTTACCTTGAACACGCCAACGACGTACTGCGCAGCGCGAGTAAGGAAGGCATCTACTGCAGAAATGAGGCCATCACTGACGCGGGGACGATCACAAAAACGGTGGTGGCCAAATACTTTGCTACAGATGTGCAGCGATGGTCTGCACAGGTGTCACAGCGGCATTACGAGATTCAATCGGCGTTGATTGCGCTGGAGTCCCACCTGACATCGACGTTACCACCTCGGTATGTAGACTGGGTTACCGAGCGCAATGCACTGCTTCATCGACTTTACGCTGCAACTCGAGAGCACGTAGCCGCCATAAAGAAGACGGTAAATGCCTGTTAGGTACCCAATTAGAGGGGTCATGTCACACCTTGTGCTCTGATATATTCGACAACCAGTATTGAGCGCCCATTGCGGTGCTAATCGACGACCAGGCAAGACACACGGATAAGAGATACGACATGGTTCAGGTCATTTCAGCAACACTGCAACCCAGCCTATGTGCGACGGGAGAGTCGGATTCGCGGCAACTGCGTGTCGGGCTCTATCAGATGAAGTGGTATGACGATGCGAGCGAGCACCTCCAGCAGCTTCATGCGGGAGTCGCCGCCTGTGCACATGCGGGCGCGCAGATTGTTTTTTTGCCCGAGCTCACACTCAGTCGCTACCCAGCCGACAAACGACCCGAGTCATCGAGCGATCGCCAACCGGAAGACATTAGAAATGGACCGACGGTTGCTTTTGCAAAAGACGCTGCACGCGACAACGATGTCTTTGTTCAGGTCTCGCTCTACGAACGGGTTGAACGAGAAGATGGCCTAGGCTTCAACACGGCAGTTCTGGTAGCGCCTAACGGTGAGGTTGTTGCGCAAACTCGAAAGCTGCACATCCCCGTTACCGAGGGCTATTTCGAAGACTGTTACTTTGCTCAGGGCCCCAGTGATAACCCCTATCCGATCCACACGATTGCGATGGACTCGGCAGATATCAATGTGGGTTTACCAACCTGCTGGGATGAATGGTTCCCAGAAGTTGCACGTAACTATGGCCTTCGAGGCGCAGATCTACTCTGCTACCCGACTGCTATTGGGTCAGAGCCCGATCACCCCCAATTTAATACACGTCCCCTTTGGCAATCGGTCATCGTTGGACACGCCATTGCCAACGGACTCTTCATCGCGGTGCCGAACCGAACGGGTATGGAAGGATTAATCCGATTTTATGGCGGTAGCTTCATTGCCGACCCGTTCGGACGAATTTTGGTGGAAGCGCCGGAAGATGAGGAAGTCGCACTAGTAGCTGAAATTGATCTGAGTCATCGGCAGGACTGGCTGCAACTCTTTCCGTTCTTTGCAACACGACGACCCGATACTTACGCCAAGCTAACAGATCCCGTCACAAACCCCCGACAGTCCGACGGGCAGGGGTCAATGGGGCCTATCCCCGGCATTTCAGTCGAGTGAG